>CALAUY010000133.1 GCA_937892015.1 uncultured Bacteroidales bacterium | reverse complement strand
ACGACGAATAACATAGAACGACGAATAACATAGAACGACGAATAACATAGAACGATGAATAACACAGAACGACGAATAACACAGAACGACAAACAACACAGAACGATGAATAACATAGAACGACGAATAATATAGAACGACAAATAATATAGAACGACAAATAATACAGAACGACATTATTGAGAATAAATAAACACATATAGATATGAACACACTTCAAGAACTAACAGACAAGCTCTACACGGAAGGCGTAGAGAAAGGCAAAGCAGAAGCAGCGGCGTTGTTGGCCAAGGCGCAAGAAGAGGCTGCTGCCATCGTGGCAGAGGCTGAAAGGGAGGCAAAAGCTACACTGGCAGTTGCTGAGCAGCAGGCTGCGGAGCTCGACAAGAACACACGAGCAGAGCTCAAGCTGTACGCCGAGCAATCCGTCAACGCTATTAAGACGGAGATAACGAACCTCATCACCGGCAGCATAGCGTCCGACAGCGTCAAGGCTGCAACGGCTGACAAGGCGTTCATGCAGAAACTCATCACCAATCTTGCAGCGCAGTTGGCTAAAGGCGGTGAGGTGATTATTGAGGCCAAACAGGCGGCTGAGTTGAAGAAATACGTGGAGGCGAACGTGAAGGGTTTGCTTGACAAGGGCGTAAAGATAGAAGAGGTGAAAGGGCTGAAGACCGACTTTGCCATCAAGCCCGCAAAAGACGGATACAAACTGGCGTTCGGTGACAACGAGTTCATCGAATACTTCAAGGAGTATCTTCGTCCGCAGATACAGGAAATGCTCTTTTAACCCCGAAAAACATCCGAATCAATGCTTTACCATTGTTTACTTGTCGGTTTGCAGGAATTGTCGATGGACACCAAGCAACGCTTGACTCCTGAGCAGTTGGAGACGGAGATTCGCGAGAGTCTGAGTCCCGCTGACCTCAAGTCGTTCGACATGTTGTGTCGTAAGCCGTCCGACGAGCATTTCACGGAGTTGCTTGCAGAGCGAGACGACGAGCCGACGGTTCTTCGCGAGGAGGATTTGCGTGCGCAACTGCTCTATCAAGAAGGCATGCGCAGCAACAACGCCTTCGTGCGTGACTGGTTCGCTTTCAACCTCAATCTGAACAATATCCTCGCAGCGGTCATCTGCCGCAAGCACGGCTTTGACATCCGCAAGAACATCGTCGGGGAGGGAGAGGTGCAGGACGCGCTCAGGCACTCCACCGCCAAAGATTTCGGGCTCAGTGCGACACTACCCGAGATTGACGACATCCTCCGCTTGAGCGAGGTGGAAGACCTCTACGAGCGTGAGAAAAAGACCGACGCATTGCGATGGACGTGGATAGAAGAGAAGACTCTCTTCCGCTATTTCGAGGCCGAGAACGTGTTCGCTTATTGGCTCCAAGCACAGATGCTCCATCGCTGGGACATCCTCAATCGCGATGAGGGGGAGCGTATCTTCCGAGCACTCATCGCCGACATGAAACGCGACGTGAAATTCAAATAACCATCCGTGGAACAACTGACCCGCGTATATGACGAGCTGCTGACCCATTACCGCGAAGAGGTGATTAGCGGCACAGTTCCATTGTTGGTTTGAGTATCTTCATCCCTTCAGGGACGGCAACGGCAGGACCGGCAGGCTGATTATGAACCTGATACTGCTGACGTTAGGTCAGCCACTGCTTATCATTGAACAGGAGCAGAAAGAGGCATACCTGACAGCACTACGGTTCTACGGGAAAGAGCGTTCCACAGAGATGATAGAAGTGTTCTGCTTGGAGACTGCAATCCGGCGGATGAAGAAAGAAATAGAAGAAAAAAAAGTAAATACGAATATCATATGACAACAGGAAAAGTTAAAGGTGTTATCTCCAACCTTGTGATGGTTGGCGTCGATGGGCCGGTTTCGCAGAACGAGATTTGTTATATCACCCTCGGCGAGAAAAGGCTCATGGCTGAGGTCATCAAGATAGTTGGAGACGTCTATGTACAGGTCTTCGAATCGACGCGAGGCCTCAAAGTCGGCAACACAGTAGAGTTTACGGGTCACATGTTGGAGGTGACGCTCGGTCCGGGACTTCTCAGTCGCAACTATGACGGCTTACAGAACGACTTGGACAAGTTGCACGGCGTTTTTCTCCAGCGAGGCGAGTACAACTACCCGCTCGATGAGGAGCGTCTCTGGCATTTCAAGCCGTTGGCCAAAACCGGCGACAAGGTAGAAGCCGCTGCATGGCTCGGCGAGGTGGATGAGAACCATCAGCCGCACAAGATTATGGTTCCGTTCGTGATGGATGGTGTTTATACCATCAAGTCGTTGGCCAAAGAGGGCGACTACAAGATTCACGACACCATCGCCGTGCTGACCGATGCCGATGGGCAAGACCACGACGTGACAATGGTCCAGAAATGGCCGGTCAAGAAAGCAATCACCGCATACAAAGAGAAGCCCCGTCCATTCAAACTGCTCGAGACGGGCGTGCGCACAATCGACACGGCTAATCCGCTCTGTGAGGGCGGAACGGGCTTTATCCCGGGACCTTTCGGCACAGGCAAGACGGTGCTGCAGCACGCCATCTCCAAGCAAGCAGAAGCCGACATCGTGATTATCGCCGCTTGCGGTGAGCGTGCCAACGAGGTGGTGGAGACTTTCACCGAGTTCCCCGAGCTCGAAGACCCGCATACCGGTCGCAAACTGATGGAGCGAACCATCATCATCGCCAACACATCGAACATGCCGGTGGCATCGCGTGAGGCATCGGTCTATACGTCGATGACTATCGCCGAGTACTACCGTTCGATGGGCTTGCGAGTGCTGCTGATGGCCGACTCCACGTCGCGCTGGGCACAAGCACTACGTGAGATGTCCAACCGCTTGGAGGAGCTGCCCGGACAGGACGCATTCCCTATGGATCTCTCTGCCATCATCGGTGCTTTCTACGCGCGCGCGGGTTACGTGTATTTAAATAATGGTGCAACCGGATCTGTCACCTTCCTCGGAACGGTATCGCCCGCCGGCGGTAACCTCAAAGAGCCGGTCACTGAAGGCACAAAGAAAGTGGCACGATGCTTCTATGCGCTCGAACAAGCGCGTGCAGACCGCAAACGTTATCCGGCCGTCAACCCCATCGACTCTTATTCCAAGTACATCGAATATCCTGAGTTTGAGCAGTATATCGCTAAGCGCATCAATCCTGAATGGACTGCGAAAGTTAACGACATGAAGACGCTACTGCAACGCGGGAAGGAGATTCAAGAACAGATCAATATCCTCGGCGACGATGGCGTACCTGTCGATTATCACGTGACGTTCTGGAAGAGTGAAGTGATTGATTTCGTCATTCTTCAGCAAGATGCGTTTGATAAAATCGATGCCGTTTGTCCCCTTGAGCGCCAGCAGTATATGCTCGACCTCGTGATGGACATCTGCCGACGCAACTACGATTTCGACCAATTCGTTGATGTAAGCGAGTATTTCAAACGTGTTATCAACGTGTGCAAACAAATGAACTACAGCGAGTTCCAGAGTGCTGACTTCGATAAGTACAAAGCACTGCTTGATGAACTGTTAACTAAAAATCAGAAAGCGTCATGAAAACAAAAGTGCTGACAAAAATCAATGTTATCCTCTCCGTCCTACTGGGCATGCTCGGACTGAACAGCTGCGAATCGCACAGCGTGCTGATGTACGGCGTACCCGTTGACACGACCATCGTTGCGATGTACGGCGTTTATATGTATGGCGTTCCGCCCATTGAGTATGCACCCGAACAAGAGCCGACACAAGTGCCCCAAGAAGCACCTGCCGATGCAGTCGATGCTCCGCAGGTAGGGACGGAAACACAAAGCATGGAATCAACCAAGTAAACTAAAAATCAGTATATTATGGCAAAAGCATTTCAGAAAATATACACGCAGATAACGTCGATTACGAAAGCCACCTGTTCGCTCAAAGCAGACGGTGTCGGCAATGACGAACTGGCAACAGTCAATGGCAAACTGGCGCAAGTGGTGAAGATTATCGGTAACAACGTGACGCTGCAAGTCTATGAGGGAACGGAGGGTATTCCTACCAACGCCGAAGTGGTGTTCCTCGGCAAAGCGCCGTCACTGAAGGTGAGTGACCAACTGGCTGGTCGTTTCTTCAACGCATACGGCAACCCCATTGATGGAGGTCCGGAGATAGAAGGTAAAGAAGTGGAGATTGGTGGTCCGTCTGTTAATCCCGTTCGCCGCAAACAGCCGAGTGAACTCATCGCTACCGGTATAGCGGGCATCGACCTCAACAACACGCTCGTCTCGGGACAGAAAATCCCGTTCTTCGCTGACCCCGACCAGCCCTACAACCAAGTGATGGCGAACGTCGCACTGCGTGCCGAGGCGGACAAGATTATCCTCGGAGCGATGGGTATGACCAACGACGATTATCTCTACTTCAAGAACGTCTTCCAGAACGCGGGTGTGCTTGACCGCATCGTCTCATTCGTCAACACCACCGAGAACCCACCGGTAGAGCGACTCCTTATCCCTGACATGGCACTGACAGCAGCAGAATATTTCGCTGTTGAGAAGCACGAGAAAGTGCTCGTGCTACTCACCGATATGACGCTCTATGCCGATGCGCTTGCAATTGTGTCGAATCGTATGGACCAGATTCCGTCAAAAGACTCGATGCCCGGCTCTCTCTACTCCGACCTTGCGAAGATATACGAGAAAGCGGTTCAGTTCCCCGAAGAAGCAGGGGGCGGGTCCATCACCATCATCGCCGTGACGACACTTTCCGGTGGTGACATCACGCATGCTATTCCTGACAATACCGGTTACATCACCGAGGGACAGCTCTATCTGCGCCGCGACTCCGATATCGGAAAGGTTATCGTTGACCCGTTCCGTTCGCTCAGTCGTCTAAAACAACTGGTGGCCGGCAAGAAAACGCGCGAGGACCATCCACAAGTGATGAACGCGGCCGTTCGACTCTACGCCGATGCTGCGAATGCCAAAACGAAACTTGAGAATGGTTTCGACCTCACCGATTACGACAATCGGTGTCTTGCGTTCGCTAAAGATTATTCGGAGAAAATACTTGCTATTGATGTCAATATCAACACCACGCAGATGCTCGACATCGCTTGGCAACTCTTCGCCAAACATTTCAAACCCGAAGAGGTCAACATCAAGCAGGCCCTCGTTGATACCTATTGGCACAATAATTAAATGGTACAATCGAAACTAAATCGTGAAATCGTAACTTCTTTACCCGCAAGGGATACGATCACTTCTTGTGGTCCAATCGTCAATAGATATGGCTATTTCATTTCAATATAACAAAACGTCTCTGCAAGGTCTGGAGAAGAACCTGAAGATGCGGCAACGCACTCTTCCGACGCTGCAAAGCAAGGAGTCGGCGTTGCGCTTGGAGGTCAAGAAGGCCAAAGAAGAGTTGGCGCAACTCGACCGAGAGGTAGAAGAGCGCATCAAGGGCTATGATGAGATGATTGCTCTTTGGGGCGAGTTCGATACGACCCTTTTGCACGTGGATGATGTGCGCATGTCCATCAAGAAGATTGCCGGCGTACGTGTGCCCGTGCTCGATGAGGTCATCTACTCAACCAAAGAGTTCTCTATCTTCTCCTCACCCAAGTGGTTCGCCGACGGATTTGCCCAACTCAAAGCCATTGCCGAAGTGGGCATCCGGCAAGAGTTCTGCCGAGAAAAACTCAATCTGCTCGAGTACGCCCGCAAGAAAACGACGCAGAAAGTGAACCTCTTCGAGAAAGTGCAAATACCCGGCTATCAGGATGCAATCCGCAAGATCAAACGCTTCATGGAAGACGAAGAGAATCTCTCCAAATCGAGCCAGAAGATAGTGAAAGCCAAGCGTGAAGCCGAAGTGGCCGATAACGACAGAAAGGAGGCAACTGCATGATTACAAAAATGAAGAAATACACGTTTTTGGTTTTCCACAAAGAGTACGCCGCGTTTCTCGAACAGTTGCGAGAAGCCGGGGTGGTGCACGTGAGTGAGAAAGCTGAAGGCGTGGCCGACGACCCGCAACTACAGCGTCTCATCGAGCAGCAGAAAGAGGTTCAACGCATTGTGAATCAAGGCGCTCCCGACCAACTCTTGCACGAGCGCGATGAGGTGAAGAAAAAGCTCGACGACACCCGTCGTGAGATGGAACGAATGGCTGTTTGGGGCGCGTTCGACACGCAACGCATCGAGGCACTGCGGCAGAGCGGTTATCCGCTGCTGTTCTTCGTTTGCCCGAAAGAGAAGTTTGCGGAAGAGTGGGGAGTGGTGGTTGCAGAGAAAGACGGACGCATCTATTTTGCGGCACTTAGTGCACCTGAAACGGATAGTTGTGAACCCGTTATGCTGACCAAGTCGGCTGTAGAACTGCAGAAAGATGTAGAGGCTCTTCAAGGGCTTCTCGCCGCGGCCAATGCACGCATCGAAGCATGGCAGGTGGCCAACAAAGAGGCACTTGAGCAGCAGTTGCGCGAAGCGAAGCAACAGATTGATTGGCAACGCGTCATGCTCAACACCGACTCGGTGGCGGACAATGCTCTCTGTCTGTTAGAGGGGTACTGTCCAGAAGACCGTTGCGGGGCTCTGAACAGCATGTTGGATGCCCAACATATCTACTATCAAGCCGTCGATCCCATCGTTACGGACAACACGCCTACTCAACTGAAGAACAATGGGTTCGCGCGTCTGTTCGAGATTTTCACCGGCATGTATGGTTGGCCCACGTACGGTGAGTTTGACCCAACGCCAATCCTTGCACCGTTCTACCTGCTCTTCTTCGCTATGTGTATGGGAGACGCCGGATATGGGCTGGTGCTTATCGCGTTCGGACTGCTCACGCATTACAAGAAAGTGAGTATTAGCATGTTCGAGGGACTGGGACCAATCATCACCACGCTCGGTGTCGGCACGTTCGTTGTCGGATTGTTCCTTGGCACGTTCTTCGGTATTCCATTGCTCGAAGCGTCGTGGTATCCCGGTGCGCTCAAGTCGATTATCATCAGTGGCAACATCGCCGGATTTGATGCGCAGATGGTGCTGGCCATTGGCATCGGCGTGTTCCATATCTGCCTCGCCATGGTGGTGAAAGCTCTCTGCTATACCAAGCGATTCGGTTTCCGTGAGACACTCTCCGTATGGGGTTGGGTGCTCCTGATTGTGGGCAGTATCATCGTGCTCGCAACGAGTGCATTGCTCCATTTGCCGAACGAAGTGACGAAATGGATAATCATCTGTATAGCAGTCGTTTCGGCGTTGGGCATCTATATCTTCAACAAGCCCGGTCGCAATCCGTTACTGAACATCGGCGCGGGACTGTGGGACACCTATAACATGGCAACCGGTCTGCTTGGAGACACGCTCTCGTACGTCCGTCTGTACGCTCTCGGCCTTGCCGGCGGAATGCTTGGTGGTGCTTTCAACAGCATCGGCCTGATGGTGCTCGGCAATCATCCCACGTGGCAGTGGATTCCATTCGTGCTCATCCTGCTTTTCGGGCACGTGCTCAACATCCTCATGTCCTCGCTCGGTGCATTCGTGCACCCGTTGCGTCTGACGTTCGTGGAGTATTTCAAGAACTCCGGGTACGAGGGGAAAGGCGTGCTGTACGAGCCTTTCGCGAAATGATTCAAAGCAACGAATCTCGATATAACGATATAACGGTATAACGGTATAACGAAATCGAAAAACGAAATAACGAAAAAAATTAACAATAAAAATAATAACAATTATGGATTTAATTCTTGGTTATCTTGGTTTGGGCCTTATGTTAGGTCTGGCCGGTATTGGTTCTTCGTATGGTACCACAATAGCAGCTAATGCGGCTGAAGGGGCATTGAAAAAGAACCCTAGTAAATCGTCTTCTTACATGGTGCTTTCCGCCATGCCTGCCACACAAGGTTTGTACGGCTTTGTGGGATTCTTGATGTGGTTTCTGGGCAGCACGCCCGAATACATTGCTGCTCACGGGGCTCTCTATTTTGGTGTTGGCATGTTAGTCGGGCTCGTTTGCCTCTTCTCGGCCATCCGTCAAGGCATCGTTTGCGCCAATGGTATTGCGGGTATTGCAGCCGGTCACGATGTGCAGACGAACACGATGATTTACGCCGCGCTTCCTGAGTTCTACGCTATCTTGGCTCTTGTGGCCGCTATTATGGTGAAATAACGCATGAAGGCGTATGTTTTCCCCGGACAAGGGGCACAGTTTGTTGGTATGGGCAAGGATTTGTATGATGCAAGTCCTCTTGCCCGCCAAATGTTTGAGAAAGCCAACGATCTACTCGGATTCCGCATCACGGACCTGATGTTTGCCGGC
>CALAUY010000132.1 GCA_937892015.1 uncultured Bacteroidales bacterium | reverse complement strand
TAAATTATTAAATCAAAAGGTATGAAGAAAATTCTTACATTGTGCGCAGCTGTAATTGCTGCGATGAGCATGAATGCTCAAACAGTTATGGATTGCGATGCCGCATACGATGCTGCATTTGCATTGAATTCGGGTGACACACTCACTATCAATCAAGAAGTGGCGATTGTAGTGGTGACCGGTTATGTTACTGATGGTGTAAACGGTACCATTTCCAATGGTCAACAAACATTCTACATTGGTAAGAGTGCCAACG
Source organism: uncultured Bacteroidales bacterium (assembly GCA_937892015.1). Lineage (GTDB taxonomy): Bacteria > Bacteroidota > Bacteroidia > Bacteroidales > Paludibacteraceae > Colicola. Next base: position 4,271 of record CALAUY010000132.1, on the reverse strand, counting down.
AAACACAAAAAACGCTCCAAGTGTATAAAGGCACAATGCCCGAAAACGCCTCTGCAGTGAACAAAGGTGACAAAGTGAAAGTGACCGGCAAACTGATGCACTACGTCAACTCATCCGGCTCGGTAAACGTTGCTGAACTGGTGAGAAGTTCCGTTGAAATCTTGGAGCAACATGCTTTAGTGGTTGACACCGTGTCTGATGCCACCATCTGCGAAATCATCTCTGAAGGAGAATCGCTGACCGCAGGGGCATATTCTGACGAATTCTACGAAGTGGTTGCAACTGTTGATTCACTTACATACACCAGCACCACGAACAAAACGCAAACATTCTTTATTCGCTGCGTTGACAATGGTAAGATGCTTCAAGCATACAATGCCGCTATGCAAGACAACACTTTTGCCGAAGAGGGTGATACGGTTAAAATTATCGGCAAAATCATGCACTACGTAGATACTAACCGCGATGTTGTAGAGTTCAATGGTCCAAATGCATGGGTGATTGCCAAGGGCAACGCCGGTCCGAAAGTAGTGCAACGCGTAACGGTTGCTCAAGCTGTGACTATTGGCAACGAGTTGGCACGTAAGGCTGTTAGCAAAGATGAGTACCTGATTGTAGGTTATGTGGACAGCATCGTTACTGCATATAATGCACAATACGGCAATATCACGTTCTTCATGTGCGATGACATGGCAAACCCAACGTACGATTTCGAGGTGTATCGCGGCACGTTCGATGCCGACATCCCTGTAGGTACGCTCGTGTACGTGACCGGCAAGATTCAGCACTACTATAAAGCCGCGACAGATAGTTCCGACGAGGTTGACCTCATCGAGACTCCTGCCGGTGCCACGGTATCGCTGACCGAGGATGCCATCTCACGTTTTGAGGAGCAAACTAACAGTGTCAAAGTGCTCGAAAACGGACAAATCTACATCATCAAGGACAACGTGAAGTACTCTGTACTGGGTGTAGAGGTGAAATAAACGATTTTGACTCAAAAATGCCCCGCAAAACACACTTTGCGGGGCATTTTTGTGCTTTTCCGTCATTTTGTCCACAAAAAACGTCAATTATTACCCATTTATATGGCTATTTTTTTGTAATTTTGCGCCACGAAACGTAAAAAAGCAAATATTGTACAAATAAATAACATGAAAACAATTCGTTTTTTAATGCTCAGCATGGCTCTGCTGATAGCGGGGTCTATGTGTGCACAAACAACGGAAGGGAAGGACTTCTGGGTGACTTTCCTTCAAGCAGATCAAGACGACAACAACACGCTCACGCTGTCTTTGTCGATTTCGTCGCGTAATAATTGCGTAGTAACCATCGCCAACCCCTTCACCGGCTATTCGGAGAACGTGTCCGTCACGGCCAATGAGATGCGGTTGGTGGAGATTTACAAGAACGGCAATGTGCTTTGCGACAACGCCCGTAATGCGATGGCATTGACGGGCAAAGTATGTTACGCCGTTCGTTCGGAAGTGGTGGACACATGTGCGCTGCACGTCACCTCGACCGAGGACATCGCCCTCTTTGCCACCAACTACAAGAAGGCCACGTTCGATGCCACGAACGTTATCCCGACCTCGTCGTTGTTAGACAAGTACATGGTTCAGACGTTCACGCCCTCTGACCACGCCGGTACCGATAAGACCCAAGGCTCGCATTTTGCCATCATCGCTGCAGAGGACAACACGGTGGTCGATTACTACCCCACTGTGGCAACGAAAGCCGTCAACGACGTTATCTATAAGAGCCAGCACGGCTATTTCCTCGATGCCCAAGATTCCTTGTATCTCAATTTCCAACCCGGCGACAAGATGACCACGCCGGTACTGATGAAAGGTGAGGTGTTCTATGTATGGACCGGCAAGAAAGACGGTGCATCGGGCGACTTGAGCGGCACTCGCGTGGAGGCTCGTGACGGCAAGCATATCGCCGTGTTCCAAGGATGTCCTCACACCAATATCCCCTATCAGAAAAAGCAACGCGACCATATCTTCTCGCAAGCGATGCCGACGCAGTATTGGGGCAACACGTTCGCCATCACGGCCTCGAAGAGCCGCAAGCGTGACATCATCCGCGTGATGGCACTCAACGATGGCACCGAAGTGCGCATCAATGGCAATATCGTGCATACGTTCGATTTCAGCGTGGACACCAAGCAGTATTGGGAGTTCGAGATTGGCGAAGAGCACGAAGGGCTCTCTGCCCCGCTGGTGAATGGCACGAGTTGCATGCTCACCACTTCCTGCCCGTGTGCCGTGCACCTGTTCCTCGTTTCGCAACAATACGACGGTGACAAGAACAACAACGGTGATCCGGCCATGCTGTGGATTAACCCCATCGAGCAACAGATAGACCAAGTGACGTTCGCTACGTACGACAGTAGCAACGGCACAACCCACCATTACACGAATATCGTTACCAACGACCCCACCTCGATGACGCTGGACGGCACGAGTATATCCAACAGGTTCGCCCTTGTGAACGGGTCTTCGACCTATTATTTTGCACAAGTGAGTCTCGATTCTGTGGCCGGTTCGCACACGTTGCGTAGCACCACGGGCAATTTTATTGCGCACGTCTATGGGTTCACGGCCAACGAGAGCTACGGCTACTCGGCGGGCGGTGCCACCGTGCCTCTTGAGCAGTACATCATGATTAATGGCGAGCGTTTCTCTGCCAACAGCCAGAACGTGCTCTGCGGACGAGACACTATCCATTTCAAGCTCGATGCCAACTACAACTTGACTTCTGTGAAGTGGATCTTCGGCGATGGGCAGTCGGCCATGGGCGACAGTGTTGACCACTATTACGACAAGGCGGATGTCTATCATGCGTACGCCATCATCGAACGCGAGTCGAGTAACCTCTGCGCAGGACAGACAGCCATCGATACAATCCCCATCACCGTCAATATCGGCAAACTGGAGTTGGCAATCCTTGACACCATCGATGACATCTGTGCCAATCGTACCTTGACGCTCCGTTACAGCAACACGGGCACGTCCATCACGACGGCAAACTGCACGTACACGTTCAACGATAAGGCCAAACAGAACGGGTTTTCCAATAGCAACCTCTCGTTTGCGCAGAACGCGTTCGTGCTGACCGTTCCTGTAGGGGCAGAAGAGGGCGATGACTACTCCTTCACTATCGAGATTAACACGGGTTGCGGTGACACGACGATGGTCATCGGCTACTCCGTTCCGTTCGACCCGAACAAACTGCTGGCCCGCCGCTGGGACGATGTGCTTGCAGTCTATAACGCCGAGCGCACGGGCTACCATTTCGTACGCTACCAGTGGTACAAGGACGGCGAGCCGATGGAAGGTGAGACGGGCCCGACGCTCAGTCTCGACAACATCGATTTTGCCAGCGACTATTACGTCTGCATGTGGACAGAGAACGAGACGCAAGTATGCACCTGTCCGACCAAATATCAGCATGTGGAGAACGCCAACGACACGCTCCAATGGCGCAACACCATCACCGTGAGCGCACTGACCGTAGGTGCCGGCGGGTGGATATACGTCAACAGCGAAGAGGATGGTACGGCCGTCGTGTATGACGTTCGCGGCAACAAAGTGGACGAGATAACCATCGAGGACGGTGGTGCACAACTGTTCTTCCACGACGAGGGACTGTATATCGTCAATATCCGCGCCGGAAAAATGAAACGCAACTTCAAGATTTTTGTGTACCCAAACTAATGTAAGGAGGACGAAACGATGAAAAAGAACATGAAACGAATATTTATACTTCTTGGTTTGGCCACGATGAGCCTTGTAGCCGCGGCGCAAGAACCCGGCACACACCATTTCATCAACCTGTACGGCAAGGCCGGTTGGGCAGGGATGCTCGACGGGATGGGTGCATACAACTCCTCCACAGCGGCAGGTAACTACAGCGCATCGGTTCTCTCCGACAAGAGTCTTTGGGGCGGTCCGGGACTCGGGCTGGGTGTGGGATACGAACTGCAAGCAGGACATTTTCTCTTCGACGTGGGATTAGAGGCCGAATGGTTGCGCTCAACCACCAAATACGGGTTCGGTGTCAGTCGCGACATGGTCAGCCCGTACAACCTCCAATACATCTATCGTTTCTACGATTGGCGTGAGACGCGCAATGGCGTGTATGCGGGCTTGCCTATCCTGCTCGGTGCGCAGTTCGGCAACTTCTATTTCCTCGTAGGAGCGAAAGTCAGTTACGGCCTCTTCGCCAATTTCAACAACTACGGCGACTACGATGTGACGGCATAC
>CALAUY010000131.1 GCA_937892015.1 uncultured Bacteroidales bacterium | reverse complement strand
CGAAACTTATCCGTTTGAGGAGTAAAGACCAATCATTGAGCATTATGGAGAATAATATCCTTATGGGGAGGAGCCGGATTAGTATCGAAGCTGGAGCAAGGAACACGAATCGAACGAATCGAGCGAATGAGAAAGAAGAACAAAGAGGGTTAACAAAGAACGAAATAGTATAGAAAAAGAAGGGAAATGGGGTAAAAATGCACTATTTTTTCACTTTTTTACGATTTTTCTTGCATATATCAGAAAAAAGTTGTAACTTTGCAGGCTGAATTGTGACAAAAGGTCAAACGAAAAAAGTGCCAATAGGCCAAACGACAGAAAACAATAGGCCAAACGACAGAAAACAAAACAGAACAAATATGAAATTTAACGTATCCAGTACCACCCTATTTGCGCAGCTCCAATCGGTGAGCCGCGTGATTGCGTCGAAGAACAACAAACTACCGATTTTGGACAATATTCTCTTCGACTTAGAAGGTCAGACATTGACATTGAGTGCATCGGACGAAGAGACGGCCATCCGCACCTCGATAGAGGTAGAGAACGCAGAAGGCGGGGGCAAAGTGGCGTTTGATGCCAAGCTGCTGTTGGGCACGCTTCGCGAGTTTCCTGAGCAGCCGTTGACGTTCAGTATAGACGAGCAGAATTTCGGGCTCAATATCACATCGGCCAACGGCACGTATTCGTTCATTGGTGCCAATGGCAACGATTTCCCCGAGATGCCGCAGATAACGGACGAGAGTCTGAGTTTCCATATTGCAGAAGGGACGTTGCTCAACGCCATCAACAAGACCCTTTTCTGCGCAGCTGACGACGAGTTGAGGCAAGTGATGAACGGCCTGTTCTTTGACATGACCCCCGAACAGTTCACGTTGGTTGCCACCGATGCTCATCGCCTTGTTCGGTACACGAACATGACGGCACATACAGACGTTCCGGCCAGTTTTATCCTGCCCAAAAAGCCGGCGATGCTGCTGAAGAACGTGTTGAGCAAAGAAGAGCAGGATGTGGAGGTGATTTTCAGTCAGAAGAACGCCCGTTTCACGTTCGGTACTACAACCATCGTCTGCCGGCTCATCGATGGTCGTTACCCCAACTATAACGGCGTTATCCCGCAGAACAACCAGAACAAGGTCATCATCGACCGTCAGATGCTCATCAACGCCTGCAAGCGCGTGGCAGTGTTCGCCCATACAGGCACATCGCTGCTGAAGTTGACTATCTCGGAGAACACGCTGAACATATCCGCTCAGGATATTTCGTTCTACACGTCTGCTGACGAGACGCTCAGTTGCAGTTATGAGGGTACGCCTATGAGCATTGGTTTCAAGGCACCGTTCCTCATCGAGCTGCTGAACAACATCGATTCTGACGAGGTGATGCTCGAGTTGGCCGACCCGGCACGTGCAGGCCTCATCCTGCCGATGGAGAACGCTGAGAACGAGAACCTGTTGATGCTACTCATGCCGCTCTTGTTGCAAGACTAACATCGAACACTCAACGCAGAAAGTCAGTCTATGAAACTGCAACTCACCCGCCCGCTCGTCTTCTTCGACCTAGAGACGACGGGCGTTAATATAGCCCTTGACCGGATTGTGGAGATCTCGCTCGTCAAACAGTACCCTGACGGCAACAAAGAGGGTCGGACGTGGCGCATCAACCCCGAGATACCTATCCCGCAAGAGGCCACTGCCATCCACCATATCACCAACGAAGATGTGGAGATCGGAAGAGCGTCGTGTAGGGAAAGA
>CALAUY010000130.1 GCA_937892015.1 uncultured Bacteroidales bacterium | reverse complement strand
CAAAAATGCCCTTTTTTGCCCTTTTGAGTTCGTTTTGGTGTTTTTTATTTGCATAAATCAATATTTTTTTGTAACTTTGCACCCGATTTTGGGAAAAGAACACAAACAAACCAACAGAATAATGGACAGTGTGACGGATATATTTGCACGGACGGAGGCGTTGGTGGGCGCGGACGGGATGGTGCGGCTCAAAGAGACCAAGGCAATCGTTTTTGGTGTCGGTGGTGTCGGTTCATGGTGCGCTGAAGCCCTCGTGCGCTCCGGCATCGGGCAACTGACGTTGGTTGACCCCGATGTAGTCTGTTTCTCGAACATCAACCGGCAACTGCCGGCAAGCACGGCCACCATCGGACGGGCGAAAGTGGAGGTGCTCAAAGAGCGTTTTGAGGCCATCAATCCGGGCATACAAATAGTGGCCATGCCGGTGGCTTTCCACGACACCAACGCCGAGATGTTCGACCTGGAGCAGTACGATTTTATCGTCGATGCCATCGACAATATCGATGACAAAGCGCACCTGATACTGACCGCGACGCGGTTGGACGCGAGTCGCCTGTTCTCGTCGATGGGTGCCGCACGCAAAATGCGACCCGAATGCATAAAGACGGCCGAGTTCTGGAAAGTGGAGGGTTGCCCACTGGCGAGAAGCCTTCGTAAGTGGTTCAAAAAGAACGAGTCGTACCCCGAGCGTAAGTTCGTGTGCGTCTATTCTGACGAGGTCGGGGAGTCGGGTGCAACCAAAGGCACGATGATGCACATCACGGCCATGTTCGGACTACGACTCGCCGCTCTCGTACTAACCGCAGCACTCGATAAGCAATAACCAATAAAATAGTATAACATCGTGAAAAAGAATCTTTTTTTGGCCATCGTGTGCTTGGTGATGCTCACATTGAGCGGTTGCGGACACCGCGACCAATGGCAAGAAATCATGAACCGATACGCCGAGAACGACTCGGTGGCGCAACTGCTCTTAGTGAAGCACACCGAGGGCTCGAACGCCCTTGCGGAGTTCTACGTCAAGAACGACGGAGCGTGGGAGCTGATAGAGTCGGGACCCGTCTTCATCGGCAAGAACGGACTGGGCAAAGAGATGGAGGGCGACAAGAAAACGCCCGTTGGCGAGTTTACCGTGAACACCGCTTTCGGCATCTTGCCCGACCCCGGAACGGGACTGCCCTATATCTTTGTTACGCCAAGCATCTACGGTTGTGACGACTCGTGCTATTACAACCAAATCATCGACACAGCAGTTGTCCACCACGAATGCCATGGCGAACACCTCATGGACTACGTCCCCCACTACCACTATGGAATGGCCATCTCGTACAATCCTGACGGGATAGTGGGATTAGGGTCGTGCATTTACGTGCATTGCAAGGGTCCCAACCCTTACACCCCAGGGTGCGTGGCACTTGACGAGGAGTTCATGCGCAACGTGCTGATACACTCCGACAAACGGATTGTGGTGAGTATCCACTAATACGCCACTTTGTCGGTGTTACGACGCCATTCATCGAACGGTTCGATGGCCTCTTTCGGGAGCATCTGCTCGGTATGCAACCGACGTTCAGTGAGCGGACGAGCAAACTCATCGTAGATGAACTCGTCGTCGAAACCTGCATCGGCAGCGTCTTGACGCGAACCGCCATAGTAGAGTTTGTCTAAATGTGCCCAGTAAATCGACCCAAGACACATGGGGCAAGGTTCGCATGACGAGTAAATCACCATGCCTGACAGGTCGAACGTCTTCAGTTTCTGACAGGCAGCGCGGATTGCCATCACCTCTGCATGGGCCGTCGGGTCGTTGTTCACTGTCACACGATTGACTCCTGACGCGATAATCTCGCCGTCCTTGACGATAACGGCCCCGAAAGGACCACCGCCGCTTTGTACATTCTCCACCGCATTGCGGATGGCAGCTTGCATAAACTGTTCGTGCTTCATATATGTTTGGTGTTGTTGATATGTCGTTGTTGCGCCATTGACCGAGACGTCGATGGCAAAAATTGGTACCATAAATATGCTTTCGCGCTGCAAAGATAATGCTTTTTTTTGGTTTATGCAAGAAAAAAATGCATCTTGGGGCAAAAAAAACGCCCAAACTCTTGCATAATTGAAAAAAATGTTGTAACTTTGCACCCGATTTGGGAAAATAAATACAAAAATATGAAAACACTTCTTAAATATTCGGGCGCAATTTTAGTGCTTTGTGGAGTCGTTTGTCTGGCAGTGTACTACTTTGCAGTGCCGACTAACACCTTGTTGTGGTTGTCATTGGTGCTTGAGTTAGTAGGCATCTTGGCTTATATCATCATCAACAAAAAGATTGACTAACCCTCAGAGCGAGTTCGCCCCGTGACGACAGACGACGAGCAAGAATATACGGAGGAGGTCTCTTCTTCGGCTGAAAGTGTGCACAGCAACTACCACCCTCAAACGGGCGGTGCGTTTGATGATGCCATCAAGTATCACTTGACGGGCATGTATCAGGACTGGTTCCTCGATTATGCCTCGTACGTGATTCTTGAGCGAGCTGTGCCCGCCATTGAAGATGGGCTCAAGCCCGTTCAGCGACGTATACTCCACGCCATGAAGAGCGTCGATGACGGCAAGTACAACAAGGTAGCAAACATCGTCGGGCAGACGATGCAGTTCCACCCGCACGGTGATGCCAGTATCGGCGAAGCACTGGTGCAGTTGGGGCAAAAGAACCTGCTCATTGACTGTCAGGGCAACTGGGGAAATATCGTCACGGGGGACGGTGCCGCCGCGCCGCGATACATCGAAGCCCGCCTGTCGAAGTTCGCTTTGGACACCGTCTTCAATGCCAAGACCACCCACTGGATGCTCAGTTACGACGGGCGAAAGAAAGAGCCCATCAGTCTGCCCGTCAAGTTCCCGTTACTGTTGGCACAGGGTGTTGAGGGCATTGCGGTGGGACTCAACTCGAAGATTCTCCCGCATAATTTCTGCGAACTGTGCGATGCCGCGTTGAGTTACCTCAAGGGTGAGGAGTTTGTGCTTTACCCCGATTTCCCCACCGGCGGGTCTATCGATGTGAGTCGATACAACGATGGCGAGCGTGGCGGGATAGTCAAGATACGTGCCAAGATTAGTAAGGTTGACCCCAAAACATTGGAAATCACAGAGATACCGTTCGGTACCACCTCACCCAAAATCATCGAGACCATCCTCCGCGCCGTGCAGAAAGGGAAAATCAAGGTGAAGAAAGTGGACGATCTCTCTACCAACGAGGCACGTATCGTCGTACAACTGCAGCCCGGCGTGTCGTCCGACAAAGCCATTGATGCACTCTATGCTTTCACTGACTGCGAGGTGAGTGTCTCACCCAACTGCTGCGTCATCAAGGACAAACATCCGGTCTTCACTTCCGTGAGCGAACTGCTCAAACTGTCGGTTGAGCACACCAAAGCCCTGCTCAAATGGGAACTGGAGATACAGAAAAGCGAACTCGAGGAGCAACTATTCTTCACGAGTCTCGAGAAAATCTTCATCGAAGAGCGCATTTATAAGGAAGAGGGTTACGAGACTGCACCTGACAAAGAGCAACTGATACTGTTTGTCGATAAAGCACTGGAGCCGTGGAAAGCTAAACTACTACGCGAGGTACGGCGCGAAGATATCGAGCGTCTCTTCGAGATACGCATGATTCGCATCACGAAGTTCGACTCGAAGAAAGCCGACGAGTTGATGCGCGACCTGCAGAAGAAAATCAGCGAGACCAAACGTCATCTGGCGCACCTGACCGACTACACCATCGAGTGGTTCGGCATGCTCAAGGAGAAATACGGCAAGGCCTATCCGCGAAAAACAGAAGTGCGCAATTTCGCCACTATCAACGTCAAGACCGTCGTTGAGGCCAACGAGAAACTGTATATCGACCGCGCCGAGGGCTTCATCGGAACGAGCCTAAAGAAAGCCGATTATCTGTTCGACTGCTCCGACTTGGACGACATCATCATCTTCTACAAAGATGGCAAGTACAAGATAGTGAAAGTGGCGGAAAAGACGTTCGTGGGAGCAAACATCATCCATCTGGCCGTGTTCAAGAAAGACGACGAGCGAACCATCTACAATGTGGTGTACCGCGACGGCAAGGGCGGCACGTACTTCTGGAAACGCTTCTTCGTGACAGGCATGGCCCGCGATAAGGAATACGACCTCACGCAAGGCAAGGCCGGTTCACGTGTCGTATATTTCACGGCAAATCCTAACGGTGAGGCAGAGAAAGTACGGGTGCAACTGAAACCCGCAGCGCACCTAAAGAAAGACGACTACGCAATGGATTTCTCGGAGTTGGCCATCAAGAGTCGTTACGCGAGAGGCAATGTGTTCACCAAATACGATGTCAAGTCGGTTACGCTGCGGTCGAAAGGTGCGTCCACGCTCGGTGGACGAAAAGTATGGTTCGACCCCGATGTGTTGCGCATCAACTACGATGGACAAGGACAGTATCTGGGTGAGTTCCAGAGTGATGACCGAGTGCTCGTCATCATGCGTAACGGCAATTATTTCGTGAACAGCTTTGATCTCACTGCGCATTTCGAGGATGGTATCTTGCGCTTGGAGAAGTTCGATGCAGAAAAAGTGTGGACGTTAGCGTACTACGATGCCGATCAACACAACTACTACGGCAAGCGTTTTGTACTGGATGCGGTGCTGAAAGCCCAGAACCTCTTGGGAGAGAATGCCGACTCTTTCATCGCTGTACTGAGTGACCGCGAAGAGGTGCAACTGCTCCTCCGTTTCAAGGATGAGACGCGCGAACCGATTGAGGTGAAAATGGAGGAGTTCATCGGCGTTAAGACCCCTAAAGGGAAGGGCAAACGTTTCAGCACCCAAGAGATTGCTTCCATTGAGGATATCACCCCCGAGTCCGAGCCCGAACCGGAATCCGAGCCCACGCCTGCCGCGCTCGAAGAAGAGCCCGTAGAGCCCACGTCCGCCGAGCTCGAATTTCATGGAACTCCCGAAACTCCTGAAACTCCTACTCCTCCCGAGCTCTCCGTGCCTCTTGAGATTGTATCGGACGTGCCGGAAGATTCCATGCCCTACAAGGCCGATGAAGACGGCCAACTGTCCCTGTTCTAAGGGACGGTTACGGCATATGGGCTTTGTTCGGCGTAGGAGCAGCATGTCATATGTTCGCTTTCGGATGTTACACCGGTGGGTTTTTCGGCAGGTTCGGTCCTTCAGTTAATACTGCCTGTATAGTGAATGCAGGTGGGTGGCTGAACTTCACCGACGGAGTGCTGTGGACTGCCGGTGTGCCGTGCCTGATTGTGGGCGGCATTCGTAGGAACAACTTGCACGAAGTGTATAGCGCTTTGTGCCGCTGCAGAATACTAGAACAATACTCTTTGGAGTTCGGCATCCTACCCGCGCAGCAAAGAACAAACACTTGTAAGGCTATATAAAGAGCGAAGACAAATATGAAAGCGAAAGTACGAATCGGTTTAGAGTTGGAGCGGATGCGTAGGAACAACCTGAAGAAACTGCACCCACTGCGGCAGTTGTTTTGGGAGTCAACGTTGCGTTGCAATGTGGCGTGTCTGCATTGCGGTTCAGATTGCCTCAGTTCGGTCACCACGCCGGATATGCCCAAAGAGGATTTCTTGAAAGTGATAGACGAAGAGATTCTGCCGCATGTCAACCCGAACGAGGTGATGATTATTATCTCCGGTGGTGAACCGACGATGCGCAGAGACTTAGAGGAGGTGGGAGCAGCCCTGCTCAAACGCGGTTTTCCGTGGGGGATGGTGACGAATGGTGTCGCGATGACGGAAGAGCGTTTCTGCGCTTTGCGCAAAGCGGGTCTGATGTCGCTCACGGTGTCGTGTGATGGCGATGAGACCGACCACAACTGGATGCGTGGCAGTCGGTTCGCTTTCGAGGGCAGTCGGCGTGCCATACAGCTTGCTGCGGCCGAGTCGGCAGCGTACGTCAAAGAGTTAGAAGCCCAAAAAAAAGCGCAAGAGGTCACCAACCGTACATCGACTGAAGTCGTACAAGGCCGAGGCGAGTCGCGGATGTTGCCTTTTATTTGGGATGTGGTGACTTGCGTCAATCAACATAATCGCACCAAACTGCCCGCAATTCGGGAGATGTTGTGGTCGTGGGGCGTGCGCGATTGGCGCGTTTTTGGCATCGACCCAATGGGGCGTGCTGCTACCAATCCCGAGCTCCAACTCTCCGACAGTGAGTACCGCGAAGTGCTCGATTTTATCCGCGCCGAGCGCCATGCCGGACGCCATGTCAGTTACGCCTGCGAGGGGTTCTTAGGCGATTACGAGGCCGAAGTGCGCGACCACCTCTACCAATGCGCAGCGGGACTGAACATCGCCTCTATACTCATTGACGGCAGTATCAGTGCCTGCACCAGTATCCGCGGCAAATACTATCAAGGGAACATCTACCGCGACCATTTCTGGGACGTCTGGGAGAACGGTTTTCAACCATACCGTGACCGCTCGTGGATGCGGCATAAAGAGCCCTGCAACGACTGCCGAATGTGGCGCTACTGCGAGGGCAATGGTATGCACCTCAGACGCGAGGACGGCTCGCTCATGATCTGCCACTGGCAAAAGTGTAAGCCGGTGTAACCTCGTTATGGAGGTCCATCGCTTGACTGAGATGGTCGAATAGCTCCGTGCAATTGCCCTGTAAAACGACGTGATGATTGCCGATGGAGCGATTCATGAGATAGTGCGTCAGATCGGCGTTCTTCGTGCGCAGGAGTATCTGCGTGCGGCATCGTTTCGGGTCGTTCTTGTTTTCTGCAAGGATTGCTGAAGCGAAAGCGATGCGACCCAAATCCTCTCCCCCGATTTTGACGACAGTGACCGGCCGATGTTCGCGCATCAAACCCTGTATGGCCACACCCGTGCCGCTCTCGAAATGACTGCGGATGATGTACTGGCGAGTCTGCTTGAGACCGATGGTGCAGTGCGCAAAAAGCACCTCTTTGTCGCGAATGCGTGCGGGGTTGGCCATGAAAGCGTCGGACTGCGTCAAGCGCTTGCCGAGGAGCATCGTGAAAAGAGACGGCACGTCACCCTCGCAACCGGCGATGATACCCTCATTGTTGAGGAGTGCCAATGCGAGACAACCCGTCGTATGGCATGACGAGATGAGGTCGAAACAGCGGACGGTGATGGCATCGAGCTTCTCCTCATCGACGATGCGGCGGATGGCGTGGTAGAGTCGCACCGCTTTGATAACTTCCGCTTTGCTGGGCTCAACCATCTTGCCCGCACCCGCGATGAACGCTTCTGCTTCAGCTTCAGCGCCCTCTTCTGACTCGGGCGCGAAGAAATAGTTCTCCACTCTGAAGAGCGGAATACGGACGAACGTTGTGCCCCATCGACGCGTAGCAGCCTCGTAATCAACGTGACTGGAGACGAGCCAGACGCTGGGCTCGCCGAGTATCCCGAGTCGTTGTCCCTGCATGAGTGAGCGCAGATGAAGAGCGTGGATGGCCTCTACCACCTGTTCGGGGTCGTTGTGCAAGATGCGGCACGTCTCATTGTGGGCACGTACCCAACTGCTAATCTCCAGCGAGGCTGCAAGCGAGTTGGCCTGACCGTCAGTGAGTAGCGTGAGCGGTTTAGGCATCCGAGCATAGTGCTTGATGAACAGCCCTTCAGTGCCGCCCGATGCGATGAAAACGAGCACGATGTCGGATGACTCAAGATGGAGAGCAGTGAAATGCTCTTCTGTAAGAATGCGCACATCGAACGCCTCATCAAGTGCTTTGAGGAGTTCGGAGTGGTTGCGCCGGATGGCCTCTTCCGTCGTTCCCTGAAAGGCGGAAGAGAGTGTGAGAAGATGGAGGATGGTCTTCATAACAGATTGTATTATAGTGCTTTTATTCGTTTACTTATGGTCTCGGCAGCACGTATGCCGTCGAGTGCGGACGACGTGATGCCCCCCGCGTAACCGGCACCTTCGCCGGCAGGATAGAGGTTAGGGTGGTCGGGATGGGCCATCGTCTCGGGGTGACGAGGGATGCGGACGGCCGAAGAGGTGCGGCTCTCCACCCCCACCACAATGGCCTCGCGAGTCAGGAATCCCCTATACCGCTTGCCGAACACGTTGAGCCCATAACGAAGCGGCTCGGCGATGAGTTGTGGCAACCAGAGGTCGAGGCGAGAGGCCCGACATCCCGGGAGGTAAGAGGTCTTGGGTAAGTCGTGCGACGGGCGACCGAATACGAAATCATCCAGTCGCTGTGCCGGTGCAATCATCGATTCAGGTCGTCCTGCCGCCAACGCTCCGTGCTGCCAACAGAGGTGCTCGAGGCTCTCTTGGTAGTCGAGCCATTCGAGGGCAGAGATGCCGTTCCCGATATCGTCGGGATGCAACTCCACCACAATCCCCGAGTTGGCGAAAGGTGAGTTGCGATGCGATGCGGACATACCATTGACGACAATACTCTCTCGGTCGGTGGTTGCGGGAACGATATGTCCGCCCGGGCACATGCAGAAACTATAAACGCCACGCGGCCGGTAGGAGTCGGGCGTCTGCGTGACGAGGCTGTATGTAGCAGCCGGCAACAGTCCCTGTGCGCGCAAGGGCGAGTGGTGATACATGATGTCATCGATGAGGGACTGTGGGTGCTCTACCCGCACGCCCATCGCCAGCCCCTTGGGTTCGAGCCGGACACCTTGTGCATCGAGCATGCGATACGTGTCGTGCGCTGAATGGCCGATGGCGAGGATAATAGGTCGAGAGAGGTCGAGAGTGGTGACGTGAGTGTTGAAATGAATCTGTCCGCCGTGTGCGAGTATGGTCTCACGTATGCGGCGAATGATGGCAGGCAGTCGGTCGCTTCCGATGTGTGCGTGCGCCTCGTAAAGAACGGTGTCGTCAGCACCGAAATGATGAAAGAGCTCCATCACACGTTGCATGTTGCCGCGTTTGGAGGAACGTGAGAAGAGTTTACCATCAGAGAACGTGCCTGCCCCACCTTCTCCGAAACAGTAGTTGCTCTCGACTACCAGCCCCTCGTTGCGGTTGAGCCGAGCGATATCTCTCTTGCGCTCACTGACCTCTTTGCCGCGCTCGTAGATAACAGGACGGATGCCGTGCTCAATGAGCGTGAGGGCGGCGAAGAGTCCGGCCGGACCCATCCCGATGATAGTCACTTCGGGCGTGCCGAGCGCAGAGACATCGCGATAAACGGGTGGCTGATAGGGCGGGATAAGGCTCTCCTCTTCACTCGTGCACACATCAATCGTCAAGAGAACCTTTAGTTGCCGCTGACGTGCATCCACCGAACGCTTGACGATATGCCAACCATATACAGACGGTGAAGGCAGGTGCACTTCGTGTGCCACTGCCTTCACTATAAGGTTGGTATCCGCCGCTTGTTGGGGATTGAGTGTGAGGAAGATCCGTTGCATTTATCCGCGCACTTTTGCAAGGATTTGCTGCTCTATTTCTTCCGCCAGTTCTACATTATCTGCGAAGAGGGCCTTGACGGCATCACGACCTTGCGCCAATCGTGTGTCGCCGTAAGAGAACCACGAGCCTGACTTGGTGATGACACCATACTCGACCCCGAGATCTACTAGTTCGCCCACTTTAGAGATACCCGAACCGAACATGATGTCAAACTCGGCTTTCTTGAAGGGCGGTGCCACTTTGTTCTTCATCACTTTGACGCGCGTGTTGCTGCCAATGATGTTGTCTCCGTCTTTGATGGCCGTACCGCGGCGGATGTCGAGGCGGACGGACGAATAGAATTTCAGCGCATTACCGCCGGTGGTCGTCTCGGGATTGCCGAACATGACGCCGATCTTCTCACGGAGCTGGTTGATGAAGATCACAATGCAGTTGGTTTTGCTGATGCTCGCGGTCAGTTTCCGGAGCGCCTGGCTCATCATCCTGGCCTGGAGTCCAACATGGGAATCCCCCATGTCTCCTTCGATCTCGGCCTTGGGTGTCAGGGCCGCAACCGAGTCAACGACAACGATATCGACCGCTCCGGAGCGGACCATGGTGTCGCAGATCTCAAGCGCCTGCTCGCCGCTGTCCGGTTGGGAGATATAGAGCTCATCAATGTTCACCCCGATGTTCTTGGCGTAGATCGGATCCATAGCGTGCTCGGCGTCAATGTACCCGGCGATACCGCCGCGGCGCTGAATGGCAGCAACAGCGGTGAGAGCAAAGGTTGTCTTCCCGGAGGACTCCGGCCCGTAAATCTCCACGATTCTCCCCTTCGGAAGGCCGCCGACTCCGAGAGCGACGTCAAGAGAAAGGATATCGGTGGGGATTGCCTCCACAGTCATGCTTGTGTTGGCCCCGAGTTTCATCACGATCCCCTCGCCGTAAGCCTTCTCCATCTGGGCGATTGCAGCATTCAGAGCCGTCTGCCTTGCATCGGCGTCATCGATCTTGCCAAGAGGAGCCTTTGCGTCCTTCTTGCCCTTGCCGGATTTTCCTGCCTTTGCGGCCTTGGAGTCATTCACATCCTTCGCGTCCTCAGACTGGGTAGCGTCATCGATGGTGACAGTATTATCTGTCCTGATCTCTTCTTTCGGTGTGCTCTTGGAACCCTTCGGTCTTCCCATAGTAAAATCCTTTCTATCGCGGAGGCGGCTCACAGGCTCATGAGGCCATGTACTCCTCGTCCTCTGCTAAATCCAAATCTTCGTCTATTTCGTCTCTGCTTCTGCCGAGCGTGAGGTCAATCAAGAACCACAATCTATCCTCGATCTCCCATATCGCTTCGACGAGTTTCCTGATTGGCAGTATATCTCTGGCCATCAGAGCCAGCCCGGCTCTGTAGGCATTGGCGATCGCTTCAGCCTCCAGAGCTTCATCTAGATACCAGACGCTCTGATATCTCTCTGCGTACCCGGCTTCCCTTAAAGCCTTACGCTCGTAGTGCCCGGCAAGAGCCTCCACACGTTTGTTCCGATTCACCCCTGAATCCTCCCCCTGTATCGTAAACTGCTCTTTGTTATCCTCGGCTGCTCTTCTCTATCCTCAGCTATTCTTCCTCATCGTCCTCTTCGAAGAACCAGTCATCGTTCTGATACTGTTCGTTGATGTCGATCATCGTAATCCTCCTTGATCCGGCTGGGTCGATCTATAAATCTTCGTCCGGCTGAGCCGGTTGGAGTGCCTGTTGTCTTCCACTGAGGTAAGGATACTGCATTCGATGTCCGAAAATTAGGACAATAATGAAAGAGCATCATGTGGATTTATAGAGAATATTCTGAAAAATTGAAGAGCTATTGAGATCACAAATCAGCCAGAACCGCATTGTGGTTGACGTGCCGGACGTCACGGGCGTTTTTCTCCATAACCACGCGGTCATAGGACCCGGCTCTGTGGCCTCCAATCTGGCAGTTGCGCTCCATCTGAGTCCCTGCCTTCAACAGATTCGTCCCTTTCACGATAGCGTTTCGGCCATAGGCTTCCTTGATGCTCAGAACTGTCGCGTGCATCTTCTGAGCTTTTTCCTGGCGCTGGAGCGCTGTCTCGAAATCGGGGATGAGATTGCCTTTTGCGTCGAACATGCTGACCTGATAGCCGCAGGTCTTTCTGTCCACGAGACTGCCGCAGCAGATCTGGATTCTCCGGATCGGAACATCTCTGTGCACCAGCTTTTCGTACTTCTCAATAATGGCGGGGATCCAGGTATCCTCGTTGCAGGTCGCAGTCTTCAGGCGGATCGTGGCGGATGAGGGAGGGACCGGAAGGCCGTGCTCATCGAGCCAGCTGTGGCTGTAAGCCACGAAGAATACAATGGTGCTTGTGGCGACCTGCCGGCCCGCCATCCGGAGACAGATCTCACAGGTCATCTCCTTGATGACCGTCTCAGCTTCATCGAAGGAGTAGTCCCGCATGAGCACCTGCCCCATACTGATGCTGTGGCTCAAGGACTTGTAGCTCTTAACGTCAGACATCCTTACCGGCTCCCGGCCGAAGGCGTGGTCGATCATGATCTCGGCGTCGACGCCGAATTCCCTGTAGAGGCTGGAATCGTCGGCGAAAGCTGTCTCTGCGAGCTGGCGCATGGTGTGGATCCCGAGCCGGGAGAGCCGGCGCGCCTTGCCTCCTGCGATCATCCAGAAGTCCGTAATCGGAGTGTGGTCCCAGAGCAGCGCCTTGTAGCGGTCCTCATCCAGGATTCCGATAAACCCGGCGGAGTGCTTCGAAAGAATGTCCAGCGCGATCTTGGCGAGATACATGTTGGTCCCGAGACCGCAGGTCGAACGGAGGCCGGTGGTATCCAGAATCGCGTTCATAAGCTCCATCCCCAGTTCCTTTGGCGTCATGCCATAGAGGCTCAGGTAGTCGGTGATGTCGATGAAGGCCTCGTCACAGGAGTATACATGGATGTCTTCAGGGGCAAAGTACTGGAGATAGATCGCGTAAATCTCAGCTGAGGCCCGCTCATACTCCGCCATGCGGGGCGTGGCAGAGATATAGGTCAGGCAGGTAGGGATCTCGTAGACCCTGGCACGGCCGGATACACCCTTCGCCTTGAGTGAGGGGGAGACCGCCAGACAGATCGTCCCTTCTCCCCGCTCCCTGTCCGCCACAACAAGATCAGTCGTCATCGGATCGAGACCACGGAGGACGCATTCCACAGAGGCATAGAAGCTCTTGAGGTCGATGATCATGTAGACCGGATGGTCCTTGTCATGCGCCCAGAAGGCCGTCGGGTCATCGTGGATGTTCGCATTGCGGGTGAAGATCGCTTTCGCCTGAGCTCCAGGGGCACTGGAGGCAGCAAGGGACGCCGCTGTGTTTGCCGGTGGCAGCATAGAATCACCTCTCTATTCATTGACCGATGGCCAGAGGCCACCTATAATGAGAGGGAACTCAGGAGCTCCGCTCTCGGTTTGCTTTGTATAGCTGCAGGAATACTTTTCCAGGGTTCTCCTGCAGTTTTTTTGTGTGTTTATTTGATGGAGGAATATACGGCCATCAGATCAGGTGATGGATCTGGGCTGATACCCACACGACTGATAACCAGATAGCTTCCTAACCAGGTAGTTCCCACAAGACTGATTCTCACTCCGCAGAACAGTCTCTGACCTCTACGAGCGTCAACTTATCCCAGTTTCTTTAGACAACTGGTCAAACTCGGATTCGGATAGTCGATACCAGCCAAACGAGCCTGGTCTTTTTGATCCTTTTGATCAATGTGGTAAACCCTTCCGCCTTTTCTGAAATTCGCTCCGGTCTGATGAAATCGGAAGGGGACGTCGTATTCTGCGCATTGGAGCATGATCTCCATCACCCAGGCATAGTCGCAGAGACGCGCACCAGGGCCCGATTCCCCTCCAGCCGAGATCTCCTCGATCTGATCCCCGTACCGATTCAGATATTTCCTGATGTTGATCGATTCAAGCAACGGCTCAAGGATGATCGACTTGTGCGGAAGAGGGAGTTCCAGGAAGAGAGGGAGACGGTGATCAGCCTCCATCTGATTCTCTACGCTGCAGCAGACATGGACATTGTCATAGCCGCTGCCCCAGTCGGAGGGGAGGTGGGGAGCGATCCGCTCCGGCCTCTTTATAATAAGGTAGAAGTCCAGATCGGAGCGTTCCCGGATCATTGCCCATGCATCGTCTCTCCAGAGGTCAGCCTCTGCGATAAAGAAGTCCGAAGAGAGGCAGACATACACAGACCTGTCCTCAGGCAGAAGCCTATAGCCATGGCGCCTCCCTTGCTGGATCGGAAGGTCAAACTGTTTCGTCCTGAAGATCACAGATGGATTTCTCCCGAATTCAGCGTCACGCCTGAACATATAGCAGTTCAGACAACCAGCGCTAATCTTGTGGCAACCATGCCAGGGATTCCAGATTTCAGACATGTGGTTCTACCTCCTCTCTCAGTGTCGGATCTATCTGGCCATAGTATAGTACGGAAGGAAGACGAACGCAAGAGAAATTCTTAGAATCTAAGAAAATTGTTTCATGTGAAACAATAAAGTCTCAAAAACTAAGAAGCTTGAGACTTCTAACAGGGTGGAACCCTTTGAAATGCATAGGCAGCATATAGAAGGAGATGTTCGGAGAATAGAAGGAATTATCGTGTCCGTGGAGTACGCACCCCACCCATGACAAAACGATAAAACGATAAAATGATGCCGCAAAACCCGGCTTTATCCGGCTTCAAAGGGCTTGGACGCTGACAAAATGACCTGAGTCCATGGTAAAATGACCTGGCCTCTGATAAAATGAGTCTCGATTTGATATGCAGTTCAAAAGGAGAGAATTACAATGATTGCAAATGCGCCGTTGCGGGATGTTGTAAATAAGGAGGTCGAATGGCTATGGCGTCCATTTGTGCCGCTTTCCAAGGTAACGCTTGTTCAAGGCAACACGAACGTGGGAAAAACGAATATCCTGTTATACTTCATGGCGCTTCTGAGTAAGGGGATCTATCCGCCCACGATGTACCATGGGCATCTTGCGCCGATGGAGCATGGAGATCC
>CALAUY010000129.1 GCA_937892015.1 uncultured Bacteroidales bacterium | reverse complement strand
GCCTCCCCCGCAAGCGGGACCTCCCCTACCTTAGGGGAGGAGTTAATAAGCCCAATAACTAAATTTTGAAGAGATGGTATAGACATATGGTGTT
Organism: uncultured Bacteroidales bacterium; assembly: GCA_937892015.1. Classification (GTDB taxonomy): domain Bacteria; phylum Bacteroidota; class Bacteroidia; order Bacteroidales; family Paludibacteraceae; genus Colicola. The sequence continues at coordinate 6,694 of CALAUY010000129.1, read as the reverse complement.
AGGATGGCTCTGCGTGATGGGCATGCAGGGGTGTGGGTTGTTTGACTTGATTGATGACGACCTGTCGGTGTGCGGGCAAGACATGGTTCTGGAACTGCGGCTGGAACTGGAGACGAGTCTCGACTTAGAGTTAGAGACGGTTCTCTCGGCCGAAACGGACCTCTACACGCGCACTCTCCTGCACGACTATTTCAGCCATATCTTCACCGAACGGCCGCACGACATCAGCGTGGGGTTCTTCAGTGCCGATGCCGACACGGTGGTGGAGACCATCTACGACGCGTCGGACACCATCCAAAGGACGTACACGTTCTTCCTCAAGAAAAACAACTATTACGCCATTGCGTTGGCCAACAAAGAGGGCAACGAGGTGCTGACATTGACCGACTCTACCGACAGTCGTCTGGCACGGTTGGAGACGCTCCCCATCGACACCTTACCGCCACAGCGCACGGGTATTTTCTCCGTGACACGCGAGATAGAGGTGCAGGACTCTACGAGTCAGCGTATTGACCTGACCCTGCACCTGACGAACACTGCCTGTGCACTGGTCATCGACACGGCCGACGTCAGTTGTACTGCTATTCGTGCCCTGTTGTGCGGCACGGCCGAGACACTCTATCTGCGCGACAGTCTGTACATGTTCGAGCATCCGAAAATAGTGCGGATGGAGGCGATTGAGCCTGCCAAGCAGACCAATGGGCCATTAAGAATTTGTCAATATGTAAATGAAGAATCACCTGTACCCGTGCTGTTAGGATGCGTCAGTCTGCCGTCGGCCGACGAGCCCGACGGGGTGGGGGTGTACTACACGGCGAAAGTGTATGTGACCATGCCGGACGGCAAAGTGACAGAGACGGTGCTCTCTGTACAACAACCGCTTCGCGCCGGACAACTGAAAGTACTGCGATTGCAATTGCAGCCCGATGGAGAGGTCAAACCCATCGCAGCGCCCGAGGTGGGGGCAACCGTGACGCTCGACTGGAAAGATGGAGGCGAACATAATGTGGAACTATAGCGAGACAGTAGGGTTAATACGTTCATGAGACAACCTGTCCACACATATTATGTCGTGGCGCGCGCGCTTGCGTGCGTTGCGTGCGTGTGCGCGCTTACGCTGCACGGTTGCACCGAACGCGAAGAGGTGGAGATGCAGATGATGGACATACCTGTCCGGTTCGTGTTGCAAGGAGCCTCCACGCCCGAACCCGCAGTTGCACCAACGACGTACTACCTGCCCGGCGACCCGGGTGCTGCCGAGACGTTTCAGTTGCCTCGGCACGCCTATGTGTTCGTGGTGTTCAAGATGAAGAACGGTCGAGCCGATGATGTGCGATACATCGAGTGGAATAACGAAGATACTGACGACACCAATGACCTCTCTTGGAGCGATGCCATACTCCAAGTGGGCGACACCGGCGATGTGTATCGTGTCTGCACCACAACGATAACGGAACTGACGCCCGTACTGGGGCAGGTAGAGGCCTGCCGTGTGTATGCGGCAATGAGTTATACGGCACTGACGCTCTCCACGACGACCCCCTCAACCGAAGAGGCCGTCCAAAACATCACTTTCACGGTGAATGATGCGTTACAACCGAATGTGCGGGACATCTACTCGACACCCTACAACTACCATCCCGACGGACGCTACTATGCGCAACTCAATGTGTGGAAAGAGTCGCCGAGTTTCACCGTCATGCTCTACCACGTGGCCTCGAAGATTGACTTGATGTGGAACGTGGCGGAAGATAAGCGAGACAAGGTCAGGGTGACGAAAATAAAGGCGAAGAACCTCTTTGAGGGCAGTGCTTACCTGTTTAAGCCCACGAAGAACGTCCATGCGATGTTTGACGGCGTGACGTCCGGCAAGGTGGGTTATACGCCGACAGATTTAGTGGGTGATGTGGCGAGTACATGGTGGGCAGGCAGGACGTACCTATATACGATACCGTACGTAGTGGAGGCAGGGGGTAAGTTCCCGCTGCAGGTGGAAGTGGATCTGAAGAACACCGACGCAGATGCCACGTACACCAAGAGTCTGACCTTGCAGACAACGCCCACAGACACGGTGTTTGTGCCATGGATGAGGGGGCTGATAACCGTGGAGACGGTGCCGGAAAGTGATAATGAAGAATTTGTAAATTTGTAAATTTGTAAATTTGTAAATTGGAATAATAGGAGTTCAGACAATAGTAACGTGGACCAATAAGACTAATAAGACCAATAGGACTAATAGGACTAATAGGACCAATAGGACTAATAAGACCAATAAGACTTATAGGACTAATAAGACTAATAAGACCAATAAGACATTGAGGACGAGACGATACATATGGTTGCTGATGTGCTTCTTGACTGTAAGCACAGGGGCACTGTATGCCCAGACGGACACTATTCGTTACGTCAAGATCTCCGGCAACTACCAGAACGATGGCAAGAGTTGGACAGGCGCGATGAACAACGTGCAGGATGCCATCGACGACCTCTACCAGTACCTGCAAACCAACGGCCTCACGAGCGGTAGTGTCTATGTGGCGGCAGGCACGTACAAACCGACCAAATCGACCGAGAGTACGGGCGGTGGTATGCAGTACACCTCGTTCCAGATATATTCGGGAATACACGTGTATGGCGGTTTCCCTGCCGACATATCGGATATGGCCGCTCGTCCGTATCGTCCCGATGGCTCAATAGATACCACTTACCGTCCGTTAGTGGACACGCTCCGCTCGCTTGAGAGCGGTCAGGAGGCCAAACTGCAACCATGGAACTTCAGGCACCCGACCATCTTGAGCGGTTCGCACAACAGTGAACCGACGTTCACCTATAATGCCGACCGCAGTGTGTTCAACACCTTTTTCCCTGCCAACTCGTACCATGTCGTGTGGTTCGGTACGGAGGGCAAACTGCCCATTGAGCCCGGGCAGGACGAGGACGAGATGGACAGGCACTATAAGCCGCTCAGTCACCCTGCCGGTGTCGATGGATGTGTGATAACGGGCGGGTACGCGTCGTTCAAGACCGACACGGTACATATGGCGTATGGTGGCGGCGTGTATATGGTGGACGGTGCATCGTTGACCAACTGCGTGGTCACCAACTGCGAAGCAGTGATGAAAGGTGGTGGCGTGTATATGGACGGTGGCGGTACGGTGGACAAATGTTTCATCCATACCTGCCAGTCGTTGGGTGTAGGTATCATGTTGGGTTATGGAGGCGGTATCTGTATCGACTATGATGGGGCAGTGACGCGCTCGTATATCGTCAACAACGTGTCCCGCATGGGCGGAGGTGTGATGATCTACCACGCTCCGCACGACTATCCTAACCTGTCGCTGGCCAAGTACCTCGACCCGTCGGTCGATCTCTCCACTATACGGGAGAAGAACGTCTATAGTCCGCATGCCACTGCATGTATTATCTCTAACAACACCGCCACGGCCGAGGCAGGCGGTATCTTCTTCTACGATGGGGGTGTGGGCAACCACCTGACTGTGACGCGTAATAACTGTGTCGGTTCGGATGTCACCTATTATGGTCGCCGTCACGGCCGTTCGGGTGCGGTGTATGTGCTCAATGGCGGGCATATGTACAACAGCGTGGTATGGGGCAACCGTTGTGCCGCCAACAACGATATCCAGTATGCCACTTTCACCGGAGGAGTGACGGATAACGATACTGTTGACGGTGAGGTGATTGAGGGCTTGCGACCCGTGTTCTACTACTCTGCCATCGAGAAACATGATATCACCGACTGGGCCGGTACCTCCAAGAGCAACGTGATGTCGCTGGAGAGCACCAACACCAACAAGACGAACAACGATGCCAAATATCCGTATTTCATCGGTTCGGATGGACGTGGCACGATGATGGGTTATGTGGGGGCAGGGCTGAACACGACTCTGCCGATGGGGACTGTAGATGCCGACTATGCCGGTGGCGCGAGAGATGAGCCCCGCCGCGAGTTGACCGGCATAGCCCGACCTATCTACTGGAAACCCGCTGCCATATCTTCGATGGCCAAGATGGGCTTGCAGGTGACGGACGCACTGAATATCACGTCACCGTCGGTGATGCACGCCCATACCGAGACCGACCTCTTCGGCGATGCGTACGAGCCGATGTCCACGTTCGGTGCTCTCGTACGCCGCGAGGAGCAGTTCGGCATAGCGATGGTGACGAATCAGGAGAAAGAGTACTATCAGGATAAGGACTTCACGCAAAGCAAGGTCGATCAGTACACCGCTGCTGTGGTGGACGACTGTAGCGATAAGACGGTTATGCTCGGCACTTTCTTGCCCGATGCCGGCACCAATGCCACATTGCCGACGCTGTTTGTCGATCCGGCACGTAATGCGGGCAAATGTGGAATCAGCATTGGCGAGCAGGGCATCGGTGCCTCGTGGGACAAGCCCGTGGGCTCTATCAACGACGCCATCCACTATTTCCGTCAGCGACTGAAGCGCATTGGCAGTATAGACACATCGGGCGACACGCCCGACACCACGTTCGTCTATGGCGACCAAACGAAACCTATCTACTACGACAGCAATGGTGATGTGCGTTACCGCATCATCACAAGTACAGGCGATGAAGACCCCACGTACGATACTACCGAATATAAGCACGTGCAGATTCTGGTGAAGGGCTATAAGCGCGGCAGTGGTATCAATGCCACGACGGCAGGCGTGGATGCTTATCTGGGCAACCAACTGCGCACGGCGGCAGTCCGTCCGTGCTCGAACATGCGCATTTACGGCGGTTACGCCCCCACCTCTACGGGCACGGCAACCGATGTGCGCAATCCGCGTATTCACCCCACGATTGTCTCGGCGAACATCACCAAGAGTGGTTATGAGAACAACTCCGCCCACGTGTTGGCACTCATCAATGTGCGTAATGTCATCATCGATGGTCTGCGTCTGTACGACGGCAATGCCAACCTGAACGGGAACCACTCGTATGCGCCCATTGACCCCAAGACGGGCGAACGAGAGGCCATCACCTACGGTGGCGGTATTATCCTCAACAACAGCACGGTGGATGCAGACGACCGTATCGACATGACCGGCAATATCTTCCGTAACGGGTATATTGCCAACTGTTCGGCACCGGATGGCGCGGCGGTGTATGTCAATAGTAGTAACAAGAAGGGCGATAACAGTTACAGCCGTGCCGAACTGAATATCATGAACACCGTTATCCGCAACAACACGATAGGTACGGGCGACACCATCCATGGCGATGCGGGTATAGTGTGTGCGCGGGGCGGCAGTGCCAAGATACGTATCGACCACTGCGACATCGTCAACAACTGCGGTTATGCGCTGGAAACGTTGGTGGAAAGCGACAAGAGCGCAACGGCCACATCTGCCGTGGGTGAGAACGATGCCAACAGTTACGAGGGCAAGATCCGTATCTACAACTCGGTAATCTATGCCAATGGTAAAGTCCTTCGCGCCAATCGCTCGAAGATTGTGCAGCCACTCAGTTGCCATAGTGCCACTGACAATCAGAGCAACGTTGACGGCGACTATATCTACCTCGACTGGGATGCTCCCAAACCAAAGAACCCGCCGCACTGCTATGCCGTTCTTTGCCGCGATTTCAGTGACCATTACGGCAAATGGGGCATCCGTAAGATGAACGCCTATCAAGAGATGTTGCTCAAGGCGGATGGCACGCCCGAGATTTACGTGTTCGACTCCGAGGACGAGGCCAACGCCTATATCGACGGGCACCACTCACCCGGCATCAACTATACGACTATGACGGGCTGGTCGTGGAACCATGCCCGGGGTTCTGACAAAGAGGGTGCTGTCTATCTCGACTATCCGTATTTCGAGAACCCCGCGCGTAATGTGGGTCACTCTACCGACGGCGACAAGCCAATGAACGGTGGTACAGTCAGTTACATGCCCGGCAACCTCAACCCGATGGTGAATGCCGCGAGCGAGAAGAGTGCCCTGTTGTGGGACATCAACGGCATAGCCCGCACCCGTGGTGGTGACCCCGATATAGGTGCCATCGAGAGTACCCACCTGCCCGCCGCGGGAACGGTGCTCTATGTCACGCCCGACGGTGCCGGCCGTCGTGACGGCTCGTCGTGGAAAAACGCGATTGCAGGAAACACGGTGTATATGCTGAGCGGCGTGACCGGACCGGATGTGGCAACTGCCGACTCTGTCGATACGGCCAACTCCGCCCGCTTGGTGAACAAATCCACGCACGACCCTGTTCTCACCACCGACGACCGCTACCAAGGCGGATTTGCAAGAGTATGGCTGACAAACAAGACCACAGGGGGAACTTCTACTACGGTGGTTACCAAAACATGGACTATCGAGAAAAACGTTTATGACAATGGCGACAGGGATGGAGAAGAAGAGATTATCCGAAAAGATACAACGCCAACAGAGACAAGCGTAACCACGATAACCTCTACCGGAACAACAATCGACGATTTTCCAGCCGGTTACGATTATGACCCTCGTTATCCTTATGGTGAACTATCCGGAGCTTCGCGGTCATTCTGGCGAGCCAATCCATATCATTCAGGAACGGATTGGAACAACGCGGCAGATTATAGTGACAAGGAGGCTTTCATTACTGCTTGCAACGCGAATGGCTGGATAAACAACTCTCGTGCAGAAAAATACGTGAGTGGCTTGCAATATGCGGTTGAGCGAGC
>CALAUY010000128.1 GCA_937892015.1 uncultured Bacteroidales bacterium | reverse complement strand
AATTTACTATCAAGAATTAGAGAATTAGAGAATGACCGGAAAAAAAACAGAACACGTACAGCGAACGAATTGGACCATGTGTAAAGAACGTGTGTGTGTCGTACCCCTACACCGCAAGCGGTCCCCCTGTCAGTAAATGAATAATTTGTAAATTTGTAAATTTGTAAATTTGTAAATTTGTAAATTTGTAAATTATACCTATACTACAGTTTCGTACCCCCTCACCGCAAGCGGTCCCCTCCCCCTACCGTAGGGGGAGAGTCAGATTAGAAACGAAAGCTGATAGGACTAATAGGTCTAATAGGTCTAATAGGACGAATGGGACGAATGGGACGAAAAACAGCAAAGATGGAATAAGAACAAAGAATAAAGATAAATAAAATTGAAATAGTATGAAGAAAAGTATTAGAATCATAGCGTTGTGGATTGGGATAGGTCTATGGATGTGCGGAGTAGTGAGCGTGAAAGCAGAGAATACAGGGGCGCGACTGCCGAGTGTGCAGCTGAAAGACCTTGCGGGCAAGTCGGTTAACACGGCTCAGTTGAGTAACCATGGCAAGCCGATGATTATATCGTTTTGGGCGACGTGGTGCAAGCCCTGCATGCGCGAGTTGAAAGCCATCCACGAGTTGTATGCCGACTGGCAAGAAGAGACAGGCGTTCGCATGGTTATTGTGAGCATTGACGCGGCTCAAGATGCGCAGAAAGTGAAGCCGTTGGTGGATGGTTTTGGTTGGGAATACGACGTGCTACTTGACCCTAACGGCGATTTCAAGCGTGCGATGAACGTGCAGGCTATTCCGCACGTGTTCATCCTTGACGGAAAGGGCAATATCGTACATAACCACTCGGGCTACACAGACGGCAGTGAGGAGGAGATTTACGAAATAATAAAGAAACTATAAAGTAACGAAACTGTAGCGATGCCGCGAACGACCCGTGCTATACGTGCGATGTGGGCAGTGATGCCGCGAACGACCCGTGCTATACGTGCGATGGGAGTGTTGTCGTGGGCAGTGGCAATGACGTGGCCGTGCATGGCGGTTGAGCGCGATAGTGTGCCGGCACGTTCGGCGTGGCAAGTGACGGGCGGCATACAACATGAGAGCCTATTCCCGACGGTGGATGTGTCGAGTGACCGTACGGTGCCTCGGGCTGATTGGGCGAAGATTGACCACCTCTCTAACTCGTACTTAGACGTAGGCGTGCGCTACGAGCATGAACGGGACAATGCGTTGCGCTTCACGGGCGTGTCTGCTGCCGTAAGGGGTGAGTTGATGCAGTGGCCACTACTAGGTTACGAGCGCGATTTTCGGGGCTACGGATTGGCGCATATGCATGTGGATGCCACGTTTCGTTGGGGCAGAATCACTGCCGGCGATGTGTATGGTCAGTTCGGTTCAGGCCTCATCTTGCGACTCTACGAAGAGCGGTCGTTGGGGATAGATAATGCCGTGCGTGGCGGTAAGATGGTGGTGATGCCTTATGACGGTATAGCGTTAGAAGTGCTTGGCGGCAAACAACGGCGGTATTGGAACTGCTACAGTGATGGGGCGTTTGGATGGAACTATGGGCAGGATGCACTCGTGGGTGCTAATATGGAACTGAACGTGGAACGATGGAGTGTGAGGATGCAAGAAGCAGGTGCGAGTCTGCTCATCGGCGGCAGTTTTGTGTCGAAATACCAAGCGTTTGACACTATCGTGGTGCGTGCATCGGACGGTGACTATTACTATAATCTGCCCGAGCGCGTGGGTGCGGGCGATGTGCGTGCAAGTTTTGCCATGCAGGGTTGGAACGCGCTTGTGGAGTATGCCTATAAAGCCAATGACCCGATTGCGGAGAACGGTTTCTCGTATCGCCCGGGCGAGGCACTGCTGACATCGTTGAGTTACTCTCGCAAGGGCTTGTCGGTCATCGTGCAGGCTAAACGTTCGGAGAACATGTCTTTCCGTTCAGACCGCTTGAGTACGGGCAATGCGGGGCATATCAACCATTTGCCCGCTTTTGCCAACCAGCACACGTACGCCCTGGCCACGCTCCATAGTTACGCCACGCAGAAAGATGGCGAATGGGCTTTTCAGGGCGAGGTGCGATACACGTGGAAACGTAAGACGAAGATGGGTGGTCGTTATGGCACGACGCTCAAGCTGAACGCCTCGCATATACGCGGATTGCAGGACGGTCGTTGGTTAGGAGTGGGTGAGACGTACTACACGGACGTCAACATCGAACTGAATAAGCGCGTAGCAAAAGATTGGTATGTGAATGCGATGTTGATGTATCAGATGTACAACTCGCAAGTGGTAGAGGGGCATGGTGGCCTTGTCAGGTCGGGCATAGGTGTGGTGGATGTCAAATGGGCGTTGAGTCATAACGTGCAGATGCGTGCCGAGTTGCAGTACCTCTATTCGCGCGATGCTGACGGTCAATGGATTTACGCCCTATACGAACTGTCGCTGATGAGACAACTGATGCTCACGTTCAGCGATCAGTACTGTATCGGCCACTCAACCGCTCCGAGCGAGGAGCAGGGCAACCATTACTATAGCGCCATGGCAACGTGGCAGTATCGAGCACATCGCTTGTCGCTTGGTTATGCCAAGACGTTGGCCGGATATAACTGTTCCGGTGGAGTGTGTCGGTATGTGCCGCAACAAGAGGGCGTGATGTTGACCTATAATTTTACGTTCTGAGATGAAGCAGAAAAACAAGATAGTGCAGATGGCCGTTCTCTCCGTGTTGATTGCGGGGTGTGACGTGATACCCGAAGGGGAGCGTTTGTTGCCCCTGCCGGCGACTGCCCCGCAGTCGAACGCGCTGCTGATTGATTTCACGGGTTTCTTGTGCGTCAACTGTCCGATGGCGGCAGAAGAGGCGCAGCGCCTACAGCAGACGTATCCCGACCACCTTGTAGTGGTGGCGATGCACCCGAAAGATAATCATTTCACGCAGACGACACTACCGCAGTATGACTATACGTGCGATGCTGCCAACGTATATTATAACGCTTTCGGCGGCACGAGTACGACTCCTTTCCCCACGGGTATAGTGGACATGCAGGCAGGTTGGCTCAATTACTCGGAATGGGCGACAGCGGTGCGTACGTCGGTACTACGCCCGAAGAACGGTCGGTTGAGCCTGACCATCAGCGATGTGGACGAGTCATCGCGCCGGTTCACCCTGACGGCAGAGTCGATGCTCGGCGATGCCCGCGTGCTACTATGGTTGGTGGCCGACAGTGTGCATGGTGCGCAGATGATGCCCGACGGGAGCACTAACCTCGACTACACCCATCGGCACATGCTGCGTGACGCCATCGCCGACCGAACAACGCCCGTGAACGGGCTCAGCTATACGCTGACAGACACCATCGGCGGGCAAGTGTTGCCGATGACCGACTACTCGGTGGTGGGTGTGCTCATGGAGCGTGAGTCGGGCGAACTCATAGATGTTCAACAAATAAAGATAATGAAGTGATATGAAGAAATGTTTTTATGTTCTTTTGGCGGTGTTGGGTATGAGTGTTGCCTCGTGCCACAACCAACCCGTCAATCCCACTCCGGAGGATCCGGAAATAGACGATGCCACAGTGGAGTCGTCGATGCGCCTGTTCGTTAACGATATAGGCGAGATACGAAGTGACACCACTATTTATATCTATACAGCCATGCAGCAGTTGAGCGGTCAGATGCAGATGGAGGTGAGCGGCTATTTAGAGAATATCGAGGCGCTGCGCGTGATGGTGAGTCGCAGTGCTACAGACCGCACCGATGAACTGTGTGCGCTGGGCACGTGCGCCATCGGTGACGGCGAGGCTGAACAGCAGTTCGATTTTGCGGTCATCAACAACTCGCTCACATGGTATGCGCATTACACGTTGCCCGAATCGGGCGACCCGCTCTACACGGTCAACTATAAGTTCATCAACTACAGCCGTGTTATTAACCTCACGGTGGTGTACGATTACAAGGAAACAGAATAACAAATCAATATAACTGATATGAAAAAATCCTTTTTAGCATCTATTGCTTTTATAACTTTAGCACTCATCTCGTGCGACAATCATCAGAACGGTATTACCCCCGACCCGACGGGTACCACGTATCCTCGTGTGCAACTCATCGAACATTTCACGGGTGAGGCATGCGGTTATTGCCCGTATGGTATGGACCTCATCTACGATGTCTATTCGGCCGATCCTGACCAATATGTATGGATTAGTAACCACACGTACGGCAAAGACGCATATACCATCACGGAGTCGAACACGGTGGCGAAAAAACTGGGTGTGAACTCAGCACCGGCAATCTCTATCAACCGCACCAAACACAGTTCTTCGCGTAATTATCATCCGTACTATATCGAGGACTATATGGCCCAAGAGGCGACGACTGCCACATCGGTGCTGTTCATCGACCGCACGTACGATGCCTCGACGAACGAACTCGTTGTTCGCGTGACGGGCAAGACGTCTGACACGAGCGTTGATAGTGTGATGCTTACCCTTGCCGTCACTGAGAGCGGTTTAGTAGGTCCACAGCAAGACTATTATGCCACTTGGGAAGGCTGGAAGCAGTTCACCCACACGCATGCAGTGCGCACGTACCTGACGGCTGCTTTAGGCGACAATGTGCAACTGAAAAACCGCACTTTCGCTGTTGAATACAAGACGACGCTGGCATCGGGTTGGAATGCGGAGAACTGCATGGTGGTGGGTTGGATAACGCCGAACAACACTCCGTGGCCTGTACTCAATGCAGCGAAGATACCGGTGGTAGATGGCACACAGGGCGGTGAGGATATCCGTCACGGCGGCATCGAGGAGAATCCGGTGAGTGATACCTATCCCGAGAGTGGCGCGCCATTGGCCAACGCCGTGATGAAGCAAGCGGGTGTCGTGCTCTCCGCGCAGTCGGGCTACACGATTGCGGTGCTGGATGCGTACAATCAGGACACGACTCTCGGCAAGTACAGCGGCTACTCGATGTTCCCTTATATCGAACTGTTGGTGGCACTGCCCGCCGGTTCGACGAGTCTGCCTAATGGCACCTACAACGTGGTGGAAAGCAGTTCGGCGCAAGTGGGCGACGTGCTGGCAGGCATCCGCAACGACGAGACGCACAGCATCGATGGCTCGCAGTTCCTCTACACAGTGGAGGTCGATGGCAGCATCTATATTGCCAAGCAATGGATGGTGGTAAGTGGCACACTGACCGTCAGCGACGAAGGATTTGCTTTCGATGGCACTACCAAGAACGGCAGTCCTATCCATGCAGAGTATGCAGGTAGTATGAGTACCAAAACGGCATCTGCACCTCGCCGGATAATGCCCCTAAACGAGCCAAAGCCCGTCCTCAAGGGCTCGTGTAGTCAATAAAAGCTGCGAACAATGGCGAAAAATCATGCAATAATTGCATTTTTCTTGCATTTTTCTTGCGTTTTATTTGCATATTTGAAAAATATTTTGTAACTTTGCAGCCGAATTTGATACAACCAAACTCAACAAATACAAACAAATGAAAAACAACACACAATTTTTCCGCGTAATGGCGGTGTGTCTGATGACGCTGTGTGCGTCGTTTATGCAGGCCAAAGTCATTACGGGAGTGGTAACGGACCAGACCGGCGAGACGGTCATTTCCGCATCTGTCGTTGTGAAAGGTACGACCATTGGAACGGTTACCGATTTTGATGGTAACTACACGTTGGATGTGCCCGACGACGCAAAGATTCTTATTTTCTCTTACATTGGTCTCGAAACCCAAGAAGTGCCCATCACGGGCAACGTAATCAACGTTGTGCTGCTTGAGAACTCAGAAGTGCTCGAAGAGGTGGTGGTTACGGGTTACGGAACGACCAAGAAACGCGACTTGGTGACATCGGTATCTTCAGTCAGTGCCGACCAACTGAAGGATGTGCCGGTGACTACAGCCGCAGAGGCCTTGCAGGGCAAGCTGTCGGGCGTGAGTGTCACCACGACTGAAGGCTCACCCGATGCAGACGTGAAGATTCGCGTGCGCGGCGGTACGTCCTTGACCCAATCATCGGACCCGCTGTATATCGTGGATGGATTTCCGGTGTCGTCTATCTCGGACATTGCCCCGGGCGACATCGCCTCGATGGACGTGCTGAAAGACGCGGCTGCGACGGCCATCTACGGTGCACAGGGTGCTAATGGTGTAATCATCATCACCACCAAGGACACCAAGGCAGACGGCGACAAGATGACAATCCATCTTGACTATACGGGCTACATGGGTTGGCGGCATATAGCGAAGAAATACAAGATGATGAACAACGAAGATTTCTTGCGCATGGCGTACGAGTACGCTTATCTGGCCGATAACGGTTCGGACGACAAGATGCTCAACAATTTCTACAAGTATTACGACCACGAGCGGTACAACGCCGAGGCAAAGACGCACGGTACGTTGAGTCAAGTGATTGATTACTGGAATCAGAAAGAGTGCGTTGATTGGCAAGAAGCTACGTTCGGTGGCAATCACCTGAACTCGAACCATAGTATATCGGTGAGCGGTGGTATGAAGAACGCGAACTTCAACCTCTCGTACAACCGCATCGACGACGAGTCGATTATGTACGGCTCGAACTACAGCCGCAATAACCTGTCTTTCAAGACGAAATTCAAGCCCATCAAGGACTTGACCATCGCGGCATCGGTTCGCTACAGCAACACGAACGTACTGGGTGCCGGAACCAACTCGGCGCAAGATGCGGGTTCTACCAACGAGAGTCGTCTGCGTAACGCCACGTCGTTCGTGCCGTTGGAGGGCATCGAGTCGTATCTGTCGGAACTGGAGGATGACACCGATCTCGGGAATATCTACAACCCAATCCGCGCCATCAACGACAGCTACAAGAAGAAAGTCGATAACAAACTGAACATGAACGGAAGTGTTTCGTACAAGTTCTTGAAACATTTCACCGTGAAGGCGGAGATTGGTTATGAGAACCGCTTGGTAGTGAACGACCGTTATTATGGCCCGTCAACGTACTACTCGCGCGCCGGTGATGGTATGGCCGGTGCCGGTGCGTCGGGATACGGCAACATCGTCTCCACCAATGACCGCACATCGCGTCTGAAAGAGACGAACACGTTCGAGTATGCCCAGAAGTTTGCAGGCAACGCGCACGATTTCTCTATCTTGATTGGTGAGGAGCAGACTATCAATAAGGGCGAACTGCGCACGGTGTACGGTTACGGATACGACCCGCTGTTGAGCGGTGCTGAGGTCTTCAACCTGCAGGGCCTGGCAAGCAGCACCAATGGTGGTAACAGCGCGAATATCAAGAACTATGTGGACCCGACCGACAACATGCTGTCGTTCTTCGCTCGCGCGAACTACAACTATATGGGTCGCTACTATATCACCGGCACGTTCCGTGCTGACGGTTCGAGCCGCTTCTCGAAAGGCAACCAATGGGGTTTCTTCCCCTCCGTGGCAGTGGCGTGGCGAATGATTGACGAAGAGTGGATGGAGAACGCACAGAACTGGATGAGCAACATGAAATTCCGTCTGTCGTACGGTTCGGTTGGTAACAACAACGTGGACTTGGGATATATCCATTTCGATTATCTCGCCTCTGCGGCATCGTACATGCAGGGCATGAGTACTATCCTCACCGATGGTCAGAACGGCACGAGCAGTTACCTCATCGCTGCCAACTCTGACCTCAAGTGGGAAACGACCATCACCCGCGATTTCGGTATCGACTATGGTTTCTTCAATGAGCGACTCTCGGGTGCCATCGACCTCTATTGGAACAACACCAAAGACCTGATTTTGCGTTATGCACTCGCTACAGGCGGTTACAACTACCAGTACCGCAATATCGGTTCCACCGATAACAAGGGTATTGAGTTCTCCGTCAAGGGCGTTATTCTCGATCATAAATCCAAAGCACTCTCATATGGTTTGACCGCAGATGCCAATATCTCGTTCAACAAGAACACCGTGACCGATCTCGGTGGCATGGAGAGCTACATGATTCCGTCGGGTTGCTTCAGTTCGTACTATGGTTCGGCTTACGAGTTCAAGCTGACCCCGGGTTCGGCCGTGGGCGATGTGTATGGCTACAAGACGAACGGATGGTGGACAGCGGCGGATTTTGCTTCGTACGATAAGGGCAGTGCCCGTTCGACGGGCGGATGGCTTGATGCTGACGGCAACAAGATCTCCACGCCGCTCGGTGATGCCATGCCGGGTATGCCGAAGATTGAGAAGAACGTCGATACCGACGGCGATGGAGTGATGGACGACTACCAAATGGAGAAGATAGGAAACACGCTACCCCTGGCAACGGGTGGTGTGAACCTCAATTTCTACATCGGTGGCGACAAGTGGGGTAAAGTGGATTTCTCCGCCAACTTCACGTACTCTATCGGCAACGATGTGGTGAACATGACGGCTCTGGACTACTCTACCGTCTGCTCATCGACGAAGAACCGCAACCTGCTCGCTGCTTACGGTTACGGCCAGCGCTACTCGCTCTTCGACGCAAACGGCAGTTATATGCCGACTGACGGTGTAATCATGACCGGCACGAAAGTAGAGGGTGACGAGTACACCAAGATGGCGCTGCGTGTGGATGAAGCCAACGCCGGAGCGGTTGTACCTAACCCGTTCTGTAACACGCCCGTGCTCACTGATACGTACGTAGAAGACGCTTCTTTCTTGCGTCTGAGCTCCATCAACTTGGGTTATACCCTTCCGAACAACTTGACCAAGAAAGCGCATATCTCCACGTGCCGCTTCTTCTTCTCTGCCAGCAACCTGTTCTGTGTAAGCAACTACTCGGGGCTCGACCCTGAGGTGGACACCCGTTCAAAGAACAACCCTCTTGCTGTGGGCGTGGATTTCTCCGCTTTTCCAAAGAGCAGGGCGTTCAACTTCGGTGTTAACTTGAGCTTTGAATAATGTTTCACCTAAAAACAACCAAGTACAATGAAAACATCAAGATATATCATCTTAGGAATTGCGGCCCTGCTTTTCGCCGGATGTGACGGCGAAGGATTCTTGTCGAACGACTCACCATCGTCGATGGAGGCCGCGTCGGTGTTCTCTTCAGCTAATCGTACCGAACAGGCTATTTACGGCGTCTATAACCTCTTGGGTAGCAACAATGGATATCGCAACCGTATGGCGTGCGGTTATGTGGGACTGAATACCGATATCGAATACAGTACGAAGAGTTCGGGTTCGGGCGACGAGCCGGACTTGATGATTTACAACTGCGGGACGGCCAACTCACGCGTTTTCTCCGCAAACGGTGCTGACTTGTGGTCATACCTGAACACGATGATTGAGCGCTCGAACAATATCATCGAGGGCTTGGAGGCGTACGGCAATGTGGACGAGGACGAGACACAGGCCTATTTCTTGGGCGAGGCACTCTTCCTGCGCTCGTTTGCCTACTTAGAGCAAGTGAAGTATTGGGGTGACGTGCCTGCACGTTTCGTCTCTTTGGCGCAAGACCCCGATGGCGTGAATGCACGCAAGACCGATCGCAACGAGGTATTTGAGCAACTGCGCGTCGATTTGATTCGTGCAGCGGAGTTGATGCCATGGTCACCGGAATGTCCGGGAAATGCCAAGAACAACGTGGGTCGTGCCAACAAAGCGGCGGCATTGGCGTTGCTCGCCCGTGCTGACCTGATGTATGCCGGCAAGGCCGTGCGTCCGGGGGCTACAGGTAGAGACGTGACCGATGAGAACAGTTACGCAGTCACTTTCAACATCGAGGACGAACAGTATCGTAAGGTTGTCTATAAAGAGGTACTTGACGCGTGTGCCCGGATTATCGGTCAAGAGGACTACAAGTTGGCAGATGACTTTGCTGAACCGTTCAAGCAGATCTGTGCGGACAAGACCGACTACAACCAGATGGAGCATATATGGGTGATGCCGTTCAGTAACGGTAACCGCGGGCAGGTGCTCAACTACAACGCACCTAAACTGTCGTCCGACGCGCAGACATCTTGCAAGAACATCCTGCCCGGATACGGTGGCGGTTCGTCCAACGGACATATATGCGTATCGCCCACGCTGGTCTATAAGTTCGACAAGAACGACAAACGTCGCGCTGTGACGTTCGTCACCGGACAGTGGAACTACGACAATGCCAGCGGTGAGTCGTCGAACGACACCGTCCGTGAGGCCGCTTTTCCGGGCGTTGACCCATCTGCCAACCGACTCTACATGAAGCACAACCAGATTAACAACTTCTATTTGGGCAAGTTCCGCTTCGAGTGGATGGCATCGGGCCGTTCGCATACTACCACCGACGATGGTGTCGATTTCCCCGTGTTGCGTTATGCCGACGTGCTCCTGATGTTCGCTGAGGCTGCCATCGGCGGCATAGGCGGCGATGTGCCGGTCAACGAAACAGGGCTCGATGCTGCGACTATCTTTAATAAGGTACGTACGCGCGCGGGTTTGGGTACCGTGAGCACTGTCACCATGAATGACATCATCAACGAACGTGCTTTCGAGCTATGCGGTGAGTATGTGCGCAAATACGACCTGATGCGTTGGGGCATGCTCCGCGAGAAGATGGTGGAGACTGAGGCCACTATCCGCCAGATGTCGGCCGACGGCACGCGCCATGCAATGAACATCGGCGACACAATCTTCTATAAGTTCGCCTACGATGCCACGCTCGGCGGTTGGGTCATGGATAGTATCTACGGCCTTGCAGTGGGCGAAACTACTCGTCCCGCGTACGCGATTTCCAAGAATGGTTGGTTTGCGAAAGATATCTTCAATTCCGACTCTAAAGGTTACGTGCTCGGAGCAGCGCAGTATCCTATCTTCAAGGATGAAGAGCAACTGGAGACCCGTCAGTACTGGCCAATCTACAACCGCTATGTAGCTGCCAGTGACGGCGCGCTGTGGAACAACTATGGTTACGGAAATGAATAGGAGGAAACAAACTACATGTATAGCTGCGGCTCTCTTTTTGGGAGCCGTGGCTTGCTTTTGCTCATGCGGTGGTCAGGTCACGCCCACTATTGTGGAGGATGAAGAGCTGAAAGCAGCATGCAACTATATCGGTGGCGGTGGTGCCGAAGCAACAGGCGGTATGGGCGGTTCATTGTATATCGTCTCAACGCTTGAAGATGAAGTGGACCCGGCCACCAACAAAGCAGTGATGGGCACTCTTCGTTACGCGGTGGAACAGGGCGATGCACGCATTGTGATGTTCCGAGTGTCAGGGGTCATCCATCTGATTAAACCGCTTGAGATAACGCGCGGCAACATCACTATTGCCGGACAAACTGCCCCGGGGGACGGTATATGTCTGGCAGATTACCCGCTGATTATCAAGGGCTGTAGTAACGTCATCGTGCGGTTCATCCGAGTCAGGATGGGTGAGAAAGGCAGTCTGGCCGATGACAAAGAGTATGATGCCGTCTCGGTCAACGACTGCGACCTTGTGGTGCTCGACCACTTGAGCTGCTCATGGTCGGTGGACGAGTGTGTGAGTTGTTACGGCAACACCCGTTTCACGATGCAGTACTGCTACGTGACAGAGTCGCTCCGCAGTTCCGTGCATGGCAAGGGCAATCACGGTTACGGCGGCATCTGGGGCGGAGAGAACGTCAGTTTCCACCACAACCTGCTCGCACATCACGACTCACGTAATCCGCGTTTCGACCACGATTACGTGAACACGCTGACCGGCCCTATCGATTTCATTAACAATGTGGTATATAATTGGGGCGGTAACTCTTGTTACGGTGGCGAGGGGTCATCGAAGAGCGGCGGAGGAAGAAAAGTGAATTTCATCGGCAACTATTTCAAGCCCGGACCCGCTACTAAGTCGGGCGTCAAGACGCGCCTGTGCAACCCCAGCACATCGTGCTCTAACTGCACCAACAAATACGGTGGCAGTGTTATCCCGATGCAGATGTGGCTCAAGGGCAATACGATGTACGGTTCTGATGCCGTGACATCCGACAACTGGCAGGGCGTTCATCCCGACAACGCGGGCAAACTGGCTGATTGTAAGGCTGACAGTCGATTCTCGTTCACCAACGCCTATACGGGCGAGCAGACTGCCGACGCGGCCTTGACGACTGTGCTTGAGAAAGGGGGCTGCTCGTTGGTGCGCGATGCCATCGACACCCGTATTGCGGACGAGGTGAACAGGGGCACATACACCTATAAGGGTACGTCCTCCACGGGTGGACTTATCGACACTCCGTCGGATGTGGGCGGGTGGCCGTCTTATCAGACGGGCGAGGTGCTGAAAGACACCGATGGAGACGGCATTCCTGATGAGTGGGAAGAGGCACATAACCTCAACCCGAAGTCGTTTGCCGACTCCAAACAAGAGTTGCTCGTCATTGGCAAGACCAACCTCGAGTGTTATCTCTGCGACATCGTAAAAGACTTGTATTAAAAGACTTATATCAACCTTGTACCCGTCATGCACCGCTCCTTCTCGGGCAGTCGGTTTTCCGCTGGTTCGGCACGTTGGAGGTGGACAACAAGGTGTCGCTTATCCGGCTTATTCCGTGAGGTCTTTGCCGTTATACGTAATCATCTTGCAGTCTTTGATGGTGTTGCCTGTGCCACCGCTATAGGAGCATCCACTGAAACGGAAAGACCGGCAGTAACGGAGTAGTAACGGCTCTTTCTGCACGCCATAGACGTGCACGTTCTCGAAGAGCATGTCGTGCACGGGCATCCCTTTCAGACCCGTTGCATTGACGAAATTGCGGACGTTGGCCACCGTGATGTTGCGGAACGTCATGTTGCACCAATCGGGGAAGAATGCCTCTTTGTTGTCGCTCGCAGTGGCACTGCGACCCACAGCCTTGTCGGCATAGCCCGACTCGAAGAAGATGGCATCTTCGCGGATATTACGCATCACGATATCTACGCAATAGATATCCTCGCACGTGCCGCCGCGTCCGGGTGCAGACTTGAAGCGTAATCCGATATCCGTGCCATCGAAGAAGCAGTCTTTCACCACCATTTTTTTCATGCCACCGGAGAACTCCGAACCGATAACGAACCCGCCGTGAGCGCGGAAAACGGTGTCGTTGCAGATGAGGAAATCGCGGTTGGGGCCACGCTTGATGCCGTCCTGTCCCACGCCACCCTTCATGCATATACCGTCATCACCGGCACTCACTTTGCAGTTGACCACCAAACAGACTTGCGTGTTGCCAATATCCATGGCATCCCCGTTCTGTGCCCACCATGGACAATCGACCGTCACGTTGTCAATGATGAGGTTATGGATGCGAGCGGGCACAAGGTGGAACTTCGGCGAGTTGCGTAGCGTCACGCCCTCTACAAGCACGTTCTTCGAGTCGGTGATGTTCACGAGGTGGTAACGATAAGCCTCTTGCTCTTGTGGCGTTGGTGCGATGTTCGGAATGCCCAGTTCCGCTTTCAGGTTGAACGGATACCACAGCGTATCTTTGCCGTTCGGCACCAGTTTGCCACCCAGCGACTTGGCATAATTCCATACGGCCTTGTCCTCGTCCGACCCTTTCTGCAGTTTCTTGTACTTGATGGGACGCCAGTAGAACCCCTGTCCGTCTATGACACCCTGCCCCGTGATGCCCACGTTCTCCACTTTCGAGGCGGATATACACGGCCGCGCTTTGCTCGGCACTTTACCTTTCTTGTCCGGCAAGATGTACTGCGTCTTGTCTTCTGTGAAGAGGAGCGTAGCCCCCTTGTTCAGGTGCAGGTCGATATTGCTCTTGAGCACTATAGGACCTGTCTTCCACGTGCCACGCGGAACAATGATATGCCCGCCGCCCGCTGCCGACAGCTCGTCGATGGCGGCTTGGATTGCTTCAGTGCACAGCGTCCCCGCTTGCGGATTGATCTGATACTGCTTGAAGTACACTTTCAGATTCACTGACGTGTCGGGGAACACCACCGGCACTACTTTCTCAATCTCGATGGGTAGATTCTGATAGTACCCCGCATACGGGTTCTCTCGGGTGGCCGACTCTTGCGACGCACTCGGATTCTGCGCAATGGCAAAAGTCGCCAACGCAATGGTGCAGATGAGTAAAGAGGTTCGTTTCATATCGTTTGTTGGTTGTGTTTTTATGTCGTTTGTTGATTGTGTTTTCATATCGTTTGTCGGGTGTTTCGCAACTATCATGCCAAATCAGCGTGCAAAGTTAATAAAAATAAATGACATTTCCAAATATTTGTTGTCTTTTTTGCACTTTTTTCACTTTTTTCTTGCATAATTCAAAAAAAAGCAGTAATTTTGCACTCCATAACATCAAAAACATATAATTATGCAAAAAGAGCAAGAAGTGTTCACCTTGATTGAGCGGGAACGTGAGCGTCAGATGCGCGGCATAGAGCTTATCGCGTCAGAGAATTTCGTGAGTGACGATGTGTTGGCCGCTATGGGTTCGGTGCTCACCAACAAGTATGCAGAAGGTTACCCTGCTCATCGTTATTACGGTGGTTGCGAGGTGGTTGACCAAGTGGAAGAACTGGCCCGTACGCGCCTGAAAGCACTGTACGATGCCGCGTACGTGAACGTGCAGCCTCACTCCGGAGCACAGGCCAACATGGCCGTTTTTATGGCGTGTATGAAAGCTGGCGACACGTTCCTCGGACTCAACCTGTCGCATGGAGGCCACTTGTCGCACGGTTCGCCGGTGAACTTCTCCGGACTGATGTTCCGCGCACTCGACTACAGCGTGCGCAAAGACGACGGGTTGGTCGATTACGATGAGTTAGAGCGAAAAGCACGAGAGGAGCGACCCAAACTGATTATCGCCGGTGCATCGGCATATAGCCGCGAGTGGGACTATGAGCGCATCCGTCGAGTAGCGGACGAGGTCGGTGCCATCTTCATGGTTGACATGGCTCATCCGGCAGGACTCATCGCTGCGGGACTGCTGAAGAACCCACTGCGATACGCACATATAGTCACTTCCACCACGCACAAGACCTTGCGAGGACCGCGTGGAGGCATCATCCTCATGGGCGAGGATTTTCCTAATCCGTGGGGCAAAACCACGCCGAAAGGTGAGGTGAAGATGATGTCGGCGTTGCTCGATTCGGCCGTTTTCCCCGGCACGCAAGGCGGACCGTTGGAGCACGTTATTGCCGCCAAGGCAGTCGCGTTTGGTGAGGCCTTACAGCCCGAGTTCAAGCTCTATCAGCAGCAGGTGCAACGTAATGCTGCCTGCATGGCACAATCGTTCATAGACAAGGGTTACCACCTCATTTCAGGCGGTACAGACAATCACTGTATGCTCGTCGATCTCCGCACTAAGTACCCCGACTTGACGGGCAAAGTGGCGGAAAAAGCACTGGTGGCGGCTGATATCACTACCAACAAGAACATGGTACCGTTCGATACTCGCTCGGCTTTCCAGACTTCCGGACTGCGCTTTGGCACGCCTGCCATCACTACGCGCGGACTCAAAGAGGATAAGATGCCCCTGATAGTCGAGCTCATTGACCGCATACTGCAACAGCCCGAATCAGAGGCGAACATCGCCGGCGTCCGAGCAGAAGTCAACCGGATGATGAGCGATTACCCGCTGTTTGCTTGGTAATAGGCTTGCAGCTACTCATACCTGTTTCCAGCACTGAGGGTCAGGAGCGTAGAAGTGCCCGGTGTAACCATACGCCACAGCCGGACATCCGCGACAGAAGCGCAGCAACTCGCATCGCCCGCATTTGTCGAACCGCTCGTGGGCACGATAGGCCTCCATCTTCGGACCATGGAACACATCGTACATACTCTCTGCCACCGTGCCGACGTAACTCTCGAAGCGTCGGCACGCCATCAGGCGACCATCAGCACACACAGTGAAATGGCAGTCACCACAATGGCAACCATCGTAGATGGTGTCTTCATCTAATCCCTCTGGGATGGTCCATAGTCCTCGCTCGTAGAGGTAGAGCGTCCAGAGATGGTCCTTCAGGCTGAACGTCGTGCCGCGGTCTTTGTAGAGCTCAAACTTATGCCAGCATCGGTCGAGGAAAGTCCTGTACCGTTGCGGCTCTATATGCCACGTGTGCCGATGTGCCTTGTCCTCACTGGTCGGGCAGTAACGCCCGAAAGCGAACAGGTCGGCCTCATGTGCCACTACCACATCTATCAGTTCGGGCAGTTCGTCGATGTTTGTCGCGCTGACGGTTGACATGATGGCGCAACGTATGTCGGCGCGACGGAGCGTCTTGATAGCCGCCAGAGTGGCCTCGTAAGAGCCCTGCTTGCGGAAATAATCGTGCGTGGCGCGCAGCCCGTCTATTGACAGTTGGTATTTGCGACAACCCAACTCACGCATCCGGCGGCATACATCGTCCGTCAGATGAAAGGGATTACCCATCAGCGTGAATGGTATGTCGTGCGCATGAACGAGTGCCAGTAAGTCCCAAAAATGTGGGTGCAAGATGGGGTCACCACCCGTGATGTACAGGTACGGAGTCCTGTCCATCTGGGCTGCCATGTCTTCGATGTTGGCGAGTGTATGCACCAACTGCTGCCAAGGGGTAACCACTAACTTGGGATGCCCCTCGGCAAAGATGTAGCAGTGCTTGCAGCGCTGATCACACTCGTCGGTGATGTGCCACTGAAAGGCGAAATAGTCTTTCATTGTTGTTGGCAGGCAAGCACGTTATGTACGGACAATGCTAAGCGACACTTATTTGTCGCCTGCACCGCATGCACTTCCGCATGCAGCGGGTTTCTCCTCGCATAGCATACCTTGTACGCTGTGAGGAACGATGTCATTTGCACGTTTCATGTTGTTGTGTTTAATGTGTTTAAAATGTTATTCTATTATACGTGTTCGTCCGTCTCTTCTGGGTTTTACGGCAGGGTATTCGCCGCGGTGGTATCCCAACAGCACAAAGCATCGCGGCACGTAGTTGTCGGGCACGTTCCATTCGCGCATCAACTGCCGACCGTACTCGTTGTTGAACGTCTCCTCCGCACGGGCTACTATACACGAGGCAATGCCCAACTCTGTTGCTGCCAGCACCATGTTCTCTGCACAACAGAAAGCATCGGGGATGCTGTAGAGGAAATGGTCTTGAGCGAACACCACGACCACCGACGGTGCGCCGTAAAAGCCGCTCTTCAGGGTCGGGTCGTCGATGATGCTCGGTTGCTCTGCCGACACATGCCCTCCAATGAGGTTGTCGCGACGCATCATCGCTACGTTCAACTTGCCCAAACGCTCTACCAACTCGGGGTTGTGGATGCCAACTAACATGCTGCGCTGACCACTGCCCGCGTTTGGGGCATACAATCCTGCTTCTATGATGCGAGATAGGTCATCTCGACTGATGGGTTGCTCTGTGTATTTGCGGATAGAACGACGCCGCTTAACTAACTCAAAAAAGTCCATTGTGTGCTGTTGATTGCCGCTTGATTACTTTGTTTCTGATACTGTTTCTAATACCGTTTCTGATACCGTTTCTGACACTGTTTCTGATACTGTTTCTGATACCGTTTCTGATACCGTTTCTAATACCGTTTCTAATACCGTTTCTGATACTGTTTCTGATACTGTTTCTGATACTGTTTTCTCCCAATTAGCTAATATCCCACCTAAATCGGCTGCAAAGTTACAACTTTTTTTTCACATATGCAAATATTTTTATAAAAAAATACAAAAAAGTGTATTTTTTGCCCCTTTCCCTACTTTTTCTATACTATCTTTGTCTCTTTGTTAGCCCTACGGGCGTTTGTCCCTATCTGTCTCATTCTCCTCATTCGTGCAATCCTTTCCTTCGCTGCGCTGCGGACGATCTGCTTCGCTGTGCGTTCGATTCGTTTGATTCGTGTGATTCTTTCCTCGCAAGCTCGGACGATCTGCTGCGCTGTGCGTGTTCGAAAAAAAATCACTCATCCGCAAACGTAAATTATCCAATTAATTCAATCGTCCGAAGCGCAGCGTAGGAAAGAATCAATCGTCCAATTAATAAATGGGTCTTTAGGTAAAAAAGTTGCACTTGCAATATGTACTTTAACTGATGGGTACTTATCGGATGGATACCTCTATTCTCTATCTATATATAGTGACTATATTAAAAAGCAGCGATGGTTTTCCACCGCTGCCCTTCTCAATAAACTTCAGGATTAGTATCCCTCATAGTAGTCCATACCGCGACCTGGGGCTTTTATCATGCTCGGATCGCTGATTTCTTGCGTACTATTAACATCAAAGGATGTTACAATAATATCATTTTTGTTAATGCTTACAACATGCAGCATCGGATTTACATATTTTTTCATATATTTCAATCTTTTTTAGAGTTATTAACTCTCCCCCTAAGGTAGGGGGAGTGGCTGAAAGCCGAGGGAGTATGTCAAACTATTACTTAACTATTCTACCAAGTGCATCGTAAACAATACCATTCTTCAGAATGAAGAGTTGACCGTTCCGGAAGACCTTAACGGCAGTTTCATTTGCTTCGATATTTTCTACGCTTGTAGCATTGTTCTCTTCGTCTGTCAGACGAATGACGGCAGGAGCACCTGCT
>CALAUY010000127.1 GCA_937892015.1 uncultured Bacteroidales bacterium | reverse complement strand
GTACTGATGTTTCGATGGCTCCATCGGTTTGGGTTCGATGAGGAAAGTGCCCTTGAACCCTTTCGAACGAGCGTAGTCGCGAGCCATGCGTAGCATGGTGGCCATATGCTCTTTCTCGCGACGCTGGTCGGTATTCAGCAGGGACATATAGCCCTCGCGACCACCCCAGAACACGTAGTTCTCTGCGCCGAGCTTGATACCTGCATCGATGGCGTTCTTAATCTGCACGATGGCACGTGCCACCACGTCGAAATCGGGGTTAGTGCTCGCACCGTTCATGTAACGCGCGTTGCCGAACACGTTCGCCGTGCTCCACAGCAAGCGTATGCCCGTTTCGTCCATCTTCTGCTTCAGGTAGTCGGTGATGGCGGCCAGATTAGCCTCGTACTCCTCCACGCTACTGCCCTCACTCACGAGGTCCACGTCGTGGAAACAGAAATACGGGAAGCCCAGTTTCTGCATGATTTCAAAGCCCGCATCGGCTTTCTGTTTGGCAATCGTCACCGCGTCCGTACCCTCGTTCCACGGGAACTTCTTCGTGCCGCCACCAAACTGGTCCGAGCCCTCAGCGCACAAGGTGTGCCACCACGCCATCGCGAAGCGCATCCAGTCTTTCATTTTCTTACCCGCCACTACACGCTCTGCGTCGTAGTAATGGAACGCCATGGGGTTCTTCGACTCCGGGCCTTCATACCCGATTTTTCCAATTTCAGGGAAATACTCTTTTACCATATTCTTTTCGATTTGATTGTTGTCGTTATCTCGTTATCGTTATCGTTTTGATTGTTTTCGTTATCGTTATCGTTATCTCGTTATCGTTATCGTTATCGTTATTATCGTTATCGTTATCGTTGTTATCGTCATTTCTCCGCGAGGGTCTCTTCCGGCCAGAGGTACGACCGATGGAGACCACCGAGGTTGATGATGATTTTCTGCAGGACGATGCCGTTATCGAGCGGTCGGATGCGCAGTGTATGCTTACCGGCTTTAGTGATGTCGAACACCGTCTGGCTGTCAATGCAGTGGTTGCGTTGCCACTCGCCCAGTTCGCCCGTGTAGTGGCCGTTGATGTTGACGATTTTCTCCTTGCCGCCATCGACCGAGATGGCGTAGCGTTGTCCCTCGGGCAGGTAGTTGAGCGTTGGTGCAAGGCGCAAGATAATCACCGCGAAGTCGGTGGTCTCGCACGTGAAATCGTACTCAAGCGATGCACCCTCCACCGAACCCGTGATTGGTTTGGTGCTCAGTCCCGACAGTGTCCGTCCCAGTTCGGGGATGACCGTCCATCGAGCACCGGCACCGTCGGTCTTGCGCGTATAGTGCTCGGCTTCTATGGACACGTACCCGTCTTTCTCTACGAACGTGCAGGGGGGGACGATGCTCGACGTGAGCGCGAACGGTTCGGCCGCAACGGGTTTGCGGGTATCAACACCTGCCGGCACTGCCCCACTGCCCACACGTTCTACCTGCGGCATCGTGCGGTGTTCGGGCGAGTTCCATCCCTTATAGCCGATACGTATCTCATCCATCAAGTGGTTCCATTTGCCGCCTTCCAACTCGTGGTAACGCTTGGAGAGCAACGAGTCGTACTCGTAGTACTCCCGCACTTTCTGTGCCCACGCATTCGCGGCTTCGTTCTTCGTGCGCGCCAGACGTTTGTTCATCGCCTGCGCGTAATACAGATTATAGAGGTTGGCAACGCCCTCGATGGGCAGTCCCAACAACTCAAAGTATGCGGAGCGTGCCTCCGCGGGCAGTTTCTTCTCAAGGGCACGGGCGTCCTCTGCCAAGCGATTATAATCGGCACAGACGCGAGGCCATTCGTTGTAGTGGAACGAGTATGTAGTGGCGTTGAGTGACTCCGGCGTCACGCGGCGGTTGAATTTGGCGTACGTGCGCAGTAACCGCGCGGCCTCTGCGGCATACGCATCGCCAAAAACGGAGCGGCAGAACTCCTCGGCATGCTCCACGAGGTTGTCTTGATTGTACTTGGCGGGATTCCACGCCATATCGCAGAAGAACGTGATGGGGTACTCCATCGGCTTCAGGTCGCCCACGTTCACAATCCATATCTTGTTGATACCGTACTCGTAGCATAGGTTCATCTGCTCCCATACGCGCGGGATAGGTGATATGTTCACCCATTTGCTGTTGCGCGGACCACCCACATAATCGAAATGGTAATACATGCCGTATCCGCCCGGGTGCTTGGCTTTGTCGCCCGTCGGCACGCGGCGGATATTGCCCCAGTTATCATCGCAGAGGAGCAGGATGATGTCGTCCGGCACTTTCATGCCCGCATCGTAGTAGTCTTGCACCTCTTTGTAGAGTGCCCACACCTGCGGCACTTCGCCGGCAGGACGGTGCATCTCTTCCGTGATCATCTGCCGCTGGTCGCGCACGATACGCTCCAGCAGGGCGATGTTGTCGCCCGAGTTAGGCATCTCCATGTCGCCGTCACCGCGCATGCCGACCGTGATCAGCGTCTCCCAGTCGCGCGAACGTACGATGCCCGAGCGCCAGAAATCTTTCAGACCCTGCTCGTTGGTCACGTAGTTCCATTTCTCTTCCGTTCCGCCGATGGCTTTCCAGTCACGTTGGTTCAGGTTCATCGGCTCGTGATGCGAGGTGGACATCACTATTCCCATCTTGTCGGCCAGTACACCGTTCTGCGGGTCATCGGCAAAAAAAGCGCTACCCCACATCGCAGGCCACATGAAGTTGGCTTTCAGACGGAGTAGCAACTCAAACACGTGGGCGTACATCTTGCTGTTGATTCCACCGAAACGGTCGTAACACCAGTTGCCGAAACTCGGCCACTCGTCGTTGATGAAGATGCCGCGATACTCCACCACCGGCTCCCCATCGGTATAAACACCTCTCTTGATACACACGCGCGCCTGCGGACGTACGGGCACATCCGCGAACCAGTACCACGGACTCACGCCCATCTGCCTCGACAGCTCGTAGATGCCGTAAATGGCACCGCGTTTGTCACTGCCGGCAATAACCAGCAGGTCGCTGTTGGCACTCAGCAAGTACATCTCGCGCTTGCCTTGCAGTCCGCTCAAGTCCATACTCACCTCTCTCGCCGCTTCTTGCACTATCGGTTGCGCCATCGTACCTACGACTATCCGCTTCGTGCCCGTCCCACTCGCGGGGCTCTCGATGAGCTCAGGCGTTATGCCCGTCACCCGACGGATGTCTTGCTGCAAGTCACGCGCGGCAATCTTCACGCCTTCCAACTCGTCCGGCGCGATGAGGATGGTGGCTGCTATGCCATTGTCAGCTACAGTGAACACGACTTCATCACCGCCCGTGAAGGACACGAACGATTCCGCTGCTTGCGCTGCAAGGGCTAACATGGCCGTTATGGAGATGAGTAAGAACTTTTTCATGACAAAAGAGGTTGGTAGGGGTCAGGGACGCCAAACGCACGAATGGCGTCCCTGACGAGTTGTTATTAGTTTGTGCAAAAGAGATTAATCCCAGATACTGCGGCGTTGAGGTGTTCCTACCTGCTCGCCCTGACCGAATCCACGGTTGGGGTTCAAGGTCACTGACGCAGTTACGATGTCGTTGCTTACGTTCAACATAGTGAACACGGGGGCTGTATATTGCTTTTTCATTGCTCTGTCCTCCCTTTTTTATTTAATATACACTTTCTTACCATTGATGATGTTGATGCCCTGAACGGGTTCGGTCAGACGACGACCCAAGAGGTCGTAGATAACCGTCTCGCCCTCGTTCTCATCCACCAACTCTATCGCAGTGGTCTCGTCCTCACCGAACGATACGCGCAACGCCGGAGCACCTGAGAAAGCACTGGCAGGCACTGCCACATATGCCTTATTGGCAGGAACGGTCACTTCGGTACTCAAGTTCGCAAACGTCAGTTCACCCTCGGTCGCATCTTTCACCATGACGAAATAATAGGTGCTTGCATCACTCACAAGAGTCGTGTTGTTAACGCTGGCAACAAGTGCATTCGTGGCATCAGCCGGAGTGCCGCTTGCCAGAACAGGTATCTCATAGGTGGTGCTGGCTGCGCCCTTGAAGAGCAAGCCCGTGTTGCCCGGAACAGCTACTTCTTTCTTGGTGAAAGTGAGCACGTTGCCGTTCAATGTACCAACGTATGCCTCCAGTCCTTCAGGCAGATTAGCCAAGTCAAGCATATACGAGCTGCTGAATGTGGCATAACCCAGATTGTCCGTGGTAATAGAGAGTGTCTCATTGGCACGATTGAGTTTAACGCTACTCGGGTCAATCTCTATGCTGCCGGAATTGCTGTTACCTGCAAAACGAATATCCGTAACTTGGGCTATTTGGTCTGCAGTCAGCTCTTCAGCAATGGTAATGGTCTTGCTGCCGGCGGAATAGAACGTACGTCCTTTGATGTCGGAATCATTAGCACCCTTGAATAAAACGCGGTAGGATCCTCCATCCACATAGTTGGCAGTGGTGAAAGTCAGCGTCTCATATTTTGCCAGTTCGCCTGCTTCCATGACAAACATCTTGGCGGTGTTATTGTTGCTTCCTGTCCATGAGAAAATATGGGTGCTGGCATCGTAAGTGCAGTTCCCGTTGAGGTTAGTGAAGCCTGCGCAAGTGAGCGTTCCGGCTGCGGCTTGCTCATCGTTGACCAGATAAAGATCTTCGACGGTGACACTACCGCTGTTTGAGTTGGTGTTCACGCGAATTTCCTCTACCATTGCCAGTTGGGCAGCAGTAAGACCATTAGCAAGAGTAAGGGTCTTCTGCCCAACTGACCAAAATTGATTTTCCCAAACTCCATCAATTTTATCTTTTATCACAGTACCATCCGTTAGTTTTATGTCAACACGATAAGAATTGTTGGTGTAATTTGATGTTTTCAGTACCAATTGTTTCCAATTGCTCAAATCACCGGCAATATCAGTAACTTTAAGATAAGCATAAGTTTTTGCAGTCCAAGCAAACGTCCCTGTAGAGGCATTCCACGTTGAGTTGCCAACAGCTGTTGCATTACTCAAGTTGGCGTGCAACTCTCGAGCACTTACTGCGAAGATGCTCAAGGTGAGCATCACCACTGTTAAAAAGTTTCTCATTGTTTTTTAAATTTAAAAGTTTTATTGTTTTTAACTAAATGAACTCTTTGTTCTAACTAAATGAACTCTTTGTTCTAACTAAATGAACTCTTTGTTTCTAACTAAATGAACTCTTTATTGTTTTTAGTTGAATGAATTCTCTTTTTTTTACTGAAAGAACTCTTTATTGGGGGAGGGCTGATGGCGCAAAAGTCTGTACAACTTTTTGCTACCGTCTCCATACCTTCTTGCTACGGTCTCCATACCTTCTTGCTACGGTCTCTGTACTCCCTCGCATACTTTTCGTTAATGCCGGTTGACGCAGAGAGGCCGGGTTCTCCCCCGTTCACTTATCGTACGAGGTATTTCTTGCCGTTCTTGATGATGATGCCCTTGTAGTTCTCATCTACACGTTGTCCGAGTACATTATATATAGGTGCATTGGCATCGTCTTGCACTGAGATATTTTCTATGTCTGTTGCTTCATCCTCACCGAACACTACATTCAAGTTCGCCGGAGCACCACTACCACTAGTTGCCGGACCAATGATATAGGCACGGCGGGCATTGATGGTCACAGCGGATTCTGATGCTCCGCTTGCCAGTACCACCTTTGAGAATGTACCGTCTGATGCATTATATCCGTATGCACCTACAGGAACTGTCTCCTTCTTGGTTACACCCGTGAACGTATAGCCGTTAACAGTATATGAAATAGGATAAGTCTCAGAAACTGCCACGGGAGTTTTTGTCAGGGCAACTGATGCAAACGGATACTCCTTGGTGGGTATATAGACGTAAGGCTTGTTGGCTGTGGTTTCTGTAACTTTCGTGAAGTGTAGCGTTCCGTCAGCAACACTCGTCAACTCATAGAACTCACCTCCAACGGCAGTCACCTCGTCCTCTGTCAGTGCGTAAGGCAGACAGACAGTAGACTTTTGGCCAACAGTGAACTGGCGGGTCTTGAGATATACAGAGCCTTCCTGGATGTCAATAGAATAACTAGCATTTTCTTCACAACTACGTCCACCAAAAGATAGTTTGGTCACAGTTGAGAGGTCAACAGTTTGTGCTGTCAAATCCACATTCTTATCTCCAGCAGAATAGAAGCCATTACCGAACTCTGTAAAAGTCGAACCAACGTAGTAGCCTACACGATAATCTTTGCTGGGATAATTAGCCGTTGTGAAATAAAGTGTCTCAAAGTTAGCCAATTCGCCATTTGAGAAACTATACATATCCATCAAATTGCTTGTTGCTGCTTTCCAAGTATAAGTCGGAGCATTATATTCTGCACTACCGCCAGGTGTTCCAAACGAGGCATTTGCAATAGTACGAGTTCCTATAAGTTGTACCTGCTTTGCTAATACTTCAATACTACCACTACTGGTATTACCTCCGATTCGGATTGCAGTAATGTCAGCCAAATTCTTACCGGCATCAGCAAGAGCCGTAGCTACAGTGCTCATTGTAATGGTTTTCGTGCCAGCACTATAGAAAGTATCGTCTTTGCCGTTAGTTCCAATGGTCATATTATCTGAGCCACCATTTCCCCAAGCAAAGTTAACACGCCAGTTTTGTCCATCTGCTGTTGACAAGTTACTCGTGTAAATCACTAATTTGTCAAAATTGGTCAATTCCCCATTAGAAAGAGAGAATACCTGCATCAGGTTATTAGTGTTTCCTGTCCAAGTATAAGTGGGCGAACTGTAAGAGGCGTTTCCACCTGGCGTACCAAAAGTGGCAAATAGCTCAATATCACTATTCTCCAGATACACATCAGTAGCCAAAATATCGCATGAGCCAGCATTGCTACGACCACCAAAGGCAATCTTCGTCACGGTGGAGAGGTCGATGTCGAGGGCCGTCAGGTCAACGGTCTTCTCGCCTGCGCTGTAGTAGCCAGAGCCGAACTCGGTGAAAGTGCTGCCAACATAGTAACCCATGCGTACAGGGCCATCAACGAGATTGCTGAAAGTGAAAGTTAACTTCGAATAGTTTGCAAGTTCACCATTGGCAAATTCAAAAACAGTCATCAAGTTGCTGGTACTGCCGGTCCATGTATATGTGGGTGATGAGTAAGAAGCATTACTGCCTGGTGTACCAAACGTGGCATAAAGCTTGGCTGCACTCACCGTCCCCACGGTGAGCATCATTGCAAAAAGGAATATAATCTTTTTCATTGTCTTTCTTTGTTTTTAAGGGTTAATCTTCTTCATCGAAATCATTGTCGCGGGCGCCGAAGCTGCCAGAGGACATTTCTGTCGCAGTACTAGTCTGTTCTGTAATAGAGCCAGCCAATAGGGGCGTGGTCATGCGGAGCAGCACTACATTCTGCTCCGGTGTTTTGTAAATTTTACTTTTCATAATCTCCATTTTTTTATTAATAATAAATGATGTCAGTTGAACTTCAAGCCCTTTATGTGTCGGCTGCCTGTGACGGGGTGCGCCCCGACGTGCTTTTTTCCGTTTGCAAAAGTACGGTGAAAAGACGGAACAGCCAAACCGTAGCGTTTCGTCTCGCAACGCTTTTGTTTCATCATAGGCGGAAAAGCCATTTTTCCCGCTGCCTGCGGGGTGAAATGAGCGAAAAAACGCCGAATTCTTTGGCAGGATGGAGAATTTTGACTAACTTTGCCGAAAGAAGCAAAAAATTTCACTTTTAACTTATTGCTCTCTGAGTCGTAACTACTCAGTCATCCAAAGTGAAGGACAGAAATTAACATAATTATTATAATTCTTGTATAGCGAATGTGCAAAGCGTAGCCATAAATTATATGAATTATAATAATTTCTGTCCTTTCCCGAAAATGACTGAGTAGTTACGCAGAGTGTTAAAGCATACAAATAAAACTTAAACGAAACCAAGTTATGCCTTGTTTTTAAACTATAATTTGTAACTTTGCATCGTTATGTTCCTTGAAAAGGGGCTTAAGATATTGTTGATAACCAAAATTGATATGACCAAAATTTTAAGAAATCTCGCTCTTCTGGCTATCGCCGCAGTCTCTACCCTCCCCGTGGCGGGACAGGACTTGCTGGCGCGCCAGGCACCTATTGATAGAAAGATGAAAGCTGTGGACAGCGTGGCGCTGAAGCAGCTGATATATACTGAGAGCTATGACTCTCCCGCCGAGGACCTCTATGAGGACTGGAGCAACAAGTACGCTCACCGCGAGCAGGCCCTGCCCGACTCGTTCCGCATCTCCTTGAGAGATTTCTGCATGCCCACCACCAGCCGTGTGCTGACCAGCAATTTCGGCGCCCGCTGGGGACGCCAGCACAAGGGACTGGACATCAAGGTGTATATCGGCGACACCATCCGCGCCGCTTTCTCCGGAAAGGTTCGCGTGGTGCGCTACGAGGGCCGCGGCTATGGCAAGTATGTCGTCATCAGGCACTACAACGGGCTGGAGACCATCTATGGACACATGTCGAAGCAGCTCGTCAGCGAGGACCAGGAGGTACAGGCTGGCGACCCCATCGGACTGGGTGGCAATACAGGGCGCAGCACAGGCTCGCACCTCCACTTTGAGACGCGCCTCTGCGGCGTGGCCCTGAACCCCGCACTCATGTTCGACTTCCGCAACCAGGATGTCATCGACGACTATTATGTGTTCCACAAGTCCACCTACCAGCGCGAGTCGGCCATCGCCACCCGTCTGCGCGGCGTGGGGGCCTCCGACTACAGGTATGGTGATGACAGCGGGCAGGTCAGCGTGGCCAGCGCCGCTCCCGCCGCCCGATATAGCAGAGAGTCCTATTACCATAAGGTGAAGAAGGGAGAGACGCTCTACTCCATAGCCAAGCGCCGCGGAACGACTGTCGACGCCATCATGAGGCTGAACCATCTGAGGCGGAACGCCAGTATCAAGCCGGGGCAGATGCTGAAATACAACTAACATCATCTCACCACACAGACACACAGACACAGAGACGCAGCGTTGTCATGGCATGAGTTGTCAACGCTGCGCCTCTGTTTCTGTGTGATGAGACTGCTCCAAGCGGTTTTCTCAGAAAGGCGGGAGGGACGACAGGTGCATCGGCGCGCCTGTGACGGGGTGGCGGAACCATATCTCCGCGGCATGGAGCATGAGCCGCTCGCCCTGAGTGCCGTACAGCTCGTCGCCGGCAATGGGGCGGGCCAGTCCGTCGGGGTGGGCGCAGTGGACGCGCAACTGGTGGGTGCGGCCCGTTTGAGGCCACAGCTCCACCCTGTTGTCTGACAGGAACTCGTAGTCGGTGACAGCCCGTTTGCCATGCTCCGTGTCTACCATCTGCCGCGGGCGGTTCATGGGGTCGAGGCGGAGCGGAAGTGAGATGGTACCCTTGGGCGGACAGTCCTTACGGCTCAGATTGCAGCCGGTGTCCAGCACGGCGGTGTATCTCTTGCGTACCTCATGCCTGACAAACTGCTCCTGCAGGGGACGGTAGACATCTAACGACTTGGCGACGATGAGCAGCCCGCTGGTCCCCATGTCGAGGCGGTGGCCGATGACAGCCTCCGGGTATCGCCGCCGCATGACCGTCTCGACACTGTACTCCTCGATGCGGCCGGGTGTTGACAGCATGCCGCTGGGCTTGTTGATCACGACGATGGAGTCATCCTCGTAGACCGTCTCCGGCTCCAAGCGGGCAAATCCCAGTGACTCCGGGTCCGGATCCACGTCCAAGCCTTGCAGCATCCATGTCAGGATAGGCTTGCACTTGCCCCGGCAGGCGGGGTAGTAGTTGAGGTGCTGGCGCAGCTCCGTCCTGGTGGGCTGTCCCCACCAGAACTCCGCCATGCAGACAGGGCGCAACCGGTGGTCGTAGGCATACTGCAGCAGCTTTGGCGCGCAGCAGTCACCCGTGCCGCCTGGGGGCAGCGGAAACTTGCGCCGCAGCCGCGGCTTGTCGTAGTATGCCTGCCACAGCTCTACCAGGTCTCTCCGCTCGCCGCGGGCGTTCAGCATACGGTACTGATGGAACAGCCACAGCTGCAGGTCCTGAGACATCTTCTTGGCGATGAGAGGAGTGACTGGGGTGGTCAGTGAGATCTCGCGCTCCCGGGTCTTGAAATAGCCATCCGGCTGCTGGGCGTCGAAAACGGGCGGCACGAAATACTCCCAGTCGTTACGCCCCGCCAGCAGACCACTGTAGGCGGCAAGGAACGCCAGCTGGCCACCGGCCTGTGGGCCAACAGGCTCCACCACCAGCACACCGAACATCTTGCCGCGGTCGGCATCCTCGCGTATCTCAGCATGGCCGGCAATGTATGCCTGCACCTCTTCCGCCGCCACGCGGCACAGCGCGTGCGGCTCGTAGGCAAAGGGATAGGTGAACCGTTCCGGTCTCGCAATATCCGTGTGCATGGGGTGTGTTCTCGTTGTCTCAGCCATCGTGATAAAATATTACCCAGGTCTTGAAGCGCTTCTGCCCGTCATTCCTGCTGTTTCTGCGGATTTTTTTAATCACAGGGGACAGATTGCTTGAAGGTTGCGAAGTTGCTCCAATTGGTCTTTAGCAATCTGCCCTCGTCCTCATGGTTCAAGATTGCTGACAGTGCAAAGGTATGGAAAAAGAATGAAACGGCCAAATAAAAAAAGTACAAATCATCACAATGATTTGGAAGATTTGAATAGATGTGTAGGATTTCTGCCCGCCAGGGTACTCCTATATATTATTCGC
Organism: uncultured Bacteroidales bacterium; assembly: GCA_937892015.1. Taxonomy (GTDB): domain Bacteria; phylum Bacteroidota; class Bacteroidia; order Bacteroidales; family Paludibacteraceae; genus Colicola. The sequence goes on along the minus strand of CALAUY010000127.1, from coordinate 72 downwards.
TGAATAGTGTTACTATCGAAGTAACTACTCAGTCATCCAAAGTGAAGGACAGAAATTAACATAATTATTATA
>CALAUY010000126.1 GCA_937892015.1 uncultured Bacteroidales bacterium | reverse complement strand
GGAATCTCCGTGCCAAGCTGAATATCGTCGATGTAGAGCTGGTAAGCGTAATTAGAGTAATAATTGATGGCGATGAACTTCGTTCCGGCCGGTACAGAGTCAGTGAACTGAACCCACTGCGTAGAGGACGCGGTTATCTCGTCACTCCAAACGAAGTCGCTGACGGCATTGTTCGTTGACGAATAACCCACTTTGAATACTTCGTTGTAACTCGAGTTAGATGCCTTGTAGTAGAACGAAAGGAGTCCGGAAACAGTCAGCTCAGGAGAGATCAGATACTGGTTGTAATCATCAGAAGATGAATACGACGAGAAGCTGAATCCGTAAGAGCCGTTATGTGCAGCAACCGTGAGTCTTCCGAAACGAGAGCCTGTATTGTCGGATGTATTGGCAAATGCCTGCCAATGGGCGAACGAGCTTTCGTTCTCGAAGTCTTGGTTGAGTCCATCGACAGAAGCTGCTTCTCTGTAGCTAACGGTGTAGTTGTCGGCATCACCACCCCAAACGAGGTCAGCTTCGTGAACCAAGATATTCTGTACGCTATCTTTGCTAAACAGCGGAGCGGGGCAAGCGACGAGCGTGCGGAACCAAGCGATTTGGTTCGCCCAGTCGCTGACACTACTCTCGCAGTTAGCGCGCACATTCACGATGAACAGTGAGTCGGCCGGCAGATTGTTGAGAACGAACGGCACGGTGTCGGCATCGATGATGTTTGCCGTGTCGCCATTGAGGATAATCTGCCAAGCAGTCTCTTCGTCACCTACTACCCACGAGAGCGTGGCACTATGTGCGGAGATGTCGGACACGCTCAACGAACTCGGTTTGGCACATGCCGGAATCACTTCAACCTTGAGGTTATCCATGTAAGTAGATGAGCAATATTGGCTCTCACCACGCAAGATGATGTAGCAAGACCCGCTGACTCCTATCGGCAGTTCGTACGTGTACCAACCGGTCTCTTCCACAGCCGGAATAACACCGTTTTGTACAGAATATTGACGAGGGATAAATGCCAACTCTGTTGCACCCTCAATCTCGCCGTCAAGGCTTACAAAGATGCGAATACCTTCATCGGCGTACGAGTCGTTGTATGTGCTGTTAGAACGATAAACATCAATGGAGAACTGATAGTTATCACCCTGCAGATTCAACTGCGGAAGAACGAGTTTGGTTTGTGTACCGATATTCATATCCGGCAGGCGCAACTGATGCGTAGTGTTGCCGCTCGTTGTATATGTGTAGATACTGAAGATGGAGCTTCCTGTGCCGGAGATGTGCTCGTTTTGCCAACAAACAGCATCGAAACTACCAGAAGAATAACTCTCAAAATCTTCAACGAACGGATGCGTTTCATCGACAATGACAGCATCGCATTCGGTTGCCATCGTGATGGCGTTAGAGAACTCGCTGACAGCGTCTGCATCTTCGGTGTCGCACCATGCGGCTACACGCACGTTATAGACAGAAGAAGCATCCAGACCCGACAGTTCGTACAGGTTGACGTCAATCGTATCGGCAACGTTCACCCAAATGGAGTCGGCCGCTTTCTTGTACTGCATCACCCATGCCTCTTCGTCGCCGTTAGGTGTCCAACTCAGTTCGAAAGACGACGTGGTGACAGTGCTCGAATCGACGGCCAAATCGGTCGGTTTCATGCAGTCGGGGATATAATCGACACGTACATTGTCGATATGGAGGTAGTTGTCGCCTGCATTGTCATCGGATGAAGAAGTCGATTCTCCGTAGAAAGCAATCATAACGGCCTCGTCGGCATAGTCGCTGAGGTCGATGGAGACGAACTGTCCGGCCGCAGAGCAAGCGATGTCGTTGTACACATAGTCCGAACCTGCATTGTCCCACTGACGAAGAATCTCCCACGTCTCGCCCTCGTCGGTAGAGGCGAGCACCACGAACTTATCGTCGGCTTGCTTGGTCTTATCGACAGCAACGAGCGTTCCGCTGTACTTGGTAAGTGCCAAGTCGAAAGAGAGCTGCACGTTCTCTTCAATCAAGATAGCGGGCGTAACGAGCCAGTGCTTGGTGCTTGTGCCGTAGATTTCCAATCTGGCATGGCTGTCAAACACACCATTATTGTTGCCGAAATACCAGCCGTAAGAATAGTTTGCAAGCTCTGCATTGCCGCTCAACACATCATCCAACAAGCCGGATTTTCTCTGCCATAGTGCAGGGATTGTAGTGGCGTCGAAGGTCTCAACGAAAGGTACGCCGGCAGCTGTAGTGAAGCTCATGGATTTCCATCCGGTGAGCAGCGAATCGCAAACCGACTGTACGCGCACTTGGTACGTAGTCAACGAACTGAGGTCGTTCAGCTCTATTGAGGTGTCATCGCTGTTAGAGAGAAGGTCTGCCCAAACGGTGTCCGCGGCACTCTTGAGTTCAACGTTGTAGGTGCCACTACCCTCATCCCATTCAACAATAGCACCGTTCGGAGTAATCTCTGAAACGCCGATGGTCGATGGTCGTTCGCAGTCAGATTCACCGGCAGCAAAAATGGTTGCAACCCAACCGGCAGCAGGTGTTGAGTAATCAGAATACCACACAATGGTCATCACTCCCGAAGAGGCCACGATATCCTCTCCCACGATAATCCCTGAGGATGCACATCCTGTCTGACCACGCGCGAGCAATGTTCCGTTTGCTGCATCGCCGTCGTAAACGAGCATATAGTCCCAGTTTGAGCAAGAAGACGATGACTCAGTCGTGAATGAAGAGAAATTGATGGTAATGTCACCAGAGCCGGTGAACGTGGCAGTATATGACTCATTTATCGCATAATTACCACTTTCTCCTCCGGAGTCATAAAACGTGTAAGTAGTGCCGGACGTTAGTTCTTGAGAGATGTTCCCTGTCAAGAGAATAACCTCCTGTGCGTTCGCTGCGAATGGCAAGAATAGTGCCATCAGAAGCGTAAAAAGGAAAGTTTTTTTCATAAGCATACTTTTTTATGTTTATATTAAAAGTTCATACATAAACGGAATTGTACTTTTTGCACCTTTTGTTCGTTTATTGGTCCTATTGGTCTAATAAGACTAATAAGTCCTATAAGTCATATGAGTCCTATTGGTCCTATGGGTCACATAGGCCGGGCTTGCTCTTTGTTCTCGAAAAAACAAAAAGAGCCGCAAAATTACTGCTTTTTTTTCATATATGCAACATTTTGTCGCGTTTTTTTGCAAAAAAGTGTGTTTTTGTTACAAAAAGCGCCGTTTTTAGCACTTTTTGCGAACGAAACATGTTTTTTACATCGTCACCTTATGATAGTCTTTTCTGCACACCCCTACCCTACATATCCGCAACCTGTCCGTGCGGTATTGGCACAAAAAATGCCCTAAAACGCATTTTTTTACGATTTTTCTTGCATATATGAAAAAAAAATTGTAACTTTGCCGGCGATTTGAAGAACAACGTCCAAAGAATGGCAATAAGAAGGAGAGATAGAATGAAACAGAAATCCGCTTTGATAGTGTTTACAGGCGGCACTATCTCGATGACACAAGACATGGAGACGCTGGCGTTGCGTCCGGCATCGATGGATGAGTTCAAGGCGTTAGTGCCGGAGTTGGACTCGTCGGACATCCGCGTTGATATGCTACCATTTATGCCGCTGATTGACTCGTCGGACGTCAATCCTGCAATATGGACACGTCTTGCACAGATAGTGTACGACAACTACGACCGGTACGATGGTTTTGTTATCCTGCACGGGACAGATACGATGGCCTATTCGGCATCGGCATTGTCGTTCATGCTGGAAGACCTAAACAAGCCGGTTGTGTTCACCGGCAGTCAGTTGCCGGTTGGCGTACGTCGGAGCGATGCGAAAGAGAACCTGCTGACGGCGATAGAGATTGCCACCGCGCAAGACGAGGACGGCGATGCGATAGTGCCCGAAGTGAGTATCTTCTTCGAAGATCGCCTCTTCCGCGGCAATCGAACGACGAAGAAGAGTGCCGAACGGTTTGCGGCGTTCAACAGCTATAATTACGAGCCGTTGGCCGAGGCCGGCGTACATATCCGTTACTACCCTGGTCGGGTGCACTACAACGACAAACATAAACCGCTACGGTTGCGCACACGTATCGACGAGAACGTGGCAATCCTCAAACTCTTCCCGGGCATCAGCGAGCAGGTGGTTCGGGCCATCCTGAATATACCCGGCCTGCGTGCAGTGGTCTTGGAGACGTACGGTTCGGGCAATGCGCCATCCGACACGTGGCTCTTCGAGGCTTTCAAGGAGGCTATAAGCCGCGGCATTATCATCGTCAACAAGACGCAGTGTTTCGTTGGAGCAGTGGAGATGGGGCGATACGAGACCTCGCTCAACCTACTCTCGGCAGGCGTTATTTCGGGGTACGACATCACCACAGAAGCGTTGGTAACCAAGCTGATGTACCTGCTCGGCGAGAACGGCAACAACAACGAGGTGGTCAAAGTACTGCTACAACGACCACTCTGCGGCGAAATGACGATAGACTGAACTATAATCAATTTGTAAATTTGTAAATTTGTAAATTTGTAATTTTTTTTTTCGCAAGCTCGGACGATCTGCTTCGCCGTGGTAAATTGGTAAATTGGTAATTATTAAATTAGGAAATAATGGAACTGAAAGATTTGCAACCGGTAGAAGTATGGAAACATTTCCATTCTCTCACCCAGATTCCGCGTCCATCGGGCGTGAAGAAACAAGTTAGTGATTTTTTGGCGGCGTATGGTCGCAGTCTCGGCTTGGAGACTATCCAAGAGGAGATAGGTAACGTCATCATCCGCAAGCCCGCATCGCCCGGTTATGAGGACAAGCCCGGGGTCATCCTTCAGGCGCACATGGACATGGTGCCGCAGAAGAACTCCGACAAGGTGTTCGATTTTGAGAAAGATGCCATCCCCGCATACGTAGATGGCGAGTGGGTTCGTGCTGACGGGACGACGCTGGGAGCCGACGATGGCATTGGCGTAGCAGCTGCCATGGCCATCCTTGCCGACAACAGCCTTGCCCATCCTGCCCTTGAGGCATTCTTCACGGTGGATGAAGAGACGGGCATGTACGGGGCAACTGCGCTGCAAGCGGGTGCCCTCAAAGGGTCAGTGCTGCTCAACCTCGACTGTGAGACAGAAGGAGAGCTGTACATAGGTTGTGCAGGTGGCGTGGATACGACTGCCACTTTCCATTACAACGCTGTGCCCGTACCCGAGGGCGATGTGGCCATACGTTTCAGTTTGCGTGGGCTACACGGCGGGCACTCGGGATGCGATATTCATCTGCAACGAGCGAATGCCATCAAACTGCTTTTTGAGTTCATCAAAGAGGCTGTGAGCGAGTACGAAGCGCGTTTGGCCTACGTAGAAGCCGGCACGCTGCGCAATGCTATCCCACGCGAAGCGTTTGCGGTGCTGACCGTACCCGCCGAGGGCAAAGATGAGTTGCTGGAACTGGCAGATTTCTACGAGGACCTCTTCATCAAAGAGTATGACGGCGTGGAGGACGATATCCACCTCAATGCAGACGACTACCCTCTGTCCGAACTGAAAGGAGTGTTGCCCGAAGATACGCAAGATTTCCTCATTCATGCCATCACTATCTGTCCTCATGGCGTTTATCGAATGAGCACGGACATGCCGGGCATTGTTGAGACGAGCAACAACGTGGCGATGATTAGCATGGACGAACAGGAGATAAAGGTGATGTGCCTCTCTCGCTCGAATATCGAGAGCCGCAAGGAGGAGCTCATGGAGGTACTGGACTCGTGTTTCCGTTTGGCCGGTGCCGACGTGGTGTTCAGCGGGGCGTACAATGGTTGGAAACCCAATCCTAACAGCCACATCCTCGACACCATGACGGAAGTCTATAAGCGCACTTTCCCCGGCAAAGAGCCCAAAGTGATGGTTATCCACGCCGGACTGGAGTGCGGCATTATCTCCACCAACTACCCGGGTCTTGACATGATCTCTTTCGGTCCGACTATCGTACACCCGCATAGTCCGTCCGAAGCGGTACGGATTGACACGGTCGGGCAGTTCTACCAGCTAATCAAAGAGACGCTCAAAGCGTTGTAAATGTATTTATTAGACGATGTCTTAATAGTCAATAGATGGCGCGGCTGATTGGCATAACCGGCGGTATCGGTAGCGGCAAGTCCTTCTATGCACGTATGCAGCAGCAGGCCAGCTATTCGGTATATGACACTGATAGTGCGGCCAAGCGAATCGCCGAAGAAGAGCCGTCTGTGCGTGCGCAGATCGTTGCCTTGTTGGGCGAAGAGGCGTATGCCGGTGGTACGTATCAGACGGCATACGTGGCTAAACGGGTGTTCGACGAGGAGCAGGGAGAGTCGTTGCTACAACGCCTCAACGCCATCATCCATCCGGCCGTTCGGGCCGACCTGCAACGCTGGCAAGCCGAGCATGCAGGCGAGGAGACGTTGTACGTGGAGAGTGCCCTACTCTTCGAAAGCGGACTCAATACGTTGTGCGACGAGGTGGTGTGCGTCACGGCACCTGAAGATGTGTGTATCGCGCGCGTCATGGCGCGTGACCACGTATCTAAAGAGGACGTGCGCGCGCGCATGGCACGGCAGATGAGCGATGATGAGCGACAACAACGTAGCGACCGTGTTTATCTGAACATTTGATGTGGTGCCGCGTTGGCAAAATTGAACTGATTGGGGAAGGTGCGTACAAGAGGGCGGTTCATGATGACTCTGATAGTGGTGGTAACAGTCTGTTTACTACCGCTTTCGGCGCATAATACTCCTGTAGCGGATTCGGTATCTCTGCCCGATGTAGAGGTGTCGGTATCGCGTCTCGTCCGTCCGGTGACGCAGCAACAGATGCAAGTGAGCGTCATTGACAGCCGGTTGCTGGCAGAGACGCAAGCCGTCACGCCCAAAGACCTCAGTGGCCTGATGCCGAACGTATATATGCCCGACTATGGATGTGCGATGACGAGCAGCATCTATATCCGCGGACTGGGCAGTCGCATCAACGAGCCGGTATTAGGCATGGTGGTGGACGGCGTACCTCTGACCGACAAGAACATGTTCGACCATGCGATGCAGGACATCGTCCGTATAGAACTCTTACACGGTCCGCAGGGCAGTCTGTATGGTCGTAACTCGCCCGGTGGCGTGATGGAGATACGGACGTTGCTGCCATTGGACATAACGACCCAAACGGTTCGCGGTCAGTTGTCGTACGGCACAGCCAACAGCGTAGTGGCGCAAGCATCGTTTTATCGTGCGGAGAACAGTCGGTTTGGTTGGGGTGTAGCGGCTCGATACCACCGCACCGACGGGTTCCACGTCAACGACTATACGGGCGATAAGATTGACGGGGGTCAGCAAGCGGGCGGTCGTATCGTCCTCGATGGTCGGCCGAGCGACGAATGGCGAGTGACCGGTATCCTCTATGCCGACTACTTGCGGCAGGGCGCTTTCCCGTATGCTTCTACTCTGACGGGGCGTATCGCGTACAACGCGCCTGCCGCTTACAAAAGGACCGTGCTGATGCCCTCAGTGCGCGCTCGCTACGAGTGCGAGGGCTGGCGACTCAACCTATCGGCCAGTTATCAGATGATGCTCGACAACATGCAGATGGACCAAGATTATACGACTGCCGACATCTTCACCCTCACCCAACGACAGCGACAACATAACGCCACCCTTGACGGCATGCTGACAGCCGCCAAGCCGTGCGAGTGGTACGACTGGCAAGTGGGAGTCAGTCTTTTCCTCAAGACCAATGCGATGGCAGCACCCGTCACGTTCATGCGACAAGGGATAGATGAGCTCATCCTCGGCAACGCCAACAAGGGCATCCGGTCGGTTTTCCCCGACGACTCGATATGTATCAGCAACAACACACTGCCCATCGTCAGTTCATTTGACATGCTGAACCTGGGAGCTGCGGCCTATCATCAGAGCCATTTCCATTTCGGGCGTTGGCACATCAATGCCGGCATCCGTTTCGACTACGAATGTGCTCGGATGGCGTATCTCAGTACGGCCGATGTCCACTATCGGTTCACGATGATTATGGACGATTATGAATGGGTGCATACCGAACTGCGTGGTGCAGAGACCAACCATTTCGTGCAGGTGTTGCCGCGCCTTGCGGTGTCGTACGACGCGACATGGGGGACACTATACGGTTATGCGGCCAAAGGGTATAAAGCCGGCGGGTTCAATCCGCAGATGTTCAGCACCATCACGCAGAACCAAGTGATGACCGACCTTGCGGCGGACATGGGCATGCACCTTGATATAGCCGACCCGCGTTACTCGGATATATCCGTCACGGCCTATCGTCCGGAGAAAGACTGGACGTTCGAGCTGGGCGCACATTTCACGCCCGCTGATGCGCTGAAAGTGGATATCGATGTGTTTCATATCCAATGTTTTGACCAACAAGTGACCATTTTCCCTGACGGTAAGACCACCGGCCGTATGATGGCCAACGCAGCTCGGTCGCGTGTCTGGGGAACAGAAGCGGCACTCCATTACCGCTGGGAACATCTTCGGTGGTTCGGGTTGGTGGATGCGTCGTACGGCTTCACGGATGCACGGTTCATCCGTTTCGATGACGGTATAGCCGACTATAGCGGCAACTGCATCCCGTATGCGCCGAGACATACGGCTCACGCACTGGTGCAGGCGGGGTATCGTTTCGGCCGCAGTTGGCTGGAACGCCTCTCACTCTCGGTGCGGGTGAACGTTGTCGGGCCTATCTATTGGAACGAGCAAAACAGCTGTGTACAAACACCTTATGCGCTCATGGGGGCAAACATGACAGCAGAATGGCGATACGTCCAACTGGACTTGTGGGGGCGTAACCTCACGGGCACGCAGTACGACGTGTTTTATTTCCGCTCCATGGGCAACGATTTCTTGCAGCGGGGCAGACCGCGCGAACTCGGCGCAACGCTGCGGGTAGTGATTTGAAATCAATATGTTATGAAGAAGATACTTATCCTTTTAGTTAGTGCAGGACTGCTGATGTCGTGTCATATCGGAACGGAAGAGCCGACACCCCCGGTCGAGACATCGGCGTACGAGGCGTACGGTGTACTGACCGTTCTCTCGTCGGGTTTCACGAAAGAGAACGTCCGCACCAAAGTGGTACTTGTCAGCGATGATGTGCTCGACATCTACATGTTCGATGTCAAGTTTGCTACGATGATGCCCGTCACTATCGACATGCTCATCAGCGGCGTTGCCTATGCGCACGATGGGCCGAATATCGTGTTCACGGGCGATAGTATAGTACCCACTGCCGGCGGCAAACCGTATGAGCGGTTCATCGTCAGAGACCTCGTCGGCACAGTCACTGCCGATTCGCTTTTGATTACCAATAGTTACGGCGACACGCCAAGCGAGTACGCCGGTGCGCTCGTTCAAGAGCCGTAGTGGTTATCGGATGAAGTGCATGTTAACCCGCGGCTCGTCGTTGCCTGCAAGCGGTTGACCGTTCGTGGCATGCAGCAGGGCTGCCATGTTCTTCGCGAGTGTTCGCATCGTCTGCATTCCTTCGGTATCTAACGCCACTTGACCCGCTTCGCGACCGTACGCGATGTTCCAATACTGACTGGTCACGACCGGCATATTCATCATCTCGAAAGGCATGTTCAGCGTCTGCAATGCTGCTGTGGCGCCGCCCCGACGACAGATTGCCACAGCCGCGGCCGGTTTGCCACGGAAGAGCGCACCTGCCGAGTAGAACATCCGCTGCACGATGGCCAACAATGCACCATTGGGTTGACCATAATAAACCGGCGAACCGATGATGAGCGCATCAGCAGTGGCCATCTTGGCCGAGAGCTTGTTACATACGTCGTCGTCAAAAACACAAGCGCCGGGCTTCATCGAACACCGGCCACAGGCTATACAACCGCGAACGGGCTTGTTGCCAATCCACGCCATCTCACTCTCAATCCCGCATTGGCCTAACTGTTTCGCCACCTCTTCCAATGCCATGGAGGTGTTCCCGCTCTTCCGCGGGCTTCCGTTAATCAAAAGTACTTTCATCTATAGTTTGTTTTATTGTATTGGACTGCAAAGTTACTGCTTTTTTTTGAAATGTGCAAATATTTTGGAGATAAAATGTGCAAAATGTGCAAAATTGGGTGCATTTTTGGTGTTGAGGGGTTACGGAGAAGGTTGCAAGAAGGTATGGAGAAGGTACGGAGAAGTCTTCACCAGGTAGCGATAAATGTGTAATCTATATATTAAGCCATGCGGGGGGGTGAGGGGGAATTTTTTTCGAACACGAATCACACGAATCGAACGAATGATACAATGGAAATGGTGCGGAGAGGGTATGGAGGGGGTAAGCAAAACGTATGACAATTTTATGGCTTTCGAGATGGAATCGTACCCCTACACCGCAAGCGGTAAACAGCGCAGTTCGTGCGCATAAGGTAATTCTTTCCTACGCTGCGCTCCGGACGATCGGCAAAGCCGTGCTATGTTTTCGCAGTTGGGACTGCTCAAACTCGCGCGCCGCACTTGCTCCTCAAAATGTCCACCGGACATTTCTCGGTGCGGCTTAACCGCTTCACCCATACCTTAGGGGAGCGCTCCTGTGAAGCTAGTCTGATTAGAAACGAAGCTGAAAAGGAGAGTGAAAGTCGGAATAATCGGAAAAATCGGAGTGGTCAGAAGAGGAGGAGAGTGACGAAATAAGGGGTGGAAAATTACTTATAAGACTTACAATAAGGGTAATAGTTACAATTAGGGCTGCAACTGCGGGGGTTGCAGCCCTAATTGTGGGGGAAATTAGGACTTTGTTGTCATATTAAGGAACGACATAGTCCTAAATAGAGACCACATAGGCAGGAAGGAATTACTTCACTTTCTTGCCGGTGGTGCTGTAACGGGTGCCGTCGGGCATGATGATGTACATCTTACCATCTTCGAGGACCTTAATGGGCTGTTTGCCGGCGGGCAGAGCAGGCAGGTCGGTGCCGGTGGAACGATACGTTGCAATGTATGTTGCCAGCTCTTCTACCGGTACGATTTCAGGCGACCATCCATCGAAGATATAGATGTAGAGAGAGTCGGCGGGTTTGGTCGGCTCGTCACATGTCGGCATGGTGCCATACTCCCATTCGTTCGCTTCGAGTAGGGTGCTGTCGGCATCGAGGAAGGTGATGACGTACTTGTTGAGCGTCTGTGAATACATTGCTGTGTATGTTGCGTCCTCCGTCACTGCCGCGAGCGTCGGTTGCCAACCTGCAAAAGCGTAGCTGTACTGGGCGTTACCTTCTTTGGTTGGGATCGTATCGCCGTACATCGGCATTGCGCCATAATCCAAAGTATCACGCTGGAGGACGGTGGAACCATCTTCGTCAACGAACGTAATGACGTATCGGTTGAGCGTGGAAGCGTAGTTGGCAACATAAGTAGCTTCGCCCTCTACCGAAACGATACTTGGACTCCAGCCGCTGAACGAGTAAGAGTACTGCGCTGTGCTTTGTTTGGCAGGAGTTGCACCACGGAATGACGGTGTAGTGCCGTAGTTCAAAGTGTCGCGCTGGAGGATGGTGGAGCCATCTTCGTCAACGAATGTCACAATGTACTTGTTGAGCGTAGAAGCGAACGTTGCCGTGTAGGTGGCGTTGCCGCTGACTTGCTCAATCGTGGGAGACCATCCGCTGAACGAGTACGAGTACTGCGCCGTGCTTTGTTTGGCAGGGTTAGTGCCACGGAAACTTGGCATAGTGCCGTAGTCGAGCGTGTCGCGCTGGAGAATGGTGGAGCCATCTTCGTCCACGAAGGTCACTACGTACTTGTTAAGAGTAGAAGTATAGTTGGCAACATAAGTAGCTTCGCCCTCTACAGAAACGATGCTTGGACTCCAACCGCTGAACGAGTACGAGTATTGCACTGTGCTTTGTTTGGCAGGCGTTGTGCCGCGGAAACCAGGCATAGTGCCATAATCGAGCGTATCGCGCTGGAGGATGGTAGAGCCATCTTCGTCAACGAAAGTGACGACGTACCTGTTGAGCGTAGAAGCAAACGTTGCCGTGTAGGTGGCGTTGCCGCTGACTTGCTCAATGGTGGGAGACCATCCGCTGAACGAGTACGAGTATTGTACCGTGCTTTGCTTGGCAGGATTAGTGCCGCGGAAACTTGGCATTGTGCCGTAGTCCAAAGTGTCGCGCTGGAGGACGGTGGAACCGTCTTCATCGACGAAAGTAACTACGTACTTGTTAAGTACAGAAGCATAGTTGGCAATATAAGTTGCTTCGCCCTCTACAGAAACGATACTTGGACTCCAGCCGCTGAACGAGTAAGAGTACTGCGCTGTGCTTTGTTTGGCAGGAGTTGCACCACGGAATGACGGTGTAGTGCCGTAGTTCAAAGTGTCGCGCTGGAGGATGGTGGAGCCATCTTCGTCAACGAATGTCACAATGTACTTGTTGAGCGTAGAAGCGAACGTTGCCGTGTAGGTGGCGTTGCCGCTGACTTGCTCAATCGTTGGAGACCATCCGCTGAACGAGTAGGTGTACTGCGCCGTGCTTGCCTTAGCAGGATTAGTGCCACGGAAACTTGGCATAGTGCCATAGTCCAAAGTATCACGCTGGAGGACGGTGGAACCATCTTCGTCCACGAACGTGATGACGTATTGGTTGACGGCAAAGTAAGCTGTATAGGTTACATTTTCAAGAGCGGTAAATGTACGAACGGAGTTGGTGTCGCCATCGTTCCATTCCACGAAATGGTAACCCACATTCGGTTGTGCCGATAATGTCACGGGTAATCCTTCCAGATACTCGCCTCCACCGGAGACGCTACCCATCTGTCCGTTTTCTGTTGTCGCAACAACAAGAACACTATCGCGCTGTTTCAACACGAACGTTGCCTCGGCTTCGGACTCACAGCCATGTGAGTTGGAATAGACATACTTGACCGTGTATGTTCCGACGGGGTTGCTCTTGGGATTGAACAAGCGCGTAACCACATCGTTCATGTAGAAAGTGCCGCCTGAAGGAGTTGCTAAGTTGGTGAACGAGAAGGCATTTTCGTCGGTATAATATACAGCCGAAAAGTTGAGTGTTATATCCGGCAATGCATACACCGTTTGAACCAGTTTGGATGATACTGCTGTTTGTGAAGGCGCGCAGATATTGTCTGTAGTAAGCATTACGGAGATGGTATCATGATGTTGCAAATCGTAGAGAACCAATCGAGGCGTTTGTGTGACTGCTATTTGTTCACTATTACGGAACCACGTATATTGCGGGTTTTCTCCGCCATTGGTAGGAGAGGCGGTGAAGACCACACTATCTCCTGCGCAGATGGAACCGGCAGAGCGCGACAAACTAATGCTCGGAGCCGACTTGGTATGCACATAAATGTTTTGCGAATACGAGGTCTCGCAACCATTGCCGGTTTGAACAACGAGCGTGATAGTATGCCATCCGACCCTACTGAAGGTGTGAATAATGTCTCCTTTGGTGGTGTACGATGGATTGTTGCTATTATCTATATACCACGCGTAGGTGGTCTCCGGTTGCACTTCTGTACTCTCGTCCAAGATTATCAGTTCTTCTCCCACGCAAACGGGGTCGTTGAGGAGAGAGAAGTGCGGTACGGCGTTCTTGCAGACATCGTAATTGAGCGTGACAGAGTGGATACTATCAGCCGTGGCACGGAGATAGAGTTTATGTGAGCCGTACGACAGCGAAGCAGTAGAGAGAACGATATTCGTTGCTTCTCCGTAGTTTTCGTGTTGCGTGTATGGAAGTTGGAATATGTTTGCCGTGTCGCCATCCCAATAGGCCACCACTTCGCCTAATGTCATCAGCGGTGGCAGTTCGATATTGGCAAATCCTCGCGTGTAGGTATCGCTCCACAGTGAACCTCGACGAACACGCAAACCGATAGTGTGATACCCCGAGGGCAGTGTATCCAATTGCGGGATGTCGAGCGTGAATTGCGATTGTCGCGGGCTGAACGGGAGAGGATGGGCTTCACCTAATCCCGGGTCGGAGTCTATCCAATACTCCACGGCAGTAAGTGCGGTCACAGTATCTGCGGGTGCGATGGTGAAGAAATAGCGTGAAAACGCATCAGACCATCGGTTGCCTTGTCGTACTCGCAGCCCCAACTCATGCAAACCATAATTGGTAGAGTCGGGCAGTGCTAATGTGAAAGAAAAATCTCGTTGCGTGGGTGAGAATGGCAACGATGAAGCAGAGCCAAAGCCCGGGTCGTTGTCAATCCACCATTCGACTGCTGTGATAGAATCAGAGATACTCTGCGGGTCTAAATACGTGAAACAACGCGTGTAGGTTGCAGACCAAGTGGTGCCGGTTTTCACTCGGAAGCCGACTTGATGCAGTCCATAACTGAGCGTTGTTATCTCGTTGAGAGAGAAGCTGAATTGTCGTTGGTTGGCCGAGAAAGGCAGTGCAGTTGCATTGCCCATTCCCGGGTCGTTGTCCACCCAGTACTCGGCCCCTGTCAGTGTTTCGTATTGTAGCGAAACGGGGTCGGGGTTGTAGAACAGGCGCGTATGTGTCTGCGACCATGAGTTGCCACCCAATGCGCGTAAACCGAGCGTGTGCCAGCCGTAAGACAATCCCCCTGTAGATATGGACGTTTGCACTATATTGCCGGACAAAGGAAGGGCTGTTGCATAGCCCCATCCGGGCTCGTTGTCTATCCAGTATTCCGCTCGGGTGAAAGATGTTTGAGCGGTCAGGGAACAGCAATAGAGTAACAAAACGCAAAGTAGGTTGCGCTTATTCATTTTGACCTGCTACTTTGAAGGAAATTGTCAACGTGTTATTCGTGGTGTGCTCGGGCACATCTACATCGTAGAGATAGGGAATGCCGGTAGGGCGTCCGCAAAGAACGTATGGGTGACTGCCGCCAAAAGCGCCGCACTCCCCGCCATCGCTGGCAGCTGTTTTGGCCACACTGCCTTCCAATACTTGGTATCGCATGGCTTCATCGAAGAACAAACCCTCTACATCGTTGATAAAGGTGTTCTCCACGGTTGCGCCGATATATTGATTGGTGGGGTGGTCAGAGTACTTAGTAGAACCAGTAGCTGTTTCTTCGGCATATTGAGCAGGAGTGATGGAATAGACGTTGTAGTTATTGACGACTCCATTGGCAAAATCGCAGACGTTTTGAGTGTAATTAGATGATGTTTTTATGATTATATTGTTGGTTATTATCATAGTGGTGCGAGTTGCGTAGGTAATACAATAATCACTACTACTATAATAATAGATTAATGTATTATGATCAAAGCGACTTCCAACGCCGGAAGCACCAGGAAAAGAAACACGACCTAAAATAATATTTCCTTCAACTACCCCATAATTAAAATAACTAGATAAACTAAGGCAAGAATAATTATAATAACGAGAATAAAAGAAATTATTACGTATATTTATACCATATGTATAATTTGATATACTTATGCTAATTACCTTACATCTTTCAATAGTAACATTCTTAAGAGGATTTGATAATGATTCACCGGATTTATAAATGTAAATTTGACCTGCATTCAGTCCAATTACGTGCACGCTGTCGTGTTGGATATTGATGCTGCTTGTGAAATGTGTTGTGGAGACCTCGATTTCTTCTCCTGCTTTGGTGTTGAAGCCCCAACCGGGACCAACGATTGTACAGCGACGGGTGACCGTATTGTCGGATTCGCTGCCGTAATGATAGCCGGGCTCCATGTAGAAGACATCGCCATCGTGGACATTTGCGTTGGCACAAGCTTGTGCCAACGTACGGAAATCGGCACTTGAGTTTTCGTCGTAGTTGATTCGCCATGTTCTGGCATTAACGGCGAGGGCACACATAGCCATCGCCACACAAAGAATTGTTTTTTTCATGTTGTTTAAATAGTTTTGCCTACTCTTCTGTGGATTTTCGGCACACTCCGTTATAAAATTATTGTTTGTACTAATAGTATGCACACAAAAAGCGTGAACCTTTGTTCGCTTCATTTGATTTGTTGAGGTCTTCGACTACCTTAGTAATTCAAAATCTACGCAAAAGCCCACGCCGAACAGCGTGAGCGTTAACGAGCTACCAACTTGAATTACTAATTTGGTGAAAGTGTCGAAGTTTCAACAAATCAAGTTCAGCCTATAACGCTATTTTCGTATGTATGCTGTAACGCTTTACAGCGGGATGTTTGGGCGGTGAAGCCCGATATGGTGGTGGCGGTGGAGACCGCGGATTATACACAATAATCCAATTTCGGGCTGCAAAGTTAGTAATAATTTTTGATATATGCAAATATTAGGATGAAAAAAAGTGAAAAAAGTGCGATTTTTTTGGGAGTATTGGGCATTTTAGGGAGATTTTTCCACATTGTGAGGGGAGGGGAGATGTGGGGAAAGCCGGATGACATCCGGCACAATGAAAGAATGGTTATTGGAAAAATAGAAATAGGGGGAGAAGAGGGTAAAGCAAGTAGGGCGAGAGGGGAAACGTAGAAAGTGAGTAAGTGGATTTGAGAGGAACACGAATTACACGAATTGAACGAATAGAATAGACGAGAGTTTCTTTCCGGAGGACGATCGGCAGAGCCGTACATACCCCTCCCCCGCAAGCGGGACCTCCCCTACCTTAGGGGAGCGCTCCTTAGGAGCTAGTTAAGTAAGTACAGAAGAAGAAAGCGGTTAACTCTGACACTTTTTGAGGTTAAACTCTGACACTTTTTGAGGTTAACTCTGACACTTTTTTGGTTAAACTCTGACACTTTTTTGGTTAAACTCTGACGCTTTTTGAGGATAACTCTGACACTTTTTGAGGTTAACTCTGACACTTTTTGAGGTTAACTCTGACACTTTTATGCAAAAAATGATGCCACAGACAATTGTTTTGTTTCGTCGGCGGGAGTTGTTAACAGATTTTACCTGTGTTTAGTTCGTTTTCCAAATAAGAATAGATATATCGTGCCGATTGGATATATAAGCCTGTGCGTGGGTCGGAGAGTTTGGTATATGTATCTGAATTGTATAACTCACGGAAAGCATCATTAAAACTCAATCCGCGCTCCTTAATGAGTAGTGCAGCCAGTTGAGAGAGTTTACGTTCAAGCAAAAACTCAAAATCTCGTTGTTCTTCTTCCGTTAGATGATTAAAATCGATTGGCATAGGTACAGATATTTATATTTTTTGCAAGAGAGTTATTGCTTTTTCTGTTCCAAAGAAGTATTGGAAAGTAACACCTTGCATATATTTCAAACGCTGAATCAATGTTGGCATGTCAATCAGTTTATCCATAAACAACTCTATTTGAACACCAACTTTATCATTGGCAATCGGTCCGTAAACAATATCGAAGTCGTGAATAGTTTGCTTGGTTGGGTTAAAACGATTAGCAACCACGAACTCCGCCCATTCGACTGAGTAGTCATTGAACACCTTGACATTCAAAGATTCGTCTTTCAGTGCTTTTTCATCAAACAAATACATGTTTATAATCGGTTCTCCCCCAAAGAAGAGTGCTCGTTGCTCGGCTAACTGTTGTGCTTGGCGCTTGTCAGCGGTTAAGTAAAAGCCTCGACCAAAGTCTTTATTCGGTTTAGACTTAGCAAAATCTATTTGCTGAATATCCGTATTGGATCCGTGATATAGTTTCATACGAGTGTCCCTCCTTGACGATGACAATACGCGGCAATACTCTCTACGTTATCTTCAAACGAGAGGGTATGCATAACGCCATAATTATTGTGGAACAACGATAAAGCACCATATCGCTCAATATAATTAGCCGCCTGTTTGTCGGTCAATCCAAAATGTTGGGCAAACTTATGAATAAGCAAAACAGTATATTCAGTAATGTCGTCAATGGAATACATAATGCTGCCTTTCTAAATTTTGGCGCAAAGGTACTCATTTTTTTTAAGATATGCAAATTTTTTTAGCAAAAAATGCAAAAAAAGAGAGAATTAGGGGAGGATTTGTGCATTTTTGGTGATTTTTCCACATTGTGAGGGGAGGGGAGAGGAAAAAGCCGGATGACATCCGGCACAATGAAAGAATGGTTATTGGAAAAATAGAAATTGGGGAGAAGAGGGTAAAGCAAGTAGGGCGAGAGGGGAAACGCAGAAAGTGAGTAAGTGCATTTGAGAGGAACACGAATTACACGAATTGAAAGAATAAAGGAAATGGGGACTTGGTCTAATGGGGCTAATTTGACTAAAGATGAGAATTTCTTTCCGGAGGACGATCGGCAGAGCCGTACATACCCCTCTCCCGCAAGCGAGACCAACAGCGTAGTATTTGGTTTCATACCCCTCTCCCGCAAGCGGGACCTCCCCTACCTTAGGGGAGCGCTCCTATGGAGCTAGTCTGATTAGAAACGAAGCTGGAACAAGGAACACGAATTACACGAATTACACGAATCGAACGAATGGGTCTAATAGGTCTAATAGGTCTAATAGGTCTAATAGGTCTAATAGGGCGAATAGGTCTAATAGGGCTAATAGGGCGAATAGGACAAATAGGACAATTAGGACAAATAGGACGAATGGGGCGAATGGGGCGAATGGGGCGAATAAGAACATAGAACGAAGCATACATAAGAAGAAAAAAAAATAGGAAAAAAGGGGGAATACGCTTAAAAGGCACGTTTTTCACGTTTTTTTATACAAAAGTCTTGCATATGTCAAAAATTCTTTGTACCTTTGCACCGTTTTTTGCCTAAAAGACTTGCATATGTCAAAAATTCTTTGTACCTTTGCACCGTTTTTTGGAAGAAAAACGACATATGCAGCGTTTAGAGGCTGCAAAGAGAGTGTTTTTTTTAAATATGCAAGGTTTAAGAGAGTGTTTTTTTTAAATATGCAAGGTTTAAGAGAGTGTTTATTTTTGAAATATGCATAGATTAGCGCAAATAATTACAAAAATAATTGACTTTTTTTACAAAAATGTAGAAAAAGTGGTTCCACAGTTCGGAAAAATGGTATCTCCGCAGCTGTTTCGTTACGGGTTTTGTGGCGGTTCGAACATGGTTCTGGACTGGGTGCTGTACTTCATTATTTATAATTTTGTACTCCGCCACGAGATGATCCATTTGCCTTTTGTAACCATTTCGTCGCATATAGCCACTCTGTGTATTGTTTTTCCCATCACGTTGCTTACGGGTTTTTGGCTCAATAAGTATGTCACATTTACGCAATCGTCGCTCCGCGGCTGGCACCAATTGTTCCGTTATGTAGTGATAGTGGGCGTGAACCTGCTGGTCAACTATCTGGGTCTGAAGCTCTTCGTAGATGTATGCGGTTGGTATCCGACTCCATCGAAGATGCTGGTGACGCTGATAACCATCGTCATCTCGTACACCGGTCAGAAATACTACACGTTCAGAAAGTAGGTTGCGGATGTGACTCTACGGGATGCGGGTAGTCGATGGTGTAGTGCAGTCCTCGGCTCTCTTTGCGTTCGAGGGCCTGACGGGTAATCAAGTAGCCCACATTGATCATATTACGCAGCTCGCATATATCTTTGGTTGGTCGTACTCGCTTGAAGAGGTCTTCAGTCTCTTCGTAGAGCAAGTCGAGTCGCTCCCAAGCACGTCGTAAACGCAAATCGGACCGAACAATACCCACATACGTGGACATAATCTGACCGACCTCTCGGACATCTTGTGCAATCAGCACTTTCTCTTCGACAGACATCGTTCCTTCGTCGTTCCATGCCGGCACACGGGTGTTGAAATCGTAGTGGTCAACCATTTGCAACGAATGTTTAGCCGCAGCATCGGCATATACCACTGCCTCGATGAGTGAGTTGCTGGCCAGACGGTTGCCACCATGTAGACCCGTGCACGAACATTCGCCGACGGCATAGAGTCGCCGGATGCTTGATTCGGCATCGAGGTTAACCTTAATTCCCCCACACATATAGTGCGCACATGGAGCCACAGGGATATACTGACGGGTGATATCTATCCCGATGGAAAGGCACTTTTTGTATATGTTCGGGAAGTGGTGCTTGGTTTGCTCGGGGTCTTTGTGCGTGACATCCAAGCAGACATGGTCGAGTCCATGCACTTTCATCTCGTGGTCGATTGCCCGAGCAACGATATCGCGTGGAGCGAGACTGAGACGGGGGTCGTACTTCTGCATAAACTCCTCGCCATTAGGAAGCCGCAAGATGCCACCATACCCGCGCATGGCTTCGGTGATAAGGTAAGCGGGGTGCGTCTCGGCGGGATTGTAGAGTGCGGTGGGGTGGAACTGCACGAACTCCATCCCCTCGACCTTGCCTTTAGCTCGATAGACCATCGCTATACCGTCTCCTGTGGCGATATTGGGGTTGGTGGTTGTAGCATAGACTGAGCCTGTCCCGCCAGTCGCCATTAACGTTATCTTGCTGAGATACGTATCGACCTTGCCCGTTTCGGGATTGAGGATATATGCCCCATAACACTCGATGTCGGGCGTTCGACGTGTGACACGTACACCGAGATGGTGTTGCGTGATAATCTCGACTGCGAAATGGTTCTCGAGCACGTCGATGTCGGGATGTTGACGCACTGCTTCCATCAGACCGCGCTGAATTTCGAAGCCTGTGTCATCGGCATGGTGCAAGATACGGAACTCGGAATGCCCGCCCTCACGATGCAGGTCGAACGAGCCGTCTTCCTGCTTGTCGAAATGAACGCCCCAATGAACCAACTCCTGAATCTGTTCGGGTGCATGGGTGACCACCTGACGGACGGCATCGGGATTACTAATCCAATCGCCAGCCACCATCGTGTCGTGGATATGTTTGTCGAAATCGTCCACCAAGAGGTTAGTGACTGAAGCTATACCCCCTTGTGCTTTGGCCGTGTTCGCCTCATCGAGCGTAGTCTTGCAACAGAGTGCAATCTTGTATTTCCCCGCGCGCGCCACTTTGAGCGCAAAACTCATACCGGCCACTCCGGCACCGATAATGAGAAAATCATACTTTTTGGTCATATTTATGAAGAATATTTTTCCATATTAGACTGTATTGGTAACTCATCGCCGTAATCGCGGAAGCGTTGCATCTGGTAGCGTAGCATGATAAGTGCGGTGACGGCAGATATAGTGTCGCTGATAGGTATGGCAGCCCACACGCCCGTAATGCCCCAGAAGGACGGCAAAAGCAGGATGAGTGGTACGAGGAAGAGCACCTGACGGGTAAGACTCAAGAAGATGGCTTTTTTTGCCATTCCCAGCGAAGTAAAGAAATTGCCCGTCACCATCTGGAATCCGACGATAAAGAACGCGCAGTTGGCAATACGCAATGCGTGAGCGGAGATAGACAACAAGTCAGGGTCATTCGTGAAGACGCGTGCCATCCATACAGGACAGGCTTCAGAGAGAATAAAGACTAACGAGGTGACGATAGTGGCACAGATGGCGGTCAGTTGGAAAGCCCGAGTCACCCGGTTGTACTGCCGTGCCCCGTAGTTGTACCCGACGATGGGCTGCATACCCTGATTGAGTCCCATGACTATCATCGCAAAGACGAACGTGAAGCGGTTGATGACCCCATACGCCGCAATCGCCATGTCGCCCCCATACACCATGAGTTGGTTGTTGATAATAACGACCACGAGGCAATGGGCGAGGTTCATCAGGAAAGGCGATAGGCCAATAGCTATCACATCCCGCGTAATAGGCCACTCCAAACGCCATATGCCGCGATGGAAATGGATGACCTCGTCCTTACGGAAGAAGATGATGAACTGCCATATAACGGCGATGCACTGGGAGATGACTGTTGCGATGGCAGCGCCCCGTACACCCATATGTAGCCAAATGATGAAGATAGGGTCGAGGATGATGTTGATAGTGACGGCCGTGATGGTGGCAATCATCGCCTCGTTGGGGTGACCTGACGAGCGGAGCACGTTGTTAAGGCCGAAATAGAGGTGCGTGGGGATATTGCCGATTAGGATGATGAACATATAGTCGTGCGCCATCTGTAATGTGGCATCCGACGCCCCGAAAGCAAGGAGGATAGGGTCGAGGAAAATGATGCCGAGGATGGTGACGATAACAGACAGGATGACGTTCAGCAAGATGACGTTACCCAGCACTTTCTCTGCCGATGAAATATCCTGTTCGCCCAGTTTGATGGCCACCAACGTACCGGCACCAACACCGATGAGACTGCCGAACGCGGCACACACGTCCATGAAGGGCTTGGCGACTGTCAGCGCTCCTAATGCCAACGGTCCAACGAACTGGCCGATGAAGATAGAATCGACGATGTTGTACAGCGACGAGGCTGTCATCGCAATTATCGCGGGCAAGGCATACTTAAAAAGCAGTCTGCCAACACCTTGTGTTCCGA
This sequence comes from uncultured Bacteroidales bacterium, assembly GCA_937892015.1. Taxonomy (GTDB): domain Bacteria; phylum Bacteroidota; class Bacteroidia; order Bacteroidales; family Paludibacteraceae; genus Colicola. The sequence continues at coordinate 9,366 of CALAUY010000126.1, read as the reverse complement.
GTTCGGTTGGCTGTGATGATTTACTATTTAATGATTTAGTATTCGTCAACGTATTGAAGATTGAGTCGTTCTATTTAAGCAATTGCTCTGCTATTTTCGTGTAGAAAGCAGCGGCTGGATGTCCCTGCTGAAGTGCGATGGGTTGTCCGTTATCGCCGCTCTCGCGTATGGACTGTACGAGCGGAATCTGTCCGAGCAGTGGCACGTTCATCTCTTCTGCGAGGGTCTTGCCGCCATCGCGTCCGAAGATATAATATCTGTTTTCGGGCAGTTCAGCGGGCGTGAACCATGCCATGTTCTCTACTATGCCAAGCACGGGCACATCTATCTTGTCGTTGCGGAACATATCGACTCCCTTGCGTGCATCGGCAAGAGCAACGGGTTGGGGAGTAGTGACTATGACCGCGCCGGTGAGGTGCAGCTCTTGTACGATAGTGAGGTGTATGTCGGAGGTGCCGGGTGGTAAGTCGATGAGGAAAAAGTCGAGTTCGCCCCAATCGGCATCGTCGATGAGTTGTTTGATGGCGTTGGATGCCATCCCGCCACGCCAAACGACCGCTTGTCCTTCATTCACGAAGAACCCTATACTGAGCATCTTGACGCCGTACGCTTCAGCGGGTTGGATAAGGTCGCGACCATTGACGTTGACGGCCATCGGGCGGTAGTTCTCGAGGTCGAGCATTTTGGGCTGTGATGGTCCATGGATGTCGGCATCGAGCAGTCCGACCCTAAACCCCATTTGAGCCAGCGTGACGGCGAGGTTGCAGGCAACAGTTGACTTACCGACACCGCCCTTTCCTGAAGAGATGGCTATGATATGTTTCCATGAGGGCGTTGCGTCCGGGTCTTTCTTTGCGGGTGAGGCTGCGCGAACGTATTTCTCGTGGATAGTCACTTCGGCGTTGGGGTCAACATATGTTTTGATGGCCGTTTCTGCCGCGCGGAGCAAAGACTTGCGGAACGGGTCGTTCTCTTTAGGTAAGATGAGCGAAAAACTAACAGCAAAACCGCTGATACGGATATCATCTTCGAGCATGCCACTCTCGATGATATTCTTATTCGTACCCGGGTAGCGTACAGTACGCAAAGCATCGATTATTTGTTGAGCAAACACAGGATATTTACGATTTGACGATTTATTTATTGACGAATTTACTATTACAATTTACTATTACACCGTTCCGCGACCGTAGGAGCGGTAGGTGTCGGGCTCGATGTCGATATCAGGTTCAATGAGCTGTCCGCTGTGCGGGAGAGCCCATTGTAAGTACTTGATAGTCAGTCCACGTTCGAGCCATTGCTGCTCGTAATGTGTACGGATGTCCAAGTCGATGGGGGCTTCAGTGGCGTAGAGGTCGGGAGTGTCGATGTTGGGGACTATATGTGAGGCGCGGAGCATCTCGCGTGTGTAGGTGTAGAGGAATGGCGAGTCGGTCTTGAGGTGGATGAGTCCACCATCGCAAAGCACGAGTCGATACCGTTCGAGGAAGAATGTGGAGGTAAGTCGTTTGGTGGCTTTTTTCATCTGCGGATCGGGGAAAGTGACCCATATTTCCCCGATTTCATCGGTGGAAAAGAAGTATGGGAGTATCTCGATGTTCGTGCGCAAGAATGCGGCATTACTGAGTCCGAGCGCTTTGGCCTGTTTAGCCCCTGCCCACATGCGCGCGCCCTTGATGTCGATGCCGAGGAAGTTCTTGTCGGGGTAACGTTCGGCGAGTCCTACAGTGTATTCGCCGTGCCCGCATCCCAGTTCGAGCACGATGGGGTTGTGGTTGCCGAAGACCTCGTGCCAGTGTCCGGCCAATGGATGCCGCCTACCTGCCAGTTTGCGATAATCTTTCTCTTCGAGCTCGTTGGCACTGCATTGATAGACGTTGTCGAACGACTCCATCTCAGCGAATTTCTTGAGTTTATTCTTGCCCATCTTACTGTTTTTCAACCGTTAAACCCATTTCGCCAATACCGAGTAAAATCTCATCGCGCATCCCGTGCCTGACCTTGAAAATATATGTTCCCGCGTGCGGGAATTGTGCGTTGCGGAGCATCAGGCACGGCATATCATGTCGGTCACCGTATCCGTTGCCGAGCCATCGTCCGCGCTGGTCAGCAAGGTAGTATTCGAGGGTGTCTGTTTGTCCGGAAAGCCCGTTTTCAACGAAGAACCAGATGTTCTGATACGGGTAGTTTTGCCCGTGCCGGACGTTGAGTACGAGGTCGTAATGTGCCACTGTGTCAGTGATATTCACCTTGTAAGTGAGGACACTATCCGCCGGCCATCCGTTGAGTGGTAGATGTCGGAATTCGGAGTACACTGTGCCTCTACTACACGCCGCGATGATCGTTATGCTCATGACGATAACCGCCACGACCGGTATGTGGTTTGTTTCTTTCATTGTGTCTGTCTCTATCTCTATCTCTATCTCTTGATCCGTCTCTTTTCTTCTTATCAAAACGTGTGAGGTCGTCCTGTCCCACTACGTTCTTGTATCCGAGCGACTCAACCGCCTCGACAGTAGTAGATTTGCCGGCCGGTGTTTTGGGTTTCTTACCTTCTTCGTTTTGGCGGATGATGTCTTTAGCTTGCTGCGGGGTGAGTACTTGCAGGTTTTCCGGCTTTTTGGGGTCAGTGGAGTACGTTATCTGCCCGGCCAGGGGGTCGATGGAGAAGCAGTACCACGTGCCTTCTTGCGTCTCTAATGGTGTATGTCGGTCGGGCATGAGTGCCATTGCATCTTCATACACATCCACCTCGTAGTTGAGGCAACACTTCAGTTTAGCGCATTGTCCGGCCAGTTTCTGCGGGTTGGGAGAGATGTTCTGCAGTCGTGCTGCACCCGTGCCGACAGAATGGAACTGGCTCATCCATGTGGAGCAACAGAGTTCGCGTCCACATGGCCCTGTACCGCCGATGCGTCCGGCTTCTTGTCTGGCACCAATCTGTTTCATCTCGATGCGTACTCGAAACGTCTCGGCATACACACGTATCAGTTGGCGGAAATCGACGCGCCCGTCGGCGATATAGTAGAAGATAGCTTTGGTGCCGTCTCCTTGGTACTCCACATCACCTATCTTCATCTCTAATCCGAGCGTTTTGGCCAGTGCTCGTGCCTGTATCATCGTCTCTTGCTCTTTGCTGTGCGCCTCTTTGGCACGGGAAAGGTCTTGTTCGGTGGCGATGCGGTAGATGGTGCGTATCTCCTGACGCTCGGGGTCAACGCGGTTCTTCTTCATCTGTTTCTTGACGAGAGCACCGGTGAGCGTTACCTCGCCAATGTCGTGACCCGGGTTCGATTCCACCGCCACCATCGTGCCTTTTTCGAGGGGCAGTCCGGCGTTGTTGTGGAAATATCCCTTGCGGGTGTTCTTGAACTGCACCTCAACGAGGTCAGTGTCGAAGCCGCTCTCCGGTAGGTCGCAGAGCCAATCGGTAACGGGCAACATGTGCGCCGAGTTGCGACAACATCCCTTGCTGCTAAACCGGCAACTGCCATTCTGTAATGTATATTCTTCCAAAATATCTGTTTTTTTAGTGATTAAATGTCGTTTATTTGATGAGCACGATGAGCTGTAGTGCGAGGTCGAAGAAGATGATGTTGGCATTGCCGTTCTGCTCTACTTGCCGCTGTGCGAGTGACAGTTGGTGGAGCAGAGGTTCGGCGTTGCGGTCGTTGATAAAGGGCGCGAACCGTTCGGAGAACTGTCGCTCAGCCCCCGTCTGATAGACCATCTCGGACCGGCCGTAGTTGGTGATGTAGTTCTCTCGCACTTGCTTCATGCAGTAATCGAGGAAAGCCGAACGCTCATCGCGTCCCATCTTGCTTATCTCTGCCGCCCAGTCGCGCATGTCTATGAGAGCATCGTAGTCCTGTCGGTGTCCGACGCTCCAAGCGCGTCGCATGATACGTTGGAAGAGCTTCATATACAGCTCGTTAGTGGCATCGTTTGCAGCAGTTTTGCGTGCTTGGAGGAAACTGCCATTGGCCATGTGAGCGTAATCGAGTGCTGCTTCCACCGGCCAACTTGCGCCGTTCACCGTGCCCTTTCCCTCATGCAATGCACCCGCTATCTCTTGCTCGGTCAGTCGAGGCACGGTCATTTGTTGCGTGCGACTGAGGATGGTAGGTAATAGACGTTGCGGCTCGTTACTCACGAGTAAGAAAAGCGTCTCGGCCGGTGGCTCTTCCAGTATCTTCAGCAGCTTGTTCGCGCACGTCTCGTTCATGCGCTCGGGCAACCAGATGACCATCGTCTTGTAGCCGCTGTCGAACGACATGAGCGACAGTTTGCGGAGTATTTCGCTCGACTCTCGCTCGTAGATGGTAAGCTGCTTAGTCTCCACTTTTTTGTATTCTTCCGACAGTTTTTGGTGCCAATCGTCGAGGTCGAAATAATGTTGGTTCAGTACCATGTCGCGGAAATGCGCGGCAAAATCATCGCAGACAGGTTTGTCGAGCCCTTCAGCGGTGGTGATAGGGAAAACAAAATGCAGGTCGGGATGTGCCAATGCGGCGTATCGCTTGCATGTGGGGCATTCGCCGCATGCATCGTCAGCCGTGCGGTGCGGACACGCAAGATACTGTGCGTATGCAAGAGCTAATTGCAGTTTGCCTACACCCGCCTGTCCTGACAACAACAGCGCATGCGGTACGCGATTTTCACGCACTGATTCGCGCAGTCGTTGCTTGACCGCTTCTTGTCCGATAATATCCCTGAACAACATGCTTTTTTAAAAAACGGACTGCAAAGTTACTGCTTTTTTTTGACATATGCAAGAAAAATCGCAAAAAAGTGCGATTTTTCTTGGTGAATCAGGGTCGTAGAGTGAGAAAGACCACAAAAAGCGGACAAATTGACAAGTGGATGATATTATATAATTTGCGCAGTATTCGGTTCTTTCCTGATGAAGACTTGAACAGGGGAGAGTTACTTGGTGGCTGTCAAAATACCGCTGTCCGTATCTTCGTTATTGATACGTTTTCCGGCATCTGCGCGTTGTGTTCCGAAATCGAGGTTGCAATAGAAAGAGAGGATGAGCATCTGTCGGAAATCGCGCATCTCTGCGTGCTGCGTATTTGGAGCAAGAGCCGAGAGGTTCTTGGTTTCGATACTGTAACCCTTGACGGAGAAGGGGTTCATGAGCATAGCTCGGAAACCCCATCCCGACACCCCAAGCGAGCGAGCTTTTTGTTGGCTCTGTGAGTCGGCATTGTAGCCCAGACCGATATGGTGGTAGAACTCGCCGTACTCTAAAGTCTCGCCCCAGAGATTATTGCTACGAGTGGTCACTTCGCCGAAGAACTGCCAATTATTGTACATCCCCATAACACCGGCACGAACGCCCGGATTAAAATGCTTGTGCGTGTAGGTATTGCCGAGACTCACATAATAATTGGCAAACGGAGCGACTGTAAAGATCAGATGGTTTTGCAATAATCGTACTTGTACGCTTGGAGCTACTTGCAGCCGGTGGAATCCGCGGTGGTTTGCGTAGGTGCGGACGACCATCGGAGTACCGTCGATGATTTGCTCGTAACTCTCCTCCATGATTGGTTTGTGGTCGTAACTGTAGTTCGCCCAGAGGTTGAGATTGACGTACTTGGACTGCCACGAAAGTTGCATCTCATTGGCGACGAACATAACAGGTCGGAGATTCGGATTGCCCAGCCTAATCTGGTATTTATCAATCTGTTGCGCCACGTCCGACATGGCCGACAATGAGGGCTGATAACCCGAGACATACCCTTTGTATTTCCAGAACACGCCCTTGCCGAAGTCGTAACTCAGTGTCAGTTGCGGACGGGCAATCCAGTTCGATTGTTTCTGTCCGGCTTGCTCGATATATGTGTGCATGGCTCCTATTCCGGCTGCGTAAGAGAACTTACCGACGCGTTGCTGCACTTCCGCAAAAGCGTAGGTCTCGGTGGTTGTCATATTGACGGTTGCACCGGCACTGCCGAGATAGGTATTCTCCATCCATTGTCGGTTGTGGCGTACTCCGACCGTCAAAGCGATGTTCTCCCAATCTTTCTCATAGATGGCTTCACTGATGAGCGAGTATTTGTTACCCTTCACGCGAGAGGTTACATCGGTCGTATCGGCAACCGTTTCGCCAATCGGCGTTTGCTCAAAACAGCGGTCGTTGCTACTGTTAATATACGTTCCCACCACGTCGAAATACAAGTGATTGTCATCCGGCAGGTTGTGCTCGTAGTAAATGTCCAACGAGGGAGAAATGGACTTGCTGCTTTCGTGGTCATGAACAGTAAAGCTGTCTGTACCTTGATATAAATAAGAATCGCGGTTGGTCATCGAGTGTGGTATGAATTGCATGTTATCGCGCAAGGTGATATTGAGCATATTCTTGTCTCCGTTCGTCCAATTATAGGTCAGTCCGAGATTGACAGGATTACCCTTGAAACGTGTCGGTTCGCCCACTTCTTGGTTTTCAATCGTACCTGTCGTAAAATTGTACGTCTCCGTATTCGTGCGCGTCCAATAGACATCACGCGGTGAATAGTGCGTCAAGAGGCTGAACGACGACTTGCCAAAATTGACCTTACCCGACAGGTGGTACTCGCCCCAACCGGGCATGGTTACGCCGTTGGACGCGTTGAGCATCATATTTCCGCCGGTGTCGCGGTGACGGACGATGTAGTTGATGACGGCCGCAGCTCCATTAAAGCGTACGCCGGGTTGGTCGTGGTACTCAATGCGGATGATATCATTCGGGTTAATCGCCATCACTTCGGAAGTGCCGGCTTCGATGCCGTTGATGCGCAACTGCACATCTTGGTTAGCAAGGGTCTTGACGGTGTTGTCTGTCGGATTGACCACGATACGCGGAATCTGTAAGTTCTGCAAGAGTGACATGCCATCGTGCGAGGCTTTGCGTTGCTCGCGGTTGGGTAGGAGAACCTGTTTGTCCACTTTTTGAATGACATTCTGTGCCTCTACCGTCACTTCCGCCAACTTGAACATGGAAGTGTCCATGCGTAATGTGTCGGGCGTGGTTGTGAGCGTGTCGTTTACTTGATGGGCATTCATGGGCACGGCGCAAATCATTGCCACTGCCCAAAAGAAACATTTTGTTTTCATCATTTTAAGCATTTTAAAGTTTATAATTCGTTTTTAATAGAGTTGATTTTCGATGTTTTTCTACTTTCGAAATCCGGTGCAAAATTACAAAAAAAATGGTTTATATCCAAATAATTCGATTTATATTTGCATCTCATAACGTGTTGATAATAAGCGTTATTAGCAAATAAAAATTTATATATGGGTTTGCGATGTTTATATGAACGAGCGAGTATCAGACGCTTTTTTCTGCCAATTTGGGATATAAAGTTGCGTAAAGTGCTATATTACAGTCGTTTATGAAAAAAAATGCGCTGCGTGTGTTTTTGGCGCGATTTTTGTTAGTGTTACCATAAAAAACGACGTATAGGGTCAACCAAAAATAGGAAGAAAAAGAATATGAAAACGAAAGTTAAGACAGTCGCTTTAGGAGCGGTGATGCTGATGCTGTTTGCGAGTTGTTCCGTTCATCGTGACGAGGAACGGATAGAAGCGGCCGAGGCTTTGTTGTACACGAACAGAGATTCAGCGGCCATGCTGCTCAGACAAGTGGAACGTCCGGAACGGTTAGACGAGGCTCATCAGGCACAATACTGGTTTGTGACATGTGACCTGCACGCCAACTCGATGCAATCACTGAGCGAAGATTCGATGATATGCTGGGCTGCGGATTATTACCGCCAACAATGGACGAAAGAACACGGTGATGCACGGAAGATGATGTTGTCCGGTTTAGACGAGGCGATGTACTATTGGTGGAACGGCGATAAAGAGAAAACGCATGCAGTGCTCGGTCGGCAGAAAAAGTATGCCGACGAGGTGGCAGAACTGACGGGCGAACATCTGTGGCAGGTGGTGGTACTGCGTGTGTCGGCAGAACTGGCAATGCGCGATTATCAGTACGACCTCGTACGCGACTACACAGAAACGCTCATTGGGCTTGATGATGGCAGGGCTATTCATTTAGACGAGGTGGAGCGCGTATATAATGCGCTGGCGATTGTCTATTTTTCGCTCGGCGAATACGACAAGATGGAACAGGCCTTTGAAAAAGCCATCGCCAATGCATCCGACTCGGCTTTTATTGTGAATATTGTGCGTCGTAATTATGCCGACCTGCTAGGCGAGATTGGGCAGACCGATCGTGCTATTCGTATGCAAGAGGAGCTGGTTGCTCAATACCGCGAAGCTGATAATTGGTTGCTGGTGGAAAGTCTGTATTCCCTTTCCCGCCTGTGGCTCAATAAGGGCGACAAAGAGCGCGCAGAGCGTTATATGAACGAGGCGGAAGAACTGTTTGCGACCTATAAAGAGACAGCCGACACGTTCGACCCTGCCACTGAAGCCGCTTTTCTTGCGCATCGACAAGTGTTGGACTATGCCACGAAAGGCTCGTACCGAATCTTCCCTTTGACGCAGTATAATAACCTTTGGTCAGAGAAAGACTATATACGTTACCGCATCGCCGAGGCTAAAGAACGCTCAATGCGCGACTTGCGAGAACGAAACTTGTATCTGACCATCAGCGGGCAACGACAAATCATCTTGATGATTGCGATTGTTTTCTTTGCACTCGTCATTATTGCGATGGTGTGGTCACTGTCGCGCCGGCGCAAACGGATGCTCATTGAGAAAGAGGAGGAGGTGGAAACCTTGCGTAGTTTGTTACATTCGCATTCGGCAAAGACGGAGAGTGTACAACAACTGATGTTGCGTCAGTTAGGCATCATCAAAACGATTGCCGGCACTCCCACTGAAGCCAACCAACATCTGTTGGCGCAATTGACCGCATTAGACGAGAACAAGGCAGCTGCACTCATCGATTGGCCAGGTATCTACCAAACGATAGACGGCGTGTACGACCGGTTCTACACGCGATTGGTGCAGGAGCATGGCGATGTGCTGAACGAAAAGGAGATCCAAGTTTGCTGTTTATTGCGTGCCGGTTTCTCTACCAAAGAGATGAACATGCTCACACGTCAGAGTATTCAGACTATTTATCAACGCAAGACCCAAATACGCCAAAAACTGAATTTTGAAGAAGCCGACGATATTGTTGAAAAATTGACAAAAGATTACTAGAGTTGCGATAATTTATCGCAACAGACTAAAAGTAAAAGAACCTGAAATAAGTGGGAAAGGAAGCACGCACTATGTTTAAAACAACACAATATTCGCCGTTTTTGAGGCGGTGATTCGGTGATTTTGTGATTTGGTGATTCGGTGATGAGGGCTTAATCACAGGACAATCACAGGACAATCACAGGACAATCACAGGACAATCACAGG
>CALAUY010000125.1 GCA_937892015.1 uncultured Bacteroidales bacterium | reverse complement strand
TAAACAAGCATGCTGACATCATGGACAGCTTCCCAAAGCCGAATGTGCTTCCGAGAGAGGCTGATGACGAATCCGAGGCAGAGCTTCTGACAGATATCATCCCTGCGATACTTGAGCAGAATGACTACGAGCAGATATACACGCAGGCAGGATGGGATTTCTGCATAGATGGAGCAGCGATAAAAGGAGTGTTCTGGGATACTTCCAAGCACGATGGACTTGGCGATGTGGCAATCACCAATGTGGATGTACACAACATCTTCTGGCAACCAGGCATATCGAACATCCAGGACAGCGACAAGGTGTTCCATGTGACTATCGAGGATGTCGATGTAGCGAGAGCAAAGTTCCCGAAGATCGCCGGAAAGATAGGCCCGCAGGATTCTGGCAGAATCACTCGTTATATCCACGATGACAACATCGACACATCGCACGACGACGAGATGATTCAACAGGAGTTTGATGCTCTGTTGGTGGACTACAGCAAGACACCGCATCGGCAGAAAGTGGAGTTGATTACGAGTTGTTTCGAGTTCGCAAAACAAGCGCATGCGGGCATCCGCAGACGTTCGGGTGAGCCGTATATCATGCACCCGCTTGCCGTTGCCCGCATTGTGGTTAAGGAAATGGGTCTCGGGTCAACCTCTATCTGTTCTGCATTGCTGCACGACGTGGTGGAAGATACCGACTACACGGTGGAAGATATCGAACAACGTTTCGGTCCGAAGATTGCAACGATAGTGGAGGGTCTAACCAAGATATCCGGTGGCGTTTTCGGTGAGCAGGCATCTATTCAGGCAGAGAACTTCCGGAAACTGATTCTCACGATGTCAGAAGACATCCGCGTCATCCTCATCAAGATTGCCGACCGTCTGCACAATATGCGTACGCTGGAAGCGCAACCCGTGGAGAAGCAATACAAAATAGCGGGAGAGACGCTCTATATCTACGCTCCGCTCGCGCATCGGTTGGGACTCTTCCCCATCAAAACCGAGCTCGAGAACCTCGCGTTCAAGTACGAACACCCCGAGACATACGCCCAGATTGAGCAGAAGTTGCAGGCAGACAAACATATCCAGATGGAGACGTACGAGAAATTTGCCCAACCCGTCAGAAAGAAACTGGCCGGCATGGGGTACGAGTTCACGCTGGAAGCGCGCATCAAGTCGGTGTATAGTATCTGGAAAAAGATGCAGACAAAGAACGTGCCGTTCGAGGGCGTTTATGACCTGTTGGCCGTGCGCATCATCTTCAAACCCAAGCCCGACATGTCGGAGAAAGACCAATGTTGGATGATCTACTCGGCACTGACGCAGTTCTATAAACCGCATCCCGAGCGTATCCGCGACTGGATTAGTACGCCCAAAGCCAACGGGTATGAGGCACTGCACGTTACGCTGATGACGCAAGACGGCGAATGGGTTGAGGTTCAGATACGTACCGAGCGCATGCACGAGATTGCAGAGCGCGGACTGGCAGCCCATTGGCGCTACAAGACGGGCTTTGAGGACGACACCGAGCTCGACAAATGGATTCGCGCTATTCAGGAGATGCTCAAGCATCCCGCCCAAGATGCAGTTGATTTTATGGACACGTTCAAACTCAATCTGTTCGCAGATGAGGTGTTCGTCTTCACTCCGCACGGCGAGATCAAGATTATGCCACAAGGTTCTACTGCGCTCGATTTCGCGTACATGCTCCATACTGACCTTGGCGAGCATTGCATTGGTGCCAAAGTGAACCACAAACTGGAGCCGCTGTCGTACGTACTGCAGGGCGGTGACCAAGTGGAAGTGCTGACATCGCATCTGCAAAAACCGCAACTCGAATGGTTGCAATGGGCCACAACAGCCAAGGCGCAAGAGAACCTGAAGAGGCGACTCCGCCGCGACGGAGTACTGTCGCCCGAGCCCAAGAAGAAAGAGGAGAAAAAAGAGTACAGCAAGTGGAATCCCTTGCGTTATCTGCCCCGCAGCCGACACATCACCATCACTGACGACACTATTGGACAAGAGCATCGTATAGCAACGTGCTGCCAACCTATCCCGGGTGACGATGTGCTCGGATACCTTAATGAAGACGGCACTATCACCATCCACAAACGCGACTGCCCTGAGGCCGATGCACTCAAAGCCAAACACGGGCAGAACCTCTACGCTGCCGACTGGAACGTGACCAACAAACACGCGTTCGCTTGCACGATTTATGTGCAGGGCATTGACAAGGTTGGCATGGTTATTGAGATGCTTTTGGTGATATCGCAGAAGTTCGGTCTCAATATCGGGAGCATCAACCTCACGAGCAAAGACGGCATCTTCGATGGCACTCTCCGCGTCTTTGTCCACAACACTGCCGAAGTGGAGACACTATGCAAATCGCTGCGAGACATCAGCGAAGTGAACGAGGCACAACGAGTGAACGACTATGCCACACAGAATTAAGACGTATCCGGAACAGTTCCGGCATCAACAATAAAAAACAAAAAAATAATGGATATGAAACGTACATTTTTAGCTACAATGTTACTGGTAGCATGCGGAGTGGTTTTCGCACAACAACCGGTAATCACATTCGAGAAAACCGATCACGACTTTGGTAAAATCAACGAGGCCGATGGTCGCGTCACCACCATTTTCACCTTCAAGAACGAGGGAATGGAGCCGCTCGTTCTGTCTAACGTCCGCGCGTCGTGCGGTTGCACCACGCCCACATGGACAAAGACACCCGTAGAGCCCGGGCAGACGGGCGACATCACCGTCACCTACAACCCCAACGGCCGTCCGGGACGCTTCACAAAAACCATCACGGTTACATCGAACGCCACTAATCCGACGACTAAACTAACCATTCGCGGCGAGGTAATCCCAAAGACACAACAACCGGTCAGTCGGTTCCCGCAGAAAATGGGTGACGCACTGGCAACCAACTCACGCATCCTCAATTTCGGGACAGTGCTCAACACGAAGAACATCACCAAATCGAATATCGAGTACACCAACAACTCCGACAAAGAGATTACGGTGGAGGTGCTGCTCAACGACAAAGAGCCGTGGATTGATGCTGAAGCTACCCTACTGACCGTTAAACCCAAAGAGGTGGGACAACTGCACGTGAACATAGACGGTACTAAAGCGAATGTATGGGGTCTCAATAACTCGTACATCTACTTGGCTGTTAATGGCAAACGGGTGCTTACCGATGACTATAAAATCACGCTCAGCTACTCCATCGAGGAGGATTTCAGCGGAGTGGATAAGAAAACGGCACCCATCATCGAAGTGGCAGAGAAAGAGGTGAACCTCGGCACTATCAAGGCCGGGACGAAAGTGGCGAAAATGTTCGCCGTCAAGAATGTAGGCGTCAATCCGCTACTCATTCATGCAGTCAACAACAATGCATCCGACATCAAAGTGTCTGCACCCAAAGCCATCAAATCCGGCAAGTCGCAAGACCTGAAGGTGCAAGTAATGGCCGGACAAGAAGTGGGCACGTTCCGCCGTCAGATAGACATCATCACCAACGACCCTGCCAATCCGCATTCACGCATTACACTCGTTTGGACAGTCAAATAATGGACCTACATCATCATCCGGAAAACGATACGCAATACGCCGGCTTGCAAGTCAATGCCGGCGTAGAGCAACCGCCCGTGCTCAATCCGTATTTTCGCCCCAAGAAACGCCAATCGCGGCTTGATGCCGAGGCGTATATAGAAGGTATTCTTGCAGGGGACATCACCGTTCTGTCGCAAGCCGTGACGCTTGTCGAGAGCAATCTGCCGTCAGACCAAGCCATCGCACAGAGAGTGATAGAGGGATGTCTGCCCTATTCGGGCAACGCCATTCGCGTGGGTATAACGGGCGTGCCGGGTGCCGGCAAGTCCACTTTCATTGAGGCTCTCGGAACCAAGTTGTGCAAAGAGGGCAAGAAACTGGCAGTGCTCGCCATCGACCCGTCGTCGGAGCGTTCCAAGGGATCGATACTCGGCGACAAGACGCGGATGATGGAGCTCTCCACCCAACCGAATGCGTTCATCCGTCCCAGTCCCTCTACCGGTTCGCTTGGCGGTGTTGCACGCAAGACGCGTGAGACCATTGTGCTCTGCGAAGCAGCGGGGTTCAGCACCATCTTCGTTGAGACGGTGGGGGTGGGACAGAGCGAGACGGCTGCTCACTCGATGGTCGATTTCTTCTTGCTGCTACAAGTGACCGGCACCGGCGACGAACTGCAGGGCATCAAACGCGGCATCATGGAGAGATCGGAAGAGCGTCGTGTAGGG
>CALAUY010000124.1 GCA_937892015.1 uncultured Bacteroidales bacterium | reverse complement strand
CATGTCGCTCTGCGGACAGGTACTCATTGACGACAAATACGACACCGACACCAACGACAAGGTCATTGCCCTTTATCGCAACGAGTGCGTGGGCATGGCGAACGTGGCGTTCAGTAACCTTACCAACAAGTCAGAAGTCTATATGACCGTGTATGGCAATGAGGCAATGTCGGGCAAAACCATCACTTTCCAACTCTGGCAGGCATCAACAGGCAAGGTGCTCAACCTCTCGCCGTCGTTAGACGTGACGTTTGCGCACGGCAATGTGTATGGTTGCGGCAACGGTGAGCCGGTACGCTTCACCACCGGCGGCTCAGAAACGCAGAATATCGATGTGAGTGCCGGTTGGAACTGGATTTCCACCAACCTCAACCTACGCCCCGAAGCGTCCTCTCTCAATGCTGTGATGACGGCGGCAGAGCCGTGGAGCGAAGGTGACCTTCTCAAGAACCCCGCCAATCGGCAGTTCAGTACCTACTCGGAAACGATGGATAGGTTCATGGGCACACTCGCGGCATGGGACTACACGCAGATGTATATGATCTATACGAGAAACGGCAACACCCTGCGCCTCAATGGCGATCGGTTGGCGGAGGAGGACAGGTATATAACGCTGCACGGCGACGGCCAATGGAGCGCCCTGCCCTATCTGCTCGACAGAACCTCCACGATTACCGAAACCATGGCAGACTACTACGACCATGCCTCTACCGGCGATATTATCAAGAGTCACAGGCATTTTGCGTACTTCTCGGCGGATAAGAAATGGGTAGGTGACCTCACGGCACTACGCCCGGGCGAAGGATACCTCTTCCGCCGCATGGGCACCGGTGACGTCACGGTACGTTTCTTCAATAAATCCGCCAACGCGCCTCAAAAGGTTCAAAGTGATAACGTACAAAGTACAACGACATTCTTCCGTGGCAACGGGGCAACCAACATGACCATGATTGCCATGGTGGATGCTGACGGGCTCTATGCCTATATCGGCGATGAACTCGTTGGTGTGGCAACCCCGATTGAATGGGATGACAGGACACTCTATTTCTTGACGATTTCGTCTGATGCAGTCGGCGAACTTCGTTTCCGAACCGCGGACGGCACGCCGCTGGTTCCAACAACCAACGATGAACAACCAATGACCATTGGCTACTCCGCCGACAGTCACCACGGCTCATTGAACGCTCCGGTCATCTTCAAGCCGGGCGACAACCGTCCGTTCAAGATAATTGAAGACAACCATGTAGTAATTATCCGCAACAATGAAAAATATGATGTTACAGGTAAAAAACGTAAATAAAGTGCTGCTTGCTGCCCTGCTTATCGGGGCTGCAAGCCCCGCCTCTGCGTGGGAAAGTTGCGGCACGAATATCGAATATGAGATTGTTGGTACCGTATTACAACTCCGGTCACCCAACCCCACGCAAGCGGCTAAAATCACATCCGCCGCGTTCAAGGACAAACAGACCATTACAGAAGTCGTGATTCCGGCAAACGTTGATGAGATTAAGCCCGAAGCTTTTTATGGTTGCACCTCGCTCGTGAGCGTTCTCTGCCGACCGCAGACAGCACCTACGCTTGGCCAAGATGCTTTCACTTGCTGCAATGAAAGTTTGCAGATATGTGTGCCTGCACTTGGTGCATACAATAATCATACAAATTGGAATAGTTATGAAGAAAAACTGACTCTCTGTTTTCTCGATGAGAACGATGACGAGACGGTAACTACTGCCCAGATAAAATACTTTCGAGGCACTTGTTCCTCTATAGACATCTTCCGTACACTACGCAAAGCTGGCTGTTTTAATACCTTGACGCTCCCGTTCAGCGTGCCGAACATAGCGTCTTCACCGCTCGGAGGAGACAATGTGGAGGTCTATACCTTCACTTCTGCCACTGTCGAAGGGGGAAAGTTGGTGCTCACTATTGAGAAAGTGACATCCAATAGTCTCTCCGCCGGAACACCGTACCTCATCCAATGGAATAACACCGGTGCAGAACTCAACCGTATGCACTTCACCGGCATCACATGGGATACCGACCAACAGGCTGAAACGGCATCATCCACCGATGTGAACTATGTCGGCTTCTACGGCAAGACGCAAATTACGGATGATGCCAGTCATAGCAACCTCTTCCTGAAAGGCAGCAATACCCTTTATTGGCCGGCAGCGGGCGATACGTCCGATATGCTTGGTTTCCGCGCATATTTCCACGTGAACACAAGCAGCCCTGCACCCCTTTATCGCGGCATGCCTACTGCTTTGCGCATCAACTCCACACCCTCAGACATTGAAACGGTGCAGGCAGATGATATGCCACGCAAGCAGCTGCAGAACGGACAGATAATTATTATTCGTAACGGAGAGAAATACTCCATAAATGGTCAGAAACTATGAGACAATATATTTCACCCCGTATTGAAGTGCTGACTATACAGCCGTCCACTTCCATCCTCAGCACCAGTGACGGCAATAACATGTACATTGACATTGACAATAACAATAACGGTGCTCCACAAAGTGATGCATGGTAACCCCTAAAACGATAAGAATATGAGAAAACATTTGTATATCTTTGTACTTTGTACATTGTCACTTTATACTTTGGTCGGCTGCAAGAACGACAAGAATAAAGAACCCGAAACGTTCGTTAGTAATGTCGCCCGTCCTACATGGACCATCTCGGCAGACTATGACTTTACCTCGTCCATGACCGCCGTAGTTAAGGTCGATTTGGCAGCACAGTACCCCGACAAAGCGGCAGATTTCATCCTCGACTCCAATGACCTCCTTGCCGCTTTCTCCGGCAACACCTGTCTCGGCATCGCTTCACCCCAAGACGGACTGTTCTTCCTGTATATAGTCAGCCCCTCTTCCGACACCTCGTCATCTCTCACCGACACTCCGTCTTCTATAACCCTTAAGTATTACTCGGCTTGCTACAAAAACCTCTTTGAGACCATAGATACTTTCGAGTTCAAAAACGATGATATAATAGGTTCTGTCAGCAATCCGTTCGTTCCTTCGTGGATAGTTAGTGAAGAATAATGTGATGAGTCTACTTGAACAAGCCCAAATTTGCCAAATTTGGACTTGTAACTTGCTGATTATCAATAGTCGTTTTTTGGCAAGATGACTTTTTCTAATAGACTCATTATATTTTGCTGTATAAAGATGATAGGTATATTTTCTCACGTAATTCAATATATATGGTTCAAACGTCAAATGGTTATAGATAATTGGTTATAGGTTAAAGGAAATCAAGAATTAGAGAATTAGAGAATGGATGGGGTAAAAAAACTGAACACGAATTGCACGCACTGCGCACGCGTAGCGATTGTCCGAGCTTGTGAGGAAAGAAGCAGATCGTCCGAAGCGCAGCGTAGGAAAGAATCAAACGAATGAAAAACTAATGGGAAGACGGATTCATACCCCTCCCCCGCAAGCGAGACCTGTCTGGGGTGTTCTATGAAAGCCACCGGCTTTCAATCGCAAAACCGCCCTTGCTCGCTAAAGCGAAGCGGATTTTGCTTCACCCCCTACCCTAGGGGGAGAGTTGCGCCGGAAATGCGGCTACAAACGGACGAGCTTGAGGGTGCGTGTGACCTTGTCGGGGGTGAAGTCGGGGTGTTCGATGCGGAAAGCGTCGGAGAGCGCCTTCATCTGCTTGGTCTTGGCGGTGGAGAGTTTCTTCAGTTCGTCCTGTTCGCGCGCCAAGGTGCGGTACTGCACGCCTGCGGGCAGGGTGTAGCGCTGCGGACGGCCGACGAAATCGAAAACTTCCTTGCGGTCGAGGGAGAAGACGTGGTTGTCGAACGTGAACTGCCCGGACGACTTGCCGTCAGCGGCCAGCAGCTCTTCGGCCTGTGCGATGGCATCGGGCTTCCACTGCTCGAGGTACTCGGAGAGCATGTCGATTAAAGACTTGAGCGCGGCATAAGAGGCGAGTGCGCTCGTGGCGTTATTGTATGCCATGATGGCATCGGAAAAAGAATTACTCATATTAATTTACGATTAGACGATTTACGATTGGACGAGTTATTGAAAAATTTGCTAATTGTTAATTTACAAATTGAGCAGCTGCTGTTGTTGGGCGGCGCGGCGTTGGCGGCGGGATTCGACGGCACGGCGGCGGTTCTCTTCGGGCGTGACCCATTCGAGGTTTTCGAGTCGGTTATCAGCCCCGTTGCCGTTCAGGTGGTCACACTCGTATCCCTCGGGGCGTGGACCGACCCATGCCAGCAGCACGGCATGGTGAACGAAGATGTCGTTGAAATGACTTAATTGCACGTATGGTTGCACCCTGTTTTTTCTATTTTTTTTCGAACGGGTGGGGTGGTTAAACTTTAGCTGTCGATATGTGCCACGGACGTACGAATATGCTCGTCCGTCACGGGTGATGTAGAGAGGTCGTCCCGTGCGTTCGATGGGCACTAATCGCAGTTCGGTGCCATCGTCCAGTACCACATGTTCGAGGTACGGACCATTGTCTTTTTTTGTTGCCATAAAGAATGTTTTTATGGCACATCGTACACCCTTTTTGGGTGGCCGAAACTGAGAATGAGCGAGGGACGCTCCGGCCATCCATTATTCCCTCTTGGATGTGCGAGTTCGTGAAATCGAGTGCAAAGTTAGTAAAAAATTTGATATGTTGTTGGTGAATTTCACCAATCGTTAACTATAATGCGTATATTTGTGGTAAATTTGCTTGATTGTGGTACCTTCCAGCCAAAATTCCTCGCCTACTTGGGTGTAAATTTGCATCACGGACATGCCTGTTCCGCATAGTTCGTTGACGCGTTTGCAGATGGCCGCATTGCGGCGTTCTTTAAGGGTTGTTTTCATGTTTTTGTTGTTGCTCGGCGTGTTGTTTAGGAGGTTTAGGTCCGCC
>CALAUY010000123.1 GCA_937892015.1 uncultured Bacteroidales bacterium | reverse complement strand
TCATACCCCTCCCCCGCAAGCGGGACCTCCCCTACCTTAGGGGAGGAGTCAAGTATGTATCGACTGACCCTGAAAACATGGTAAAAACTATTAAACTATTCAACTTTTAAACTTGAAACCTGAAACTTGAAACTTTTAAACTATTAAGCAACTCTACACTCTACACTCTACACTATTAAGCTATTAAGCTATAAAGCTTTTAGGCTTTTTTCTTGCCGGAAGTTGGTTTTTTTAACGGTGATGGAGGCGATGTAGGCCATTTCTTCGGGGTTGTTTTTGTTGGGGATGGAGAACCAGTAACGCTCGGCCTCGGTGCGGGAAGCGAAGGTGTGTGGTTGTCCACAGAAGAGATGGGTGAGTTGCCAGTCACTCAACGTTTTCTTTGCACTCGCCTTCACGGGGCTCATGCCTTGCAGCTGCTCACGGTTGGGTCGCATGCGGTTATAGACCTCCAGTTTGCCCATTATACTCGGGATGTCGAGCACGATAAGTTCGTATTCTATTTCACCGGATTTGTTTGTTGGCAAACGCGAGCCGACACACATGCTGACGAACGTGGGGAGGTCGAGTACTGACCAATGTTTGTATTTACGCGCCATCTGTTCTGCGATAAACTCTTTCTCGTTGTCTGTAAGCGGATATTTGCGCCTGTAGAGCCTTACAAGACTGTCGATACAAACAAAGCACAATGCCTCTCCGAACGTGACTATTTTGCCCGAGTATAGTTGCTGCATACAGAACTGAAGCTCCACCAAATCGCCGATTTTGAGGGGTTCATTGCTTGCCTCGGAGAGGGTGGTGGGCGTGAGTTTTCGATAGAAATCGTACGCCGACTGCTTCGGGTGGGAGATGATGTCATTCGTTGTCATGGCAGTCGGGTATTTCGCCGGTGAGGGTCTTTGCAATCAATTCCGCCGTGGCGGTATCGATGGTGCGATAACGGAGGAGTTGGTAGATTTCGTTGGCATCGTTCTCGCAATGGAGAAGAAAATCGAGGTACGCTTGGATGAACCCTAAAAGGGTCTCTTTCATTTCGTTTTCGCGGACGGGCGTTTCGTTGTCGGACATGCCATAGGAGCTGAAATTGTTGATGACCTCGACGAGCCCGTGGAGCGTTTTCCGTTGCTCGTAGGTGAGTCGGCATATGTTTAACGGTAGCGCGTGCGCTGAATGATTGTTCGTTTGCATAATGTTATAGTCTTTGATAAAAATAATTTTTTTTTTAAGAGGGGGGGGGAGGTGACCGTTTTTTTACGTGCGTAAGCCTCTCGCTCGTGTGCGTGTACGCGCCTAGCACACTATATAATCCCCCCCCATTTAAACTAATTAATTTTCTTTTATTTTATTTTCTTTTTTGGTTCTTTTTTCTTTTTTTGTTTTTCTTTTTTCCCAAGTTGCCTGCGTTTCTTTCCGGAGGACAATCACTGCGTGTGCTTTCCTCGCGAACTTTTCGAACACGAATGACACGAATATAGCGAATACGCAATGGGTAAAGAAAGTGTGTTTCATACCCCTCCCCCGCAAGCGGTCCCCTGTCTAAGGAATTCTATGAAAGCCACTGGCTTTCAATCGC
>CALAUY010000122.1 GCA_937892015.1 uncultured Bacteroidales bacterium | reverse complement strand
TGATGCTCGTGTCGATGGTCTTTGGATTATCGACGCTCACTATGCCCCTCTCGGCACAGAAAAAAGCCAAAACAACTCAAACAACACAAAGCACCCAAGCAACGCAAAGCACCGACTCTCAAACAACTTCAAACAACTTCGAACAACATCAAACCCCTCAAACTCCTCAGACCTCTCAAACAACCTCAAACAATATCAAACAACCTCAAACCCCTCAAACTCCCTCGGCCGTGCCGGCCGAGAGGATGGCAGCACGCGAAGCGTACCGGCAGTACGGGCTGGGCATCTTCATCCATTGGGGCGTGTATAGTCTGTTTGGGGACGGCGAGTGGATAATGGCGCAGAAGAATATCCCTCGGAGCGAATATACTAAAGCCGCATCGGCTTTCTATCCTGCGCTGTTCGATGCCGGCGAGTGGGTGCGTGCCATCAAAGCCTCGGGGGCTAAATATATCTGCTTCACATCGCGTCACCACGATGGGTTCTCGATGTGGGACAGTAAAGTGACTGACTATACTATCGTGCGCGCCACGCCTTACGCACGCGACATACTAAAAGAACTGGCCGATGCCTGCCATCAAGAGGGCATTCGTCTGCATCTGTATTACTCACTGGCCGACTGGTATCGCGAGGATTATCTGCGAGGCTGGAGTGGTCCGCAGAACGACAAAGACCCGGCCAAGGCCGATTACGACAGTTACCTCCGCTTCATGAAAGCGCAGCTGACGGAACTGCTCACCAACTACGGCGAGATAGGTGCAATCTGGTTTGATGGTATGTGGGACCATAAAGAGGAAACCTCACCCCAGCCCTCTCCTGAAGAGAGGGGGCTTTTCCCCAAAGAGGGGAAAGAAGAGAGGTGGAGTTGGCGGATAGATGAACTATACGAACTGATTCACCAACTCCAGCCGGCGTGCCTAATAGCTAATAACCACCACTTGCCGCAACCGTTGCCGGGCGAGGATATCCAGTGCTTCGAGCGCGACGTGCCCGGTCAGAACGAGGGCGGTTACAGTGAAGGGATGCAGGTCAGTGCGTTGCCGTTAGAGACGTGTGAGACGATGAACCACTCGTGGGGATATAGTGTCACGGACACGGGGTATAAGAGTGTGGAGGAGATACGTGCGTTGCGCGACCGCGTAGCGGCAATGGGGGCAAACCTCTTGCTGAACGTTGGTCCGCAGCCCAACGGACAACTCCCGCAAAAAGCCATAGAACGACTTGCAGAGCTTAAGTAGCAAGAGAATCTCAAACTTCTCAAACATCTCAAACATTTCAAACATTTCAAACGACTCAAACTCCTCAAACTTTCGCTCATCCAAAGCAATTATTAACTAAAAAAACAAATACTATTATGGAAAAACCCAAGTTAAAACTTCTTTACCAACAACCGCAGATGACGATTGTTGCGTTGAAATCCGGCGCAGATGTGCTGACGACATCATTGAATGAGAGTACAGGCACTGCTACAGAAATGTCCTCCGGCAGTTTCGGTGCGCCTGACCGTGATTTATATTACGATTTTGATTGATGTTTGTTTAAGTTCTTTGATTAATAACGCTAAAAACGATAATACAATGAAAAAGATTATACTCCTTTTTGCAATGATGCTTGCTGTGGGGACGGTGAGTGCGGCCAAGCTCTATGCTACGTTTGGTACGCCGGGTGGAAATGCCTCCTACGATGCTACAACCTTCACCTATGCTTGGACGGGCAGCACCAACAACCTTATGAACTGCTTCACTTTCAGCAACGGCGAACTGGCTAACTACACCACACTAAACTTCACCTTCACGGAACTCTCCGATGGTGCTTCAGTACGCATCAACGTGCTCTTTAGCGACAACACCAACAAGAGCAAGAGTTACTATTCGGCAGGATCCAAGGCTACTGCAATCACTGAGCTGCTCGACGACACACACACCGCAGCCGATATAACGGCTATTCGATTTGGCGGAAACAGTAACACAGGCTCTACAGTAGTCAAGGCCTCAGAGATGTATCTGGAGGATAATACTAATGAATTAACTGCAACATTCAAGACTCCTGGCAGCAATGCATCATACTCTTCACCCACATATACATGGACCGGCAGTAGCAGCAACTTGATGACTGTTTTTGAATTTGCCAATGGTGAACTTGCAAAATATTCAAAGTTAACTTTCACTTTCAGCAATCTCGTTGATGGCCCTGTGCGTATGGGTTACTATGTTGGCTCTACTTTCACAGAGATTGGGAATGGTTACTATAGTGCTGGTACAAAAGAGGTAGATCTCACTACATTAGGTGTTGAACTGTCAACAGTGACTAGCATTGCATTTGGCGGCCGCAGTAATGCCGGCTCTTGCGATATTTTAGCTACTGACGTGAAGTTAACAGGTAATACAACAATTGCCGACCCATATTTCCATACACCTGCTTCAAATGGCACGTATAATGCTCCAACTTATACATGGACGGGAAACGGTAATAACCTTATGACCATATACGAGTTTGCGAATGGTGAGTTGGCCAATTTTGAGACTCTAATTGCAACTACGAGCAACATGACCTCTGGGAAGAGCTGGCGTATGGGGTATATACCCACAAGTGGTACTTATACTAATTTTACTGGTGCTCCTTATTATAGTGATGGCACAAAAACTGTTGACCTCGCCTCTCATGACGTAGATATGTCAACTGTGGAGAAAATTCAATTCGGAGGTAATGGTGATGCAGGTAGTGAAACTTTTTCTATTAATGTTTTACAAACAGGCATTCTCCTTAAGACCCGCCAGTTCAGCACTCACGACGGAAATCGTAAATATACGGTATGTCTGCCTTACGCACTGACAGCGGACGAGGTGACTGCCGTTGGAGGTGAGTTCTATGAGTTGACGAGTGTTGCTGAC
>CALAUY010000121.1 GCA_937892015.1 uncultured Bacteroidales bacterium | reverse complement strand
TGAAAAATGCCATTTTATTATTGTTAAAGATAATAAAAAAGAAATAAAATTTGTGTCCGGAGCGTATGTACTCGGCAAGCCCGGACGACCGGCCGCAGCGTCCCCGTTTCTCTGAAGGTCGCTCGTACGGCGACAACCGAGGCTACACAGAGAACCGCAACGGACACGGATCACGTCCCCGTTTCGACCATACGCAAGAGTCGGTCTATGCTCAGCGACCACAACGCACCGACCGTCCCGCGCGCGCACACACGCAGTCTAATAATGTGCGCCCCAAATGGAACGACCAAAACCGCGGTGAGGGCGGATTCAGCCGCAAGCCCGCATTCAACAAAAAACGTCAGCGCAGCGCTTCTCCTAACGCTAAGTACTCGCGTCCGAAACGGATGGAATACGAAGAGAAATACGAGGACCCGATGAAACCCATTCGTCTCAATCGTTTCCTCGCTAATGCCGGCATCTGCTCGCGCCGCGAAGCTGACGACTTCATCCAAGCAGGTGTTGTCACTGTCAACGACCAAGTGGTGACCACGCTCGGTGCTAAAGTGTTGCCGACAGATATCGTGAAGTTCCACGACCAACCGGTACGCCGCGAGAAGAAAGTGTACGTCCTGCTCAACAAGCCGAAGAAATGCGTCACTACGACCGACGATCCGCAAGAGCGCTACACGGTGACTGACATCGTACGCAACGCATGCACAGAACGCATCTATCCCGTTGGCCGCCTCGATAGGAACACGACCGGCGTGCTGCTACTCACCAACGACGGCGACTTGGCATCCAAACTGACACATCCCAAGTACGGCAAGAAAAAGATTTACGCTGCCACGCTCGACAAAGACCTTACCGATGCGGCGTACAACGAGATCATGTCCGGCATCCTCCTCGACGATGAACTCATCATCCCGGACGCCCTCGCTTTCCCAAAAGAAGACGACCACAAGCATATCGGCATCCAGATTCACTCCGGACAGAACCGCGTTGTGCGCCGTATCTTCGAGAAAGTGGGATACAGGGTTATCGCCCTCGACCGCGTCAGCTTTGCCGGCCTAACGAAGAAAAACGTGCCGCGTGGCAAGTATCGCTTCCTCACGCAAGAAGAGGTGAACATGCTACTCATGGGGTCGTTTGAGTAAGACATTTCACGACATCAGTTATACTATTTAGGGCGACACACTCTGTCGCCCTAAGTGATTGTTAACCACCCTCTTGCGTGTGGTCAAAACCTCTCCTGAATAATCCCGTGCCTGTAGGCGTACAGGAGCTGCTTGAGGTTCTCTACCTGCTCTTCGAGCAACTTGCCACTGTCAGTGTCGCGAACCAACATCCTATGCTGCGAGAAATCCAATATCTGCACTTGTGAATGGATGTCAGCACCACTTCTTACTGCCTCATCAAGGCTATCAAAATGCTTATGCTCAACCAGTTGCATACCATGGCTATTATAGATGAGCGTGTAGCCGGCAATGCCCGTCTGTTTCTGATAGGGCTTTGAGAAGCCGCCGTCAATCACGAGCCGGAGTCCATCTGCGCGTATAGGCGACTCGCCGCTGAGCGTATGCACAGGCGTATGACCATTGATGATTTTGCCGATTGCAGGGTTGAGCCCGAACTCGCGCAAGATGAGCTCGCACGTCTCGCGATGGTTGGCCAGCTCGTAGTACGCGCCTTTCGTCTCTTTCTGCAAGTCGTCATCGGCGATGAAGTAACGCTCGAACGTGGTCATCTTGTCTTTGTTGTACAGCGGCGAGTCGGGACCGCACCACAAGTACCACATGTAATCGAGCGCTTCGGACGGTCTATACACGTGCGTGGTGCAGAAATCATCGGCATGATTGTCGCCGTAATAGGCCTCGCGAACGACCTCGTCCGTCCGTTCCATCAGCACCTTACCCGACACGCGCTTGCCGCACACTTCCACCTCGGCAAAAGAACCGTCAGCATTCATCGGGATGGCCGCGTGATACAGCAAACAATTATTCGTCACCAAGTATAGGCTGCCATGCTGATAGAGTGCTCGCAGATGTTTCTGCAGACGTTTGGAGCGACGGAAAGAGTGCAGCAACTGCTCCATCAGCGCGAACTCGTCCTCCGACAACTCGTACGGATGTAGCGGGTCAATAGTAGGGAAACGGGTGTCGAGCAACGGATAGGTCGTACCGTTAAGGGTAATAGTACCACGCTGATAATCAATCTTGTCGAGCAGCAGCCTGTCTTCCATGTGATACTCCGGATGATGCAAGATAGTTTGCCCCTCGAGCTTGAACTGCAAGATAGCAATCGCTTTGTGCATCTTGGCCATCAGTCCTGCCGAGCGTTTCAGTCGCGTGTTGTTCTCCAAGTCTTTCGTCTGGAAAAACGTGCAGGGGTCATCGCCGTAATGGTCGAGCGCAAACGTGGCCAACGGCAACAGATTGATGGAGTAATCCTCTTCCAGCGTCTCAACGTTGGCATAGCGTATGGAGACGCGCAGCACCGTAGCAATGAGTGCCAGATTACCGGCCGCTGCACCCATCCATTCAATGTCGTGATTGCCCCATTGTAGGTCGAAATCGTGGTAAGCGCAGAGATGCTCCATGATGCGCGGAGCACCCGGTCCGCGATCGAAGATATCGCCCACGATATGCAGTTTGTCAATGACGAGGTGATGAATCACGTGGCAGATAGCTTTCAGTAGGTCTTCCGCCTTTCCAATGCGCACGATAGAGTCGATGATGGCGCGGTAATAATCCTGTCGGTCTGGCTCGGCAATGCTCTCGTGGAGCAACTCCTCGATGATATAGGCGAACTCCTTCGGCAATCTCTTGCGCACTTTCGAACGAGTATATTTGACGGTCACAGCTCGCGCCACTTCCACCACTTGCATCAAGCGGCGTTTATACAACTCATCCATCAACTCACCTCGCGTCTGATGGCAGTATTCCAGCCGCTCTTCCGGGTAGTAAATCATTGCGCATAGCGCACGTTTCTCTTCCTCCGGCAGCGTATCGCCATAGATATCGTCCACCTTGCGGCGGATAACGCCCGACGCGTTCTTGATGACGTGCAGAAAAGCACCATCAGCACCGTGCAGGTCACTCAAGAAATGTTCTGTCCCTTTCGGCAACGAGAGAATAGCCTCTTTGTTGACTATCTCGGTTGCCACGGATGCCTCGTTCGGGTATTTCTCGCTCAGCAAGCGCAAGTAACGCTCTTCTTCTCGTCTGTTATCCATAGTAGCTATTGTATTGTTTTTCAAAGCTTACCGTTGTTCTCGGCCCGTGCCCGGGAAAAATCGTCAAGTCGTCCGGTAGTGCCTGCAACAGCTGCCTTATGCTGCCCATCAAGACCGACATATCGCCGCCATCGAGGTCTGTACGACCAATCGACCCGCGGAACAATGTGTCGCCTGAGAACAGCGCCTTGTCGCCACCCTCTTCAAACAGGTAACATACGCAGCCCCGAGTATGTCCGGGCGTACGTATGTATCTGCAGTTCAGCGATTTCAGGTCGAACATCGAAAGCGGCATATACTCCTCGAACGGCTCGCCCGGATACGGTATTCCTACCATGTCGCGCAACTGCCCTGCTTGGTTAGTGAAGAGGTAAGCATCTTCTTCGGCCAGTACCGGACGTAGTCCGTAAGTCTCCCAAACGAAGCGTACACCGAAACAGTGGTCAAAATGGGCGTGGGTCAACAAGTGCGCCACAGGTGTCAGTTCGTGCTCGCGGATATAGTCTGCAAGTCGCTGTTTTTCATCGTCATACAACGCGCCGCAGTCGATAATGACCGCGCGCTTGTCAGCAAAACTGACCACGTACGTGTTCTCCTCTAACGGATTATTCGGCAATGTGCGAACTTTCATAATTGTCTTGGATTCATCGGCATCAGCACTTCCTCATAGCGGCATATACACGATTTTCTTCGTCTTGAAAAACTCCTCGCCGAACCAGTCAGCGATACGCACCACTTCTGCAATGTTGCGAAACGGGAACACCTCAGCCTGCAGGTCGCCTCCTTTGAGCATAATCAGCCCGTTTGGCAGCGCATTACGTTGTTGCTTGCTCACGTTCTTCATCGTCAACTTGCGCAAGTCGCCCAACGGCATCACCGCTCGACTGACGATAAAATCGTACTTGCCCCGCTCGTCTTCTGCACGTAACTGCTTACAAACCACGTTCTTAAGCCCCACCGCACTTGCTACCTCTTGCGCCACACGGATTTTCTTGCCGATGGAGTCGATGAGCGTAAACTGTACGTCGGGGAAATATATCGCCAACGGGATGCCGGGGAAACCGCCACCCGTTCCTAAGTCAAGAATAGTTGTACCGGGCTGAAACTGAAGAAATTTGGCGATGGACAACGAATGCAACACATGATGCTCGTAGAGGTAGTCGATGTCCTTACGGCTGATAACGTTAATCTTCGCGTTCCACTCAGGATACAAGACACCAAGAGCAGCGAACTGCTGCTCTTGAGCGTCAGTAAGACGAAAATATTTGGTCAAAAGTTCCATCGTGGTCATCATCGCTTGTGTTGTATCACCATACATGTACGTTGCGTTGCATCGCCCGTCAACCCTACTCCTCCGGTGCCATGTTGGTGAAGACGTTTTGCACATCTTCGTCCTCCTCAATCTTGTCGAGCAGTTTCTGCACACTCTCACGCTGCTCCGCAGTCACTTCTTTCAAGTCGTTCGGTATGCGTACAAACTCTGCCGACTTGATCTCGAAAGCGTTCTCTTCCAAGTACTTCTGGATGTCGGAGTAGCTCTCGAAAGCACCATAGATGATGATGTTGCCCTCTTCATCTACGCCCAGTTCGTCCACGCCAAAATCGATGAGCTCCAGCTCCAACTCGTCCATATCCACGCCCTCTTTCGGCGCACACGTGAAGACGCACTTGCGGTCGAAAAGGAACTGCAAGCTGCCCTGAGTTCCAAGACTGCCGCCGTGTTTGGTGAAATACGAGCGGATATTGGCCACTGTTCGCATGTTGTTGTCGGTGGCCGTCTCCACCAAAATAGCGATTCCATGTGGTCCATAGCCCTCATAGTTAATCTCTTTGTAGCCCTCAGTCGATTTGTCCGTGGCTTTCTTGATAGCCCTCTCGATGTTCTCTTTGGGCATGTTCTCTTCTTTCGCTTGCTTGATCAACACACGCAAACGAGGATTACCGTCCGGGTCCGGACCTCCGGCGCGTACGGCGATAGTGATTTCTTTACCAATTTTAGTAAATGTGCGGGCCATATGACCCCAACGTGCCAACTTTGTGGCCTTGCGATATTCAAATGCGCGTCCCATTGTTTTTGTGTTAATAATTTCCAAATTTGGTGCAAAATTACAAAAAAAATACCATATATGCAAATTTTTGGGCAAAAAATGTGCAAGAAATTTGGTTGTTTGGATTTTTTTTTGTATCTTCGCGGTCGATTTCGGAAAAACACAATGCAAAAAGACGTCAAATGAGACAAAAAACGAAATATTTTCTGCTGCTGTTTTTCGCCTCTTTTCAGGTGATTTTGGCGCAGGAAAACGACTCTTTACCCATCATCGAAATGACTGCGGACAGAACTATCATCTACCCGCAGCGCATGGATTTGCGGGGCAACGAGTCGCTGCTCGACATTCTTCAGACGTATCCCGACCTGCTCATCAATGCTTTCGATAATTGGCTCGAAGGATATAGTATCCGCATCAACAACGGTCCATACGGAGGAGATATGCGCGTCATCCTCAAAGAGACCCGAGCGGCTGATATTGAGATGATTCAGATAAGCGACAACCCGGGCGTTGCCAAGGGAACAACGGGTATCAACGGCATCGTGGACATCCGTCTGCGTCCGCAACAGCAAGGTGCGCACTGCTCTGTAGGAGCACAAATCTCCACGGACCTCAACATAACGCCTTCGGCCGCTTTCAGTTTCGGTTCTGCACATACCGACATCATCGCCAATGCCTCATACACGTATCGTCACCTACATCCCTTCTCCACGCACGAACAGTACGCTAACTACCACATGCTCAATAACTTAAGCGATAAAGACCAACTCCTGACGTACTTCACGCAATCGTTTGTTCGCGAGCATCATGTGGCCGACACCACCCGCATAGACAACCGCGATTTCCATGCACAACTGCGTCATTTTCATAATTTTACACCCACATCACAACTGCTGACAGCCGTGGTCTATAAGCACACTTTCTCGCCGCTCACCCGTTTCTCGCTCAACGACGGACATACGGTCTCGTTCATGTCGTCCGACTGGCAAGGTACGCTCGCCGCGTGCCAAGAATACAATGCCTCGTTCCATAACGGACTAAACCTAATGGCCGGCTGGGAAGTCGATTACGGTATGGGCGTTCAGCGCGAAGAAGATGCCGAATCGCAACTCGCCAAACGCACACTCAACTACAACGTGATGAACGCCGATGTGTATTTCGAACTCGATTACACCTACAAACATTGGCGATTTACGTACGGCGACCGAGTGATGTTTTATCGCTACCGAGTAGATGTGCCTGTGGGTGACCGATCACACAACGATTGGCGTAACATGCTGCATATGAGCGTCATATATACACCCCATCACGAACATCAAGTGCAACTGGCCTACGTCCGCAAGTTCTACAACCCGTCGTATATGGGACTTTTCCGCGAGGCCAGAGGTATGACCGACGAAGAGTGGTTACTGGCCGAAAACAACATCACCGAAACGCAACTCGATGAGGTCAAACTGGCGTATGGCTTCTCGCGCAAGCGCATATGCGCGCGCATGAACGCGTATTATTATAATGTGGCACGGCGATACACGTTCTTCAAACTCGATGCCTCCGCGTTCTATAAATATCGCTTCTTCAGCCTTTCCGGCGGAGTCGATTGGTATTTCTCTGAAGAAACCAATTACGTCACCCTGCGAGTAGAACCCGTGTTCGAACTGCCGTATCAGATGCAAATCAAGACCAACGTGCTCTACTACTCCCCCAAAGCGCCAAGCCGCAACTACAACTACAACAAACCGGTGTACGCCACCCTTCAGTTCTCCAAACAGTTCGGCTCGTACCTCAACCTGTTCGCCGAATGGCACGATATTTTCAACGGACAATACGGCATCGGTTTGTTCGGAGTGTTGCTCCGACTCTGAACGGCGAAAAAGTGTCAAGAATAGCCGCTTTCATTCGCAAAAATGAGTGTTTTGCACAAAAAAAACGACCAAAAATGAAAATATTTGCATTTTTCGGCAAAAATATTTGGTCAATTCAAAAAAAAGCAGTACCTTTGCAACCGCTTTTGGAAAACGAAAGCTGAAATGGTGGTTTTAGCTCAGTTGGCAGAGCATCGGATTGTGGTTCCGAGTGTCGTGGGTTCGAGCCC
>CALAUY010000120.1 GCA_937892015.1 uncultured Bacteroidales bacterium | reverse complement strand
TTTTGCCAACACTTTGTGCGATGGGATTGCTCCACTATATATTACGCAAAAAGCGCGAACTTTACGGTTGTTCTATATTCGGGTCTTACAGGATTTAACTCGACAACCTAAATCATCCAAATATATACCGGAAAAAGCTCACGCCATGCGCGAGCATTCATGCTTTTTCCTTGGATGATTTTTAAGTCTTTAGAAAGTGTCGAGTTTTCGTAAGACCCAAGTATTGGCAAAAACGCTAATCAAATATGTCTTGAACTGTTGCCCGCTTGCGGGTCAGTTCGGGAATTGTTCTTATCTTAGCCCATAGGCGATTTATTATAATTTTTAAGTATATTTGCCTTCGCATGAATGTAAGACATTCACCAAAAAACGCACAAAAGTACTCAAAATACACTATATATGCAAATTTTACGAAGGAAAAATACAGAAATTCTTATTTTTGCAAAGGAAATAAGTAACTAAACCTTCCCACTAATTTCGCCAAAAATTTTAATTTTGGGATAATTGTGGGTAATTGTAGGTAATTGTTGACCCCAAAAAACAAAAAAATGAAGTTTTTTTTTGCCAAATTCGTCTAATTCGCTGACAAAAAAATAATAAGTTGTTGATTCTCTGATGTGGGAAACTTCAGTTATAAGATTGTTTTATCATACGTTTTCTTTCCTCGAACAGCTCCGGTGACAATGGTTCTTTACCCTCTATATTAGTCTTGTGCAGGTAGAAGGCGTTGAGTGCTCGCATCAACTTATCCAATCGTAGTCCTTTCTCGCGAAGGTATCCATGCAGTTGCGGCGGCTCTTTGGCAGCATCGGCTCCATAAAAGACCCAATAGATGCAGAGAGCTATATCTGTTCGGTGCAGACCAAGGGCGCAAGCAATATAGAAATCTCCACTGTCTATCAACCAACAAAATTCAGGGAACATAGCGACCATGTGTTCCATGGTTTCACTCTTAATGTCAATCGGATAGTGGAAGTATCGCATACCATATTGTTCGCACAACAGAGGCATACGATTGGATTTATCCCTTTCTCTAAGGTCGATGACGGTTTTCACTCCTGCTTCGGTTAGCGCCTTCCACGCATAGAGCAGATGGCGTGATGACAATGTCCTGCCTCTTGCACCGCCATATACGTAAGCGAGGTCAGGGATGCGAGCTTGTTGTAAACGTTGGAAATTCATAGTGTGGACTAAAAAGATTATCGGTTATCGATTACGGGTTAGTGGACCATCAGCTCTCAGTTGTCAGCTCTCATGATACGCAACTCCGGGAACGCAGGCGGCTGCGTCAAGCATTTCGACCTCATCCTTATACCAATAAGCGACAGGGCTGACGCGCATTGCAGCACCATTACCAAAACTATAGTATGGTTTTGGGGTGTCGCTCAATACCCATTTGCGGAAAGAAATACCATAACCTCCCATCGGACTTGGGTATTTCCTGCACCACTCATGGATGCTGTCACCAAAGTTTCTTCCTTTGAGCAATGCATCGGCAACGGCTATGGTGCAGATAGTGTCATCCGTAAAACTGCACTCCTTTGATAAAAACTTAAAGTTATAGTCGTTGGTCGGATTAAACTCAAACCGACTTCCTACAATATCTCCAATGATTGCTCCTAACATAACTATTCAACTTCTCCTGCCGGTGGGAATGGCAGATATTCTCCGGTTTCCGGCTTACTTGACAGCAACATTTTGTGGTCGTGGTTGTAAAAGCAAGATACTCCATCGCCAAAAGCAAAGAATATATAACCGCGTTGTGCAAGGTCGCTTGCTTTCTTGAACCACTCCTTATATTCGGGATCTTTGCCTTTGCCCCATTTGGCGATGTGTGGATAGTGTTCAATGAATTGGAGAGCAATCTCATATGGTGTCAGTCCATCGCAGTTTCCCCAACTAAATTCACCGGCTGATGTATTGGCAGCGGTGTGCGGCTCGTTGCTCCGATATATTGCACCGCAGTTTTTCAACGTGTATTTCTTGACCGTAGTGGCACAACGCCAATTTGCTCCATTAGGAGAAAGACAAGGACAAACTCGGATGAGTTCGTACCCCATTTCGTGTAACTCACGTATAACGAGGAAATAACGCTTTATACGTGCCATGTATTCGTCTTGGCTCTGGCTCATTTTGTATTATCTCTTTCTTCCTTGGTTAAACTCAACATTTTAATAGTGTTGATTTTGGCCATTTGAATTTTCACTTTTTCAAGCATATCTTCAAGCTCACTTTCACTAAATTTTATTTTATCAAAATATATTATTTTTTCCTTATTAATTTTATTATTTTCATCCTTTATACAATCTTCACATATATTTTTTTTTGCATCTTCATCATATGCCACAAAGTCTCTTCTATGTATGAAGCATTTTGAGTTTAAATGGTTCATAGATAAAGTAATATGCTCAGGTTGCTCTTGCTGGTGCTTTTCTTTGCACTTTGGACAGAAGATAATAGGACTATCCTCATTTGTTTCTTCTTGGCATTTGTTGCAGAGAAACATCTCATTTTCATGTTTAGTGCACATTTTACAAGGAACTCTCTGTGAGCGAAAAGAATGACGATGATCGAAGTATTCTTTTAATGTTAGTTTTTCTTGTTTATTGCATTTTTTGTTGGGACATTCCATGGTGATTATTATGTTAAATTTTGGGGAATTTTCTTTATTACTAATTGTCACAAACGCTACTTCATTACAATTAAAGCATTTCATGCTTTGCTTAACTTGGTTGTTTCCCATTTATTTAACTTAAATTTATTTTTGAAATTTGTAAATAT
>CALAUY010000119.1 GCA_937892015.1 uncultured Bacteroidales bacterium | reverse complement strand
TCGCCATAGCCACAGGTGATGGAGTTGCCGATGAACTCAATGGTGCGCTCGGGCAGGGCAGGGGCATCGAGGATGGTGGCATCGCTGTCGAGGATGAAACCACGGAACTCGGGTTTCAACTCGTAACCCTCGATGACATACATCAGTCGGACGGTGTGCGAACCCTTAGGCAGGGCTGTTGCCAGTGTCACTACGGAGTCGCGCTCGCCCATGAAACTCACCTTGAAGGGAGCAGCCTCGTCGATCTGTGCCATGAAATAGCCGCTCTTGGGCTTCGCCATCATCTTCAGACTGGTGCCTGTAAAGCCAGCGTTGATCTGCACACCCGGGAAAGTGAAGCGGGGGCGCTGAGGGTTATCGAAACAGATGCGACCAACGTATTGGATGTGTTTGTCGGTAGGACAAATGATTTTCCCCGAAGGTGGGAGCGTGGTGCTGGCCTGCATGCCTATCGACATCAGAGCCGCGAGGGTCAGTAGTGTTATGCGCTTCATAAATAGTAGTTTTTAGAATTTCTGCCTGCAAAAATACTAAAATTATGAATAATTTCGTAACTTTGCCAGCAAAAAGTATATGATGGACGAAGATTTTGACATCAGACAGGAGCAAATCACCTCTTCCGAAAAGGAATTCGAGAATGCCTTACGCCCCCTCTCGTTCAGTGATTTCAGTGGACAGCAGCAGGTGGTGGAGAACCTGGAGGTGTTCGTCGAGGCTGCCAAGTATCGTGGCGAACCGCTGGACCATGTATTGCTGCACGGTCCTCCCGGACTGGGCAAGACCACGCTGTCGAACATCATAGCCAACGAGCTGGGCGTGGGCTTCAAGATTACCTCGGGACCTGTGCTCGACAAGCCCGGCGACCTGGCCGGCATCCTGACGTCGCTGGAGAAGAACGACGTGCTGTTCATTGACGAGATACACCGCCTGTCGCCCGTGGTGGAGGAATACCTGTACTCGGCCATGGAGGACTACCGCATCGACATCATGATAGACAAGGGTCCCTCGGCTCGCACCATACAGATTGACCTCAACCATTTCACCCTCGTCGGTGCGACCACCCGCAGCGGACTCCTCACTTCGCCGCTGCTCGCCCGATTCGGCATCAAGAGCCACCTCGAGTACTACGATGCCGAGACGTTGGGAAAGATTGTCCGCCGCAGTGCCCGTCTGCTGGGCATCCATATCGACAGCCACGCTGCCGATGAGATAGCCCGTCGCAGTCGCGGTACTCCACGTATCGCCAACGCACTGCTGCGGCGAGTACGCGACTTTGCACAAGTCAAGGGCGACGGACACATCGATATTGATATCACCCGCTACGCACTCGAAGCACTGAACATCGACACGTTCGGACTCGACGAGATGGACAACAAACTGCTGACAACCATCATCGACAAGTTCAAGGGCGGACCTGTCGGACTGAACACTATCGCTACCGCTATGGGTGAAGATGCCGGCACGATAGAGGATGTGTACGAGCCCTACCTCATCATGGAAGGGTTCATTAAGCGCACTCCACGCGGACGAGAAGTGACCGAACTGGCATACAAGCACCTCGGGCGCAACCTGCCCATCGGCAAGACACGACTCGACACCAATCCCACGCTCTTCGACTGACGACCCGCGGTTCACACGAAAGACATATTGTCACATCCCCGACCAACGCGTCTGCCATTTTGGCACTTTTACGCTTTTGGCGCGGATTTTGTGGCACACATTAAAAACAAATGATTATGGAAAAAGATAACGAAATACAGGACGACGAACTCTTGGAGCAAGAGAGCGAGTCCACCGAACAAGAAGAGCCCATCGAGCAAGACGAGTCCACCGAACAAGACGAGTCCACGGAACAGACCGAGTCGGACGTACAAGAACAGTTGGCAGACCTTGAGGCGCAGATAGAGGACCTAAAGGATAAGAATCTCCGCATGATGGCTGAGTTCGAGAACTACCGCAAGCGTACGGCTAAAGAGAAACTGGAGTTGCAGGCCACTGCCGGAGAGCGTATCTTCACCGACATGCTCAGTTTGGTCGATGATTTTGAACGAGCGGAGCAGGCCATGGCCACCACGGAAGATATCAACGCCATCCGCGAGGGTATCGACCTCATCCACAAGAAATTCATCGCGTTCCTCGCAGACCACGATGTCAACGCTATCCCAACCGAGGACTTGCCTTTCGATGTTGACAAACATGAGGCCATCACTACCCTCGCTGCCGGTGACGACAAGAAAGGACTCATCATCGACTGCACACAGAAAGGTTACACACTCGGCGACAAAGTGATACGTTACGCCAAAGTGGTGGTAGGTGCTTAACGATTAGTGGACGGGGGCAGTCCCCCTATTGACGATTGGAGATTAACAATGGCAAACAAAAGAGATTATTACGAAGTGTTAGGTGTCGCCAAGAACGCGACACCGGATGATATCAAAAAGGCGTACAAGAAACTGGCGCTTCAGTATCACCCCGACCGACACGTGAATGACTCAGAAGCTGACAAGAAAGCCGCTGAGGACAAGTTCAAAGAGGCGGCCGAGGCGTACGAAGTACTCAGCGACCCGCAGAAACGCCAACGCTACGACCAATTCGGTTTCGCCGGAATGGGTGGTGCCGGTGGTTTCTCTGCCGAGAACATCGACCTATCCGACATCTTCTCCCATTTCGGAGACCTCTTCGAGTCGTGGGGGATGGGTAGCAGTTCGGGCGGCGGATTCTCCTCGTTCTTCGGCGGTTCGGGCGGAGGACAACGAGTGCGTAGAGGCAACAATCTACGCGTCAAAGTGAAGGTGACGCTCGAAGAAGTGGCAACCGGCGTGGAGAAGAAAATCAAGGTTCGCAAAGCCGTTGCTTGCCCGCACTGCCACGGCACCGGTTCGGCCGACGGAGTGATGAACACCTGTCCCACGTGCAAGGGAAAGGGACGCGTCACCCGCATGCGCCAGTCCATCTTCGGACAGATGCAGCAAGTGGAGATATGTCCTGACTGCGAGGGTGAGGGCAAGGTCATCACGACACCCTGTCCCCACTGCCACGGCGAGGGTGTCGTACGCGACGAAGAGGTCATCACCATCCAGATACCCGCCGGCGTGGCCGAAGGGATGGAACTGACTATCCCGAGTAAAGGCAACGCAGCCCCACGTGGCGGCATACCCGGCAACCTGCTCGTGCTCATCGAAGAAGAGCAACATCCCGACCTTGTCCGCGAGGGCAACGACCTCGTGTACAACCTCCTTTTGAGCGTACCAACCGCCACCCTCGGCGGACAGATAGAAGTGCCCACGCTGCAAGGCAAAGTGAAAGTGCCCATCAGTGCCGGCACGCAACCCGGGCGCGTTCTCCGACTACGAGGCAAGGGACTGCCCCAGATAGACGGGTATGGACGCAAGATAGCACAAGGCGACCTGCTCATCAACATCAGCGTCTATATACCCGAGAAACTGACGAAAGAAGAAAAAGAGTGGATGACTCGGTTCCAACAGTCACCAAACGCCGCGCCCTCGGGCTACCACGACAAGCGATCATTCTTCAAGAACCTCTTCGGATAAAGAACAATGAAACGACCGCTCCTCCTTCTCACTCTCTGCCTCAGCGTGCAAATACTGCATGCTGAGGCTTTCCCGACTTTTGGGATTGACAGCGTCAGCAGCACTTTCTTCCGCAACCGGTACCTTAACGGCGACATCCGCCATTACCTCGACAACTACAGCGATTACGTCACGTACGAGGCTGAGACAACCGGCGAATGGGGACTGCCCGAACAGATGGTCTTCTCCATCAATGGCAACTCGTACCGCTGGAATCGACTCTACCTCAACGGATTCCGTATCGACAGCCGCTTTCAGTCAGGCAGTACCTATTATCAGCTGAACATGCTCGAACAGGGTCTCACGCTCGACCAGTACCGCGGCACCATCGACTTCACTACCGACTCGCTCCGAGCGAACAAAGTGTGGCTCTCCAACAACATGGGCGGACTGCGCGGCATCAGTCCCTCGACGCAATGGCTCATTAACCTCTTCCATCAGACCGCCTCCCAGCGCAACCAAGAGGGCAATAACCTCTCGTTGCGCGATTATATCAAGGGCGCAGGACAGGCCGAAGTGACGTACGGCATCCCCTATCAAGGGAGGCGGTTCTATCAGCATGCGTACGCTAACTTCGGGCAGAGGATGCTCAATAGTTTCGACCACCGCGGCATCAATGGGCAATACCAAGCGCCGTACTACAGCGTGCAACTCGATGGCGAACTGCCTCTGCCTGCCAACAGCGTTATCGACCGACTCAATTACTACTACATCCATCGCCAACGCAGCGACCTCTACTCGGAGTTCATGTTCAGCCCCAACGAGGTGGCAACGCAGAAAACGCACACGGCCGCACTATATGGCACTCTCCGTTGCGGCGATGCGGGTAGTCTCACCACCGGTCTCTCGTACGCCAATAACGACATCCGACGTACCGAACAGACACCCCTCTTCCGTAACGTCATCGACCAAGACGGCGAAGGTTTCGAACCATGGTATGCTCAAGGCGTGCACCATGAGCTCAACTGGGCAGTCAATTACCGCTACCCGATTCGGCCATGGCTCTCCCTCCACCTCGATGCATATAACTCTCTCCTCCATTTCTCTACTTTAGGCACACAGTACGGATTCGATGTGTCGTACCTCTACGCGCTCGATTTCAACGATGAGCAGGCACAGGCGTATAACACCATCAGCTGGGAGTCGCGCCCCTTCACTGCAGGGTTGCTCGAGAACCAACTGACGCTCGAAGCGCGCCACCGATTCAATCCCGTCGTCGAACTGCAGGCACAGCTCGCTGCCACGTTCGATGGCATCGTGCTCCGCGAGCATACCGTCCTCTCACCCAACTGGGAAGCGATGCTCGGCATCCATCTCACGCCCGCTAAATGGTTCACCATGGGCATCACCCTTGCGAACTATCGTTGCCGCTATTCGTACGAAGATGTGCTCTTCCTCTCGCCCGATTACCTCAATGGGGTGTATGCGTACATCGGCCCCGAGAGCAGCGAACCGATTACGCAGAGCAATATTTACCGCACTACAGGCGGGCGATACCATACACCCGCAAAAGGACTCCGACAGTCCTCGTACGCTCTGCTCGACGTGCCTTTTCGTTTCAACTGGAACGGTCCCCATTCGCACCACGAGTTCTCCCTCCTCACGAGTTTTCGGGTCTATTACAACCAATGGGTCACGCAATTTGATGGTACACCTGAAGAGTACGGGCTCTACGACGAGAACGGCATTTATTTCTACGATGCCGCCGAGACGCGCTACCAAGTGGTCAACATGCAGCAGAGTAGTCTCTTCCCTGACCATTTCCTCATCCACAACCCGTTCTGGCTTTCTAACGTGGCCAAGTACAGCCTCGAAACAGAGCACCTGCTCTTCAGTATCTCTTGGCAGAGCTATTGGCTCACAGGCGTCTCTGCACTGGGCAACGGGCCCTTGCAAAACAACCTCAACGCGCTCTCCGAATCTACCGCCAACCCGAATATCCTGCTCAACGCCGAGAACCCGGGCGATTACCGCATGCTCGGGAGGCTCGACCAAGACCGCTCTTTCATCGCCCGCATGCTGATTGGGTGGAAGATAAGCGACCGATGGTCAGTCTCTGTTTCCGGCAAGTTCAAGGACGGAACACCTTTCTCCTCTTTTGAGTACGCGTACCACGCACCTGCATCACACGCCGGCACGTACACGCACGCACAAGTAGCCGTCTATAACACCACGACTAAAGGCATCAACCTGATTGACAACCATTTCGGGCGACGCAAGGACGCTTTCTTCAATTTCGACCTCCACGCACGGTATCAAGGTCACATCAAGGAAGTACCCATCGCGGTTGAAGCCACGTGTTACAACGTCTATGACTTCGGAACAGAGCTGGTGGAGTACACGTTCGAAGATCAACTAACCGGAGGACTGCAACGCCGAGCACTGCAACTCAATATCCCCCGTGGAGTTATCCTCAGCCTCACCATCGGTCTCGACAAACAAAAGTAGTCCACCATCCACATACAATAACCTGAAAAACATACACAGCATTGAAACGGAAAATAGCCATACTGCTGATAGCAGCCTGCAGTGCGGGATGGGTCAAGTATGCCCGTGCCGAGACCAACCAAGAGACACAGACGCAGACACGGGCTGAAGAGACGCTGACGGACACGTTGCGGGTAGAGACTTCGCGACGAGGTTTTTTAGTGAACTCGCTCGACGTGCTGAACGGACAGGCTGCAGGCGTCACTGTGGGTTCGAGTACTAACCCCGAAGCGATGCTGTCGTCGGTGCGTGTGCGCGGCAACCACTCGCTCACGGGCGGCAACGAGCCGTTGGTGATTATCGATGGGATGTCGTCGGACCTCAGGACACTCTCCACCATCTTCCCCGGCGACATCGAGTCGTTCACTATCCTCAAAGATGCGTCCCAGACGGCGCAGTACGGGGCACGTGGCGCGGCCGGTGTCATCGAGGTACATACACGTCGCGGCAGTGAGGGGCGGTTCCATATCAGTTATGCGGGGGATGTCGGTTTTGCGCACGCTGACCGTTTCTTACCGATGCTGACAGCTGACGAGTACCGCACGGTAACCAACGCGCATCACATGACGATTGTAGATAATGGCGGCTCCACTGACTGGCAACGAGCTATCATCCGAACGGGATTGGTGCAGAACCACCATATCGCTCTCGGTGGCGGCAACAGCACGGCCAACTACCGCGCTTCGTTGAGTTACAGCGAGACGAACAGTATCGTCCAAAACCTCGGGACACGCAATTTCACCTCGAAAGTGGATGTGACGCAATACGCGCTCGATAAGCGACTGACGTTCGATTTGGGACTGTTCGGTGCTATCAGCAACAACCGCTACGCCGACGATGTGCAGAAACTGTGGTACTCGGCAGCGGCGTTCAACCCCACGTTTCCGATGGTCACCGATGGCAGCGACAATTTCACGGCGTACGTCGATGCCAGTCAGATTAACCATCCGCAGTCGCTACTCAATATTAAGAAACATAACGATGCGATGCATTTCAACACGAGTCTTGCCGTGACAGGCGACATCGGATACGGGCTGACGGCACGAATATATGGCAGTTACAGCTACGATGCCGATGAGGAAAGCCGCTTCTACCCAACGTATATTGCCAGCACGGGCCAAGTGTATCGCGGAGCAGGCAAGACGAATGTGTGGATGACTAATTTCAGACTACAGTACGTCTATGACGAGTCCGAACGCCATCACGTAGAGGCAGAGCTGCTGGGAGAGATGCAAGGGCGCATACAAACGGATTTCCATGTCACCGTGAACCGATTGGCCTCTAATGCTTTCGGATACGATAACCTCGCCATCGGCGCATTGCGACTCTGGGACGGCACGGGTAGTTACCACGAACGGCAACAACTGCTCTCGGCCATGGGACGTGTGGCATATACAGCCCTCGGCCGATACAGCCTGAACGTGACGGCACGAGGCGATGGCGGCTCGGTGGCAGGGGCGGGACATAAATGGGGATTCTTCCCGTCTGTCAGCGCTGCGTGGGACATCAAACGTGAGCCATGGTTGCAGGACGTTGATGCCCTGACGCGCCTGAAAATCAGTGCCGGATGGGGTATGTCGGGCAATCTCGGGGGCATCGCTGCTTATCAGTCGCTCCAACTGCTCCGACCAACGGGTATCATCCAAGCGGACGGGATGCCGGACGTTATACTCGGCATCACACAGAACGCCAACAGCCATCTCACGTGGGAAAAAACGCAAACGACCAACGCGGGAGTGGAGCTCGGACTATGGCATAACCGATTGGTTATCATGACTGATTACTACTATTCGTACATCTACGACATGCTGTACAACTACACCGTGTCAGTTCCGCCTTTCTTGTACGACAAACTGCTGGCCAATCTCGGCACGATGGAGAACACGGGCGTTGAGGTAGGACTGGCCTTAGCGGCAGTGCAGAGCCGTGACTGGGACCTCAATATCGGCATCAACCTCACGTGGCAACACAACCGACTACTCTCGTTAGACGGTTACTATCAGGGCGAGTACCTCACAGCCCCGACGTACACCCCCATTGCGTCGGTCAACGGAGCGGGGCTGCATGGCGGCAACACCGACGTGGTCTATCAGATTCCCGGACAACCACTCGGCGTGTTCTATCTGCCCCATTGCACGGGGCTGACGACGCAAGCGAACGGCGAGCAGGTGTACGAGGTGGCCGACCTTGATGGAGATGGACTCATCGATCTCTCTGACGGTGGTGACCGACAGGTATGCGGGCAGGCAACGCCCAAAGTGCTGCTCGGCAGTAACATCTCCGTCCGATACAAACAGTTCGACCTCTCCATTCAGTTCAATGGCGCTTTCGGCCACAAGATATTCAACGGTTCGGCCCTCAGTTACATGAACATGGGCAGTCTGCCATACTACAACGTGATGAGAGGAGCTAATGAGGCGAATATCAACGACTTAACCGTTACCGACTATTGGCTCGAGCGGGGCGACTACGTCAACATCGATTACGTGACGCTCGGGTGGTCGTTACCCTGCAAACCCGAATGGCGATTATCGGCTCTGCGCCTCTCCGTCTCGGTCAATAATCTCGCCACCATCACCGCCTATTCGGGACTGACACCTATCATCAACAGTACGGTCATCGATGGTACGTTGGGCGTGGATGACAAACGTTCGTACCCCGTTGCCCGCACATATAGTTTTTCCTTGCAAATACAGTTGTAACATGAAAGTACCTCGACACAATATATTGATTATCACGCTTCTCACTCTTTCCGTGTTCGGTCTTGGCGGTTGCGGTTTTCTCGATGAGGACTATCGTTCTGCGCAACCGACAGAGTCGGTCATCACCTCAGCGTCGATGTTGCGCCAACAAGCTGTTCTGTCACTCTACACACATATTGGTAGTGACACCGACGGCGCGGGGCTGCAAGGCACTTATCGCGGCATCTACGACCTCCAGACGTTCGCATCCGACGAGGCCATCATCCCCGTCCGCGGCGGCGATTGGCTCGATGGCGGGCTGTGGATGGACCTCTACGAGCACACATGGACAGACGACAACGAGGTCTGTCTGAACGCTTGGCTCTATCTGTTCCAACTCGTTGAGTTGTGCAACAACTCACTCGGACTACTCGACCGGTTTGGCAGTTTAGTGACTGATGAGCAGCTGACTGCGTACAACGCCGAAGTACGGGCTGTGAGGGCGATGGCTTACATGTACTTGGTTGACCTCTTTGGACGAGTACCTATCGTCACTGCGAGCGGTATCAG
Organism: uncultured Bacteroidales bacterium; assembly: GCA_937892015.1. Lineage (GTDB taxonomy): Bacteria > Bacteroidota > Bacteroidia > Bacteroidales > Paludibacteraceae > Colicola. The sequence continues at coordinate 1,741 of CALAUY010000119.1, read as the reverse complement.
CGTCAACGAGATTCGGCAGTCGAAACGCAGTGAGGTCTTTCGCTTCACGTGGGACGAACTGCAAGCGGTACTACCCTATCTCGCCGATGAGAAAAGCACATGCAGGGGCGAGTATTACGGGCGCATCACGTACCCCGTCGCATGTTTTATGTTGATGAAAATGGCACTGAACGCGGCAGTATGGACCGATGATGACCTGACGGATGGCATCCAACCCGACGGTGCTGACATTCAGCTGCTTTGCGGCCACGAGACGCTCAACGCATGGGAGGCTGTCATACATTACGGGACGTGCATCCTTGCGTCTGCAGCGGGGCACAAGATGTGTCAGAGTCAGAGCGACTGTTTCGCTGTCTATAACGAGGATGCAGCTGAGAATATCTTCACCATCCCGATGAACCCGACCATCTATCCCCATCGATTCAAGAACCTCTTCCGCAGTCTGCATTATCAGCACGCAGCGGCACTGGGATACGGGGGCGAGAACGGCTCGTGTGCCACGCAACAGACGCTCGATGTGTTCGGGTACGGCACTCCGGACAAGGATTGTCGGTTTGATGGCACGTTCTTTGCCGACATGGTCAGGGTGAACGGCGAGCCGCTGATTCTCTCCAATGGCGACACGCTCATCTATCAGCCGCGAGAGGTAGAGATGGTTCTCACCGGCAGTCCATACGTGGCCACTGCCGGTGCACGCATGCAGAAATATGCTTACGACCCGGGCGGCATCTTCGATGGGCAACTGCGCAACACCGATATTGTGCTCTTTCGACTCGCCGATGTTTATCTGATGATTTCTGAAGCGAAAGTGCGGAATGGGGAGAACGGACAAGAGGAGTTCGACCGCGTTCATCTGCGCGAAGCAATTGCGCTGAACGTCACCACCTCTCCACGCGAGGCAACGCTGGAGAATATCTATTACGAACGCTGGATGGAGCTGATGTGGGAAGGCTGGCATCGCCAAGACCAGATACGTTTCGGGCTCTTTGAGGATAGGGCCAATGAGTCCAATAAGGCCAATGAGTCCAATAGGTCTAATAGGTCTAATACGTCTAATAGGTCTAATACGTCTAATACGTCTAATACGTCTAATACGTCCAATGGGTTAAATAACTCAAACTATTTGACGGTCTTTCCTATTCCGCTCCAAGCGCTCATGACCAACACCCACTTAACCCAGAACGAGGGATATTGAGCATAAGAATAAGGACGAGCGTTGAATCCGCTTTGCGAGAGAGATGTATCCTTTTTCCTCATCTCATCTCAGCTCATCTCATCTCAGCGGGTAATGCTCGCGTAAGTACTCGAAGCGGGCTGGTTGGGCTTTCAGTTGGTTGCTGACGGCACGGATATCCCAGATGTGCGGGGCATCGTCGGGCGGGTCAGGGATTGCGATGTCTGCCAGTCCGAAGTGGTGCAGCATGGCATCAAGCACCATCTGGGAGGCGTTGTACTTACCTCTTCGGGTATAACCGGCGATATGATACGTGCCGAGCATACTCTTCGCCAGCAGTTCGCGGCGGATGACGGGTTCACCTTCCCACGTGTCGATGACGCAGGGGTTACCTGCTTGCAGCAACGCCTCCTCGTCCACCACTCCGCCTCGTGCAGCATTGATAATCAGAGCTGAGCGTCGGAGATGCCGAAAGAAACCCTTTGTTTGTCCCGGCACGGCCTCGTACGAAGCAAGGTGGTACGTGGCGAACGTTCCCTCTTTCGTGAGCGGTGTATGGAAGGTGAC
>CALAUY010000118.1 GCA_937892015.1 uncultured Bacteroidales bacterium | reverse complement strand
AGCTCCACCGGCGCCTTGTAACTGCCGCTCATGTAGAACCCGCCGTTGGTCGATGTGCCGGAGAGAGAGTACGTTATCTCCTCCGCCAACGTGCTGCTTTGCGTGAAAGAGACGTGCGCGCCCGACTGCGCGATAGTAAGGTACTGCGCTATATTACCGGCCACGGTGATAGCTGTCGTCGTGCCGTTATAGACCACACTCACATTGCCGTCCGTCACTTCTGTCTCATCGACGAACATGCTGCTGATATCGGTCAACGTGAACTCTTTGCCCATCACCGTCAGCGTGCTGCCGTTCGAATAGGTCATCACACCGGCTTCTGTGGCAGGGAAAAGATACGTTATGTTACCTACTTGCACATTGAGTGTCTGCGCTGCCAGACTGCCCGCAACTATTGCGGCAGCCAGAAGAGAAGCAATCCGTTTCATCTTACCACCACCGTTTGAGCGTTCGTTCCGTCTGTTACCACATACACACCCCTGCCGAGACTCCTCGCCGCATGCAGAAGACTATCAAAAGAGCCGAGCTGTATGCCCGTCATGCTATATACCATCACCGCTTTGGTGGCATCCAGCACGTGCTCAATGCTCGTGATGGTGTCGCCATCGGTGGAGAACTGCATGTTCCGCAAATCGGTGAGCGTGAACTGCGTCGTTCCGTCTGCGTTCGTCACTTGTAACTGCGCGCCGCTGACAGTCAACGTCAGGTTGCTCACACCAAGAACGGTGGTCGTGCCCGACGTGTTAGTAAACACGAGATACGGGTACTCGTAAGCACCGACCGTCATGGCGCAACAAAGAGTTACTATGAATACACAAATCTTTTTCATACCTTCATTTCATTTTGGACTGCAAAATTACTGCTTTTTTTCGACATGTGCAAATAAAAATGCACGAAAAACGCCCCTTTGCTGACTTTTTGCGCTATTTTTGAGACAAAAAACTACGTTTTGCGAACGCAACGTGCATTTTTGTGCACTTTTGGCATCGATAAACTCACACAATAGGAGTCAGCCGACGCATGATCATCTGCCACAGCCGACGGAAGAAAGAGGTGCGCGACAAGTCCTCTTCCGTCAACTCGCGGCAGCGAGGCAACTCGTCCTCGAAGATACGTTTCTGCCGCATGGCCACATCACGGTCGTAGAAGAACGTGTTAATCTCGAAATCGATACCGAAACTGCGGTAGTCGAGATTGGTCGTTCCCACGCAGGAGAGGTAATCGTCCGCGATGATAGTCTTCGAATGGATGAACTCGCCACTGCGACTGAAAAGCCGCACTCCGGCATTCAAGAAATCAGCGTAATACGACTCATTGATGGGGCGCATAATCTTCGTGTCGCACTCTTCGGGGAACATGATGCGCACCTCCACGCCTCGCGCGACAGCTCCGCGCATCGCTTGCAGCAGCGAGTCCGGCGGTGCCAGATACGGACTCTGAAGCCATACATACTCGCGCGCATGGTCCAATACCCACTCATAAGCCGACTGCAGCAGCGGTTCGGGAGAGGTGGGATCGTCTGGCGTGATCTGCGTCAATGCACCCGACGACTCGACCGAGTCGTTCAGCATCGGGAAAAGAGACACCAACGGTTGTTGCAACCGACCACCGGCTGCGAACCACGTGTCTAAGAAAGCGTATTGCAGACTCGCCACAGCATCGCCCGTCAGACGCAAGTGCGTGTCGCGCCATTGGTAGAAATAGTGGTTGTTGATGTTCATCCCGCCCGTATAACCGATGCGACCGTCTATGACCACTATCTTGCGGTGGTCGCGGTAACTCAACGAAATCAGGAAACGCAGCAGCGACAGACCCGTGTTCGTGAAATTCACCACCTCCACGCCCGAACGACGCATCCGGTGGAAATAGGTGCTGGGGATAGGAAAATTGGCGATGTTCTCGTTGATGAACCGCACCTTGACACCCTGCTCCGCTTTCTGCATCAGCAGACTGCGTATCTGCCGACTTCCGCTGTCGATTCCGAAATGGAAATACTCCATGTGAATCGACTCTTTCGCGTCCATTATGTCTCGGATAAGCAACTCCTGCTTGCGCCGACCGGTGGTGATAATCTCCTGTTCAGACGTGGATACAGCCGGACGACCGTGCTTGGTTAGCAGCACAGCCAACGGACGAAAACGCTCCTCTACTCGTTGACTATCACGCTCGGAGAAAAGCAACTGCCGCAACGACTCCGTCTCTTCCTCCATCATACGCGCCTGAAGCGAGTTGTGACGACGCTCATAGTTGCGCATGCTTCGCCAGTTGATGCCGAAAACCAACCACAGCACCACTGCCATACAAACAATCACTATCACCACCACCCACATTGCCATATTTTATGTTGTTTATTTATATCGTTTCTTTATACTTATTGTTTGTTTGTTTATTTATATTGTTTATATTGCTTCTCTATTGTATGAAACTGTAGCATAGGTATAATTTTCAAATTTACAAATTTACAAATTATTCATTGCATATAGGTTCCGCTTGCGGTGGAGGGGTATGAAACTGAATACCGCGAGAATTTGTTAAATTAGTCAATCTTTTCAATTGTCAATCAATCGTCCAATCGTAAATAGCCCGTACGGGCGGTCCAATTTTGTCAATAATATCATTCGTTTGATTCGTGTTTCCCAAACCATCCATCCGCTTTCGTCCTATCGTTTCGTTCTTCGTTCCTTCAATCACGCAAACAAACACCCCTCAAAAAGCATACCAAATTCGCTTTTTTTGTCGTTTCCCATCGCATTTTTCTGTGATTTTCCTTGTTTTCTTCCGTGCAAGATGCCGTCCACCACCACTCAAACCACCACCCAAACCACCACCCAAGCACTACTATCCGCTCACATATAATGCCTACTTTGCTTACTATGCCTACTCTACTCTTGGTCCATTTTCCTACTATCTACACAAAAATTTTGCACACTTTGCACTCTTTGCACTCTCTGCACTCTTTGGCAACTAAACATTTTTGTCTGCACTGTTT
>CALAUY010000117.1 GCA_937892015.1 uncultured Bacteroidales bacterium | reverse complement strand
CCCTCACCGCCGTGCTCATCTATCGAACCATAGTCGTACGACGGGAGGATATGGATGTGGGTGATGCCCAACTGCCGCAGATGGTCGAGTCCTAAGGGCTGGCCGCCTTCTGTCTGTACTCCCGTCTCAGTCAAGCAAAGGAACTTACCCGGGTGGCGGAAATGGCCGTTCTGATGAGCAGAGAAATCACGCCAATGCATCTCATAGATAACCGCATCGTTCAGGCTCTTCAGCTCAGGACGCTTATCGTCCGCCCAACCTTCAGGATTAGTTTTTGCCATATCCACCACGGCACCACGCTCGCCATTGATGCCGACTGCCATGGCAAAAATACCCGGCGTCTCTTCATACCAACGACCGTTCTCCTTGATGCGAAACGTGTAGAACAGACCCTCCAGATTGCCGCGCTGCTTGCTAATCCAACTACCGTCTTTGCGTGGTTGCATACTCGCCGAACGCAGCGGTTCTCCACCCTCACCGGCATCATACAGATAGAGCATCACACTGTCTGCATTGGGTGACCAGACTGAGAACAACGTGTTGTCAGGTGAATAAACAGCCTCCTCGCACGGAGCATCTTTCACCGGATATTCAAGTACTGAATTGTAGGTCGCTTTGCGCGATTGACATCCTGCTAATGTAAGCATAGGAATCATCAAAAAAGCCATTCGTTTCATAAGAATTTTGTTTATTATGCCGCAAAGTTACAATTTTTTTTTGATATACGCAAGAAAAAAGTGAAAAAAGTTTGGATAAGTCAAAAAAAAGCAGTATCTTTGCACCCGATTTCGAAAAAATGTAGTCTTAAAACCAACAAAAACGACACAATGAGACGAACAACATACATCCTTTTGCTACTGGCATTGTCGATGAATCTGTCGGCCCAAAAAGTGGCAACTGGCGACATCTTGATGGTGTCGTACGAGCAACATATCGACGACAAAACGGCCGTGCTCACCCTCCGAAACACCACCGACCAACGGGTCACCTACGTCCGTGCTAAACTCACGTATATGGACGAGAGCGGTAAGAGCCTCGGCAAAGATGAGATTCGAAACGAGGTGAACATCATGCCCCACTCTACCGCGCAAGTCTATATCAAAGCACCTTCGCGCGCGAATCTTGTTTATTATATGCAGAAATCCGAAGCCCCCGCCAATGCACGCCTCTACATGGTGGCTTTCATGCTCAAAGATTACCGCTCCGAACCCGTGCAAGTAGCACCAACGGACGACTCCCCTACTCTTTGGCACGTGCTCCGCATCGGCATCGGAGTGATTATTCTGCTGCTTTTAGGACTTGTACTGTTATTGCCTGTTCTCTTCATCAAGAAGCGCAAGAAAACGCCTGCCGAGCTCGTCCTTCTCGTGATGGGGCTCACCTGCACCATGCCTGCACAGGCACTCAATCCATCCGGCACGCTGCCTGTCGTGTATGTCAACACTTTCGGACAACCTATCACCGACAAAGAGACGTACATCAACGGCACAATCTATATCGACAACCTCGGACTCGCCGAGTACGACACACTCGGCACGGCTGCTAACCCGCGCACGATGCAGATACACGGACGTGGCAACTGGACTTGGACAGGGTTCGACAAAAAACCTTACAAAATCAAACTCGATGTCAGTGCGCCCGTTCTGGGCATGCCATCCGGAAAACGTTGGGCACTCATGGCCGGTGCCGACGACAACCTCGGATTTCTTCGGAACACCGTCGGATACATGCTCAGCGAAACTATCGGACTACGATGGACACCTCATCAAGTGCCCGTCGAATTAGTGCTCAACGGTTCGTATGAGGGACTGTATTTCCTCACGGAAACGATTCGTATTCAGCCCCATAGGATAGATGTGGCCCGACAACCCGACAACAACACGAATCCTGACTCCCTCTTTGGCGGGTGGTTGCTCGAAATCGACAACTATAGCGCTGACGGACAGATACACGTCACAGAAGGCAACGGACAGAACATCGCCATCACAGTCAAAACGCCCGACACCCTCAGTGTCTTGCAACGCAACTACATCACCGCGGAGATGCAGACGCTTAACGCCGCAATCTACGAGCCCACGTCTGCCCATTGGGAGCAACTAATCGAACTCGACGAACTGGCACGATTCTACCTCGTACAAGAGATAATAGAGAATACTGAATCGTTCCATGGCAGCTGCTTTTTTTACCGCGACACGCAAGACACTGCCAAGTGGATGTTCGGACCGGTATGGGATTTTGGCAACTCGTTTTGGCGACATCAAGAACGTTTCGTGTACGATGGACCATCTTTTCCACAATACTGGATAGGGCAACTCGCCTCTTTCCCCCGCTTTCAGACGCGCGTACAAGAACTATGGCACACGTTCTACACCCACGATTTAGACGACTTACACACTGATATTCAAACGTTCTGCACCCATATCAGTCAAGCCGCACAACGCGATGCCGAACGATGGCGGCGAAGCAACAACGTACGAACCAACGGTGACATGGACTACGCTCGACAGCAATTCATGAATAACCTGAATTGGCGAGTCGGATGGCTCTACTCGCAATGGGGCACAGGCATCGATGCCCTGCCCGAAACACCCGAAACGAACACCACGTTCCGCGCAATCAAACGCTTCGAGAACGGACAACTCGTCATCATTCGCAACGAAAAAAAATACACCCCCACCGGCCTAACCTTACAATAACTAATTTTGATAACTAATTTTGGTTTGACTCCTCCCCTAAAGTAGGGGAGCGCTCCTGCGGAGCTAGTTTGATTAGAATCGACTGACCCTGAAGATATAGAAATTATTCATCTACAAATTGTCCTCTGTGGCGCGCCAGTCGGCGACATCGGCCATCTGTTTCTTTTGCTCTGAGGAGAGGGACTGATAGGCGTGGAAGAGTTGGTTGCGAATCCATTCGGACATGTTATGGATATGCAGCACCGTCATGAGGTCGAAGAGGAAATTCCACTCGGCCTCGTTGAGGCGGATGAGCAGTTGGCGCGTGCGCTTGTGTGAGTAGTGGTTGTAACCACGAACATAAATCTTTCTCATTGGGTTGTTGTTGTTTGAAGTTGTTTGAAGTTGTTTGAGATTGTTTGAGATTGTTTGAGATTGTTTGAGATTGTTTCTTTCCTACGCTGCGCTTCGGACGATCGCTTCGCGTGGAGGTTGTTTGAAGAGGGTATGGAGGGGGTATGGAGGGGGTTCGAAAAATGTATATACAAAATTGGAGTCAAAGAGCCATGCGGATGGTGGTTTTTCGAACACGAATCACACGAATTGGACGAATACGCAATGGGACGAGTTATTAATTTACAAATTCTTCATTTACAAATTCTTCATTTTCTTCCGTACTCGTCGGGGGGGAGGTAGTTGGGTGGAGGTTTTTTGGATTGGAGGCGGGAGAGTTGGGCACCGTCGGGGATGGGGACATAGGGGTAACGGAAAACGAGGTACAGTTGCAGATCCATGTTGGTGGGATGGTTGCGGTCGAGGTAAAAACCATCCGTGTTCCATTGGTAGGAATGGACTTGGGATTGGTTGACGACATCACGGATATTGCCGGAGAGGGTGGCGGTGGGTTGGTGGAGACGGAGGTCCTTGACTGCGCGCTTGTCGCGGGTACGGAGTTCGTAGGAACGGCCGTATTCATCGGGCTGCTGCCAAGCAAGGAGGGCAAGGTCGATGTTCCAGTGGATGAGTTCACGCATATACTTTGTTCAATTAAAAATTAAAAATTAAAAATTTCTTTCCTACGCTGTGCTTCGGACGATCGCTTCGCGTGGTAAATTAGTAAATATGGAGGGCAGGAGTTCAGATAAATGTACTGATGCTGAAAACGTTTTGGAGTGCAAGGGTTTTCGAACACGAATCACCCGAATCGAACGAATGAGTAAGGTCGAAGAGCGTGTGTGTCGTACTCGGCAGTTTCATACCCCTCCCCCGCAAGCGGGACCTCCCCTACCTTAGGGGAGGAGTCAGATTAG
>CALAUY010000116.1 GCA_937892015.1 uncultured Bacteroidales bacterium | reverse complement strand
TCGTGAACACGCTATCGTTTATCAACTGAGCCGCAGTAGTCATGTAAGCAAAATATATTGTGCTCCGGGTAATGCCGGCATTGCTGATTTGGCAGAGTGTGCGGCAATCAAAGATACGGAAGTGGAACAACTGCTTGCTTTCGCACAAAACAAGGCCATAGATCTTTGCGTAGTGGGTCCAGAAGCTGCATTGAGTGCAGGTGTTGCAGATGCTTTCCGCGCAGCGGGAATACCGGTTTTCGGCCATTCCAAGGCAGCCACACAAATTGAGGCCAGTAAGGAGTTTGCCAAAGAACTGATGGCCAAATATAACGTCCCCACTGCGGCTTATTGCAGTTTCGGCGATTACGACGAAGCAATACAGTATGTACGCACTCGCAATACATATCCTACTGTGCTCAAATACGATGGTCTGGCTGCCGGAAAAGGAGTAGTGATTGCTGCAAATGAAGCGGAGGCGGAACAAGCACTACGGGATATGCTAATCGGTGAAACATTCGGAAAAGGAAGAGTGGTGATAGAAGATTATCTGGAAGGGCCTGAGTTCTCATTCATGGCTTTTGTGCATCACCATCATGTTTATCCGATGCCGTTGAGTCAGGATCACAAGCGCGCTTATGACGGAGACAAAGGTCCGAACACCGGAGGAATGGGCGCATATACACCGCTGCCATTTATCACTGCGGAAGAAGAGCAATGGGCTTTGACCAATATTCTTCAGCGCGTAGCCGATGCCATGGAGCGAGAGGGAAGACCGCTTACAGGAGTGTTATACGGAGGGCTTATGAAGACCGCTGATGGCATTAAGGTGATTGAGTTCAACGCCCGTTTCGGCGATCCTGAGACAGAAGTCGTTCTACCACTCATGGAGAGTGATGCCTATACGGTCTTCCACGCTATAGCGACTGGCGAAGAATTGGAGTCAATTGTCTGGCACAAACAAGCCACAGTTGGTGTAGTGATGGCATCATGCGGTTATCCCGGAAATTATCAGAAAGGAGTGGAGATTTCCGGTACAGACAAATTTGACGGATTAGTCCTCCATATGGGGACAAAACGTCAGGAAAACAAACTATATACCAACGGAGGACGTGTACTCATGTGTATCGCACACGGAGAAGATATCCGTGAAGCACACCAGAAAGTTTATGCGGAGATTCAGAAAATCCGTTGTACCAATTTATATTATAGAAAAGACATAGCACATTGGGCATTATGATAATAGATGGTAAACAAATAGCACAACGACAGAAAGAACACATTCGTGAGGAGGTGGCAACTCTTGCTGCCCGGTATGGTCGCAAGCCATGTCTGGATGTGATCATCGTAGGTGAGAATCCAGCCAGTATGTCGTACGTCAGAAGCAAAATCAAGGCTACAGAATACTGTGGTTTTGACGGAGAGTTAATCCAACTGCCCGCTTCGGTAAGCGAGGATGAGCTACTCCGTGTTATCCGTGAGCGCAACGAGAACGACAGGGTAGATGGTATATTGGTGCAACTCCCTCTGCCCAAACATATCAATGAGCAGAGAGTGATAGAGACCATTTCGCCGGAGAAAGACGTGGATGGTTTTCATCCCTCTAATGTCGCCAGACTATGGCTCAACGAAGACGCAATAGTGCCTTGTACTCCGCTGGGAATCATTGCATTGCTGGAGCAAAGCGGTACTGTCTTCGAGGGGCGTCACGCCGTAGTTGTAGGACGTAGCAATATTGTTGGCAAACCGATTGCAAAACTATTGCTCGATAAAAACTGCACAGTAACGATAGCTCATAGCCGGACAGCTGATTTAGCAGCTGTATGCAAAGAAGCAGATATCTTAGTAGTAGCAGTAGGACGTCCCGGAGTCATCACAGGAGAAATGGTTAAGCCCGGCGCTACAGTCATTGATGTGGGTATCAACCGTACAGACAGCGGCAAACTGGTGGGCGATGTTGATTACGAGAGTGCAGCTCCTGTAGCAGGTGCAATTACTCCTGTGCCCGGCGGAGTTGGTCCCATGACCATCTCCATGCTAATGTATAACACACTGAAGTGCTACAACCAACGAATAACTAACTTATCACGAAATAATCACTAACGGAAGTTCTGAAAAAATATTTGTACTACAATGAAAATTGGGACACCACTTACTCAAGTCGCGACACGCGCATTGCTGCTCGGAAGCGGCGAACTGGGAAAAGAACTGACCATCGAACTCCAACGTTACGGTGTCGAAGTGATTGCGTGCGACCGTTACCCCAACGCGCCTGCTATGCAAGTGGCACATCGCTCGCACGTCTTTAACATGCTCGATGGCGCGCGACTACGCGAGATAGTGGAGCTTGAACACCCCTCACTCATCATCCCCGAAGTGGAAGCAATCGCCACGCCCACCCTCGTCGAATTAGAGAAAGAGGGTTACCGAGTTATCCCCACCGCCAATGCTACTTTCCTCACAATGAACCGTGAGGCCATCCGGCGACTGGCAGCCGAACAGTTGGGACTGCCCACTGCGCCGTACCTCTTCGCCGACAACCACAACGAGTTCATCGAGGCGGTCCGCAAGATTGGCATTCCTTGTGTGGTCAAACCCATCATGTCGTCCTCCGGACATGGTCAGTCAACTATCCGCAATGAAGCCCAAGTAGAGTCGGCATGGAACGAGGCACAACAAGGCGGACGAGCCGGTGCCGGACGCGTCATCGTAGAGGGGTTCATCCGTTTCGATTACGAGATAACACTTCTCACCGTCCGGCATATAGGCGGCACGACCTTCCTCCGGCCCATCGGACATCACCAAGTGAACGGTGATTATCAGGAGTCGTGGCAACCACAAGCCATGACCAACGAGGCACTCATTGCGGCACAAAACATAGCAAAGCAGATAACCGATGCACTCGGCGGGTTCGGCATCTTCGGCGTGGAGATGTTTGTACGGGGAGACGAGGTCATTTTCTCCGAAGTGAGCCCACGCCCCCACGACACCGGCATGGTGACGATGATTAGCCAAGACCTCAGCGAGTTCGCACTCCACGCACGAGCCGTTCTCGGTCTCCCCATCCCCGAAATACGTTTCTTCGGACCGTCTGCCAGTAAAGCAATCGTCATTGATGGGGATGGCACTGATGTGACGTTCGACGGACTCGACAAAGTGCTCGCCATACCCGGTACACAACTCCGTCTCTTCGGCAAACCCGAAGTGCACGGACACCGACGTTATGGCATCGTTCTCGCCACCGACGAATCGGTCGAAAAGGCACTGGACAAAGCCTTTGAGGCGTATAACCAAATATCTTACAACGTACAAAAACAATGATTGATCGCTATACTCGCGCTCCAATGCGCAATATCTGGACGGAAAAGAACAAATTCCATGCCTATCTCGAGGTGGAACTGCTTGCAGCAGAAGCGTGGTCCGAACTCGGCATTGTGCCTAAAGAGGACATCGTCAAACTACGGGCGAACGCCACTTTCGATGTTGACCGTATCCACGAGATAGAAGAAATCACCCGTCACGATGTGGTGGCTTTCACCCGCACCGTCAGCGAGTCGCTCGGCGAAGAACGCAAATGGGTACATTACGGCCTAACATCGACCGACGTGGTGGACACTGCCAACGGTTATCTACTCAAACAGGCCAACAACATCTTGCGTGACGACTTGCAGCAGTTCACCGCCGTCCTCAAGAGACGGGCAGGAGAGTTCAAATATACGCCCGTCATTGGCCGCACGCATGGCATGCATGCTGATGTCACTTCCTTCGGCCTGAAATGGGCTCTCTGGTACGCCACCATGCAGCGCAACATAGAGCGCTTCGAGATGGCAGCACGCGGAGTAGAGGCGGGCAAACTGTCCGGCGCTGTGGGTAATTACGCCAATATCCCGCCGTTCATTCAGCAGTACGTGTGCGAACATCTCGGCATCGAGTCAGCGAAAATAGCCACACAAGTACTCGGACGCGACCGTCACGCTTTCTACCTCGCTACACTCGCCGTTATCGCCGGGTCGCTCGAACAAATAGCCCTCGAAATCCGAAACATGCAGCGACAAGAAGTGCATGAGGTAGAAGAGGCGTTCCGAAAGGGACAGAAAGGCTCATCGGCAATGCCACACAAACGCAACCCCATCGGGTCAGAGAACATCTGCGGATGTGCCCGGGTCATGCGCGGATACATGTGCACTGCATCCGAGAATATTGCTTTATGGCACGAACGCGATATCAGTCACTCATCAACCGAACGCATCGTACTGCCCGATGCCACGATGTTGCTCGACTATATGCTTGCACGACTCATGGGTATTCTTGACAACTTGGTCGTTTATCCCGACCACATGTTGCACAATATCCGCCTCACACACGGTGCTATCTTCGCCCAACGGGTCATGAACGCCCTCATCGGGAAAGGACTCGTGCGCGAACAGGCGTACGACCTCGTACAACCCGTTGCCATGCGCATTCTGACCGAGGGCGGTGAGATGCAAGACCTACTCAAACAAACGCCACAAGTGACCGCACTGCTCTCCATGGACGAGATTGACGGCTGCTTTACTCTTGATTATTACATGCAAAACATCGATTATATCTACAACCAATTAGGCATATGAAAGCAGACATTCTTTTAGGGCTTCAATGGGGAGACGAGGGGAAAGGCAAGATGGTCGATTTCCTCACTCCGCAATACGATGTGGTGGCCCGCTTCCAGGGAGGACCCAACGCCGGACACACCCTCGAATTTGGTGGACAAAAATATGTGCTTCGCAGTATTCCTTCCGGCATTTTCCAGGGCGATAAACTCAACCTCATCGGCAATGGTGTGGTACTCGACCCCGTGCTCTTCCAAAAAGAAGCGGACGAACTGGCAGAGGCCGGACAAGACATCCGAGAGAGACTCCTAATCTCCAAGAAAGCGCACCTCATCTTACCCACCCACCGACTCCTCGACAAGGCCAACGAGGCTGCTAAAGGTAAGGCCAAGATTGGCACTACCGGCAAGGGAATCGGTCCTGCATACACCGACAAAGTGAGCCGCAATGGACTGCGTATAGGCGATATACTCGACCATTTCGATGACAAATATACGGCTGCACGAAACCGCCATCTCGACATGATTCGTGCACTCAATGATGCCGCACAGGCCAACAATGGCAGCCCTGTCTCGCTGGACTCTCTCGCAGAACTCGAAGACGAGTGGATGAAGAGCATTGACTATCTTCGCCGATTCCGACTCATCGACAGCGAACATTTTGTCAATCAGTCGTTTGCCGCAGGCCAATCTATCCTCTGTGAGGGCGCACAAGGCTCGCTACTTGATGTCGATTTCGGGTCATACCCGTTCGTTACGTCCAGTAACACCATCTGTGCAGGGGCATGCACCGGACTCGGACTCGCACCCACCCGCATCGGAGAGGTGTACGGCATCTTCAAGGCGTACTGCACACGAGTCGGCTCCGGACCTTTCCCCACAGAACTGTTCGACGAGACAGGGACACAGATTCGCGCCATCGGGCACGAATACGGGGCTGTCACGGGCAGAGAACGACGCTGTGGATGGATCGACTTGGTCGCTCTGCGATACACCATCATGCTCAACGGCGTCACGCAACTCATCATGATGAAATCCGACGTGCTCGACTCCTTCCCCGTCATCAAAGCATGCACGGCGTATCGCATCAATGGCACGCTCACCCGCGATTTCCCCTTCTCCATAGATAACGACATCGAGCCTGTTTATGAAGAACTGCCGGGCTGGCAGACCGACCTCTCGCATTGCACCAAACAGGAGGACTTGCCCGCTGCGTTCTGCAATTATATCTCGTTCTTGGAGCGCGAATTAGCGACTCCCATTCGTATCATCTCTGTTGGACCCGACCGCGAAGCAACAATATGGAGACAATGAAAAAAGCCACCTTGCGCTTGAGTGATGGCACCACGTTCGAAGGACGGAGTTTCGGGGCAGATGTGCCCGTGAGCGGTGAGGTCGTCTTCAACACCGCGATGATGGGTTATCCCGAGTCGCTCACCGACCCCAGTTATGCGGGACAGATTCTCACGCTCACGTATCCCCTCGTCGGCAACTACGGCGTGCCCGACTGCTCGTTGCTGCCTAACGGACTCGCACGCTTTATGGAGTCTGAACGTATCCACGCACGTGCCCTCATCTGCAGCGAGTACAGCGGCGAGTACAGTCATTGGAACGGCCGCGAGACACTCGCCGATTGGCTCCTCCGTGAGGACGTGCCGGGCATCACCGGCATCGACACACGAGCACTGACGATGTTGTTGCGCGAACAAGGCGTGATGCTCGGCTCTATCGAAATAGAGGACTGCCCACCGCCACCACAACCGCAGTATGAGGACATCAATTTCGTTGAGCAAGTGTCCTGCCGCGAGGTCATCCGATACAACGAAGGCGCTCCCAAGAAAGTTATCCTCGTCGATTGCGGCGTCAAACATAACATCATCCGCTGTCTTATCAACCGAGGAGTAGAGGTTATCCGCGTCCCATGGGACTACGATTTCAACACTATACCCGCCGATGGACTCTTCCTATCCAACGGACCGGGTAATCCGAACACATGCTCTGTTACTGTAAATTTTATCGCTACCTGGTTAAGGGAGCACAAGACCATCTTCGGAATCTGTATGGGCAACCAATTGTTGGCAAAAGCTGCCGGTGCAACTATCTACAAACTGCCGTACGGACACCGTTCACACAACCAACCCGTTCGCATGGTCGGCACCGACCAATGTTTCATCACCTCACAAAACCACGGATACGCCGTCGATGCCTCCACCCTCCCACACGACTGGCAACCACTCTTTGTCAACATGAACGATGGCTCCAACGAAGGGATTCGTCACGTCTCAGAACCATGGTTCTCCGCACAGTTCCATCCCGAGGCCTGTTCCGGACCTGTCGATACCGAGTTCCTCTTCGACGACTTCGTGAAACTTCTCTACCGATAACTACTATTCCATCCTCAGATTCCATCCAAAGACATGAAACTGGAAAACATCCACAAAGTACTGGTTCTCGGTTCCGGCGCGCTTAAGATTGGTGAGGCCGGCGAGTTCGATTACTCCGGTTCACAAGCCCTCAAGGCACTCCGAGAAGAGGGCATCGAAACGGTGCTTATCAACCCCAATATCGCCACTGTCCAGACCTCCGAAGGGGTGGCCGACCACATCTATTTTCTGCCCGTTACGCCCTATTTCGTTGAGCGCCTAATAGCCAAAGAACGCCCCGATGGCATCTTGCTCTCGTTCGGCGGACAGACGGCCCTCAACTGCGGCGTTGCGCTCTATCGTTCAGGCGTTTTGGACAAATACGGAGTGCAAGTGTTGGGAACACCCGTTGAAACCATCATCAACACCGAAGATCGCGAACTGTTCGTTCGTCAACTCGACCAAATAGATGTCAAGACCATCAAGTCCGAAGCATGTGAGACTATCGACGAGGCACGCCGAGCCGCGGCCGAACTGGGATATCCCGTCATCATCCGCGCCGCATACGCACTCGGTGGACTCGGCTCGGGATTCTGCGACAACGAACAGGAACTCAACGTCATAGCAGAGAAAGCGTTTTCTTTCTCGCCACAAGTGCTCGTTGAGAAATCGCTCAAAGGGTGGAAAGAGATTGAGTATGAGGTCGTTCGCGACCGATACGACAACTGCATCACTGTCTGCAACATGGAGAATTTCGACCCACTTGGCATCCACACCGGCGAGTCCATCGTCATCGCACCATCGCAGACTCTCACCAACTCCGAGTACCACAAGCTACGTGCCCTTGCCATCCGCATCATCCGCCATCTGGGCATTGTCGGCGAGTGTAACGTGCAGTACGCTTTCGACCCTGAATCCGAGGATTATCGCGTCATCGAGGTCAACGCCCGATTGAGCCGCTCGTCCGCACTGGCCTCTAAAGCCACAGGTTACCCCCTTGCGTTCGTCGCGGCCAAACTGGGACTCGGGTACGGACTCTTCGAACTCACCAACTCCGTCACCAAATCGACTTCAGCATTCTTCGAACCCGCACTCGATTACGTCGTCTGCAAGATTCCTCGTTGGGATTTGGGGAAGTTCCGTGGCGTCAACCACGAACTGGGCAGCTCGATGAAGTCGGTCGGAGAAGTGATGGCAATCGGTCGCACGTTCGAGGATGCACTACAGAAAGGACTCCGCATGATTGGGCAAGGCATGCACGGCTTCACTGAGAACAAAGCACTGCACGTGGACGACCTCGATGCGGCACTCAAAGCACCTACTGACAAACGCATCTTCGCTATTGCACAGGCGATGTACGAGGGCTACTCTGTTGACCGCATCCACGAGTTGACGAAGATAGACAGGTGGTTTCTCCAACGGCTCGAACACATCATCCGCATCGATGCCGAACTGAAGCAAATACCCGCATTAGAAGCACTTAGTCACGACTTGCTGCTAAGAGCCAAACAGCTGGGTTTCTCCGATTTCCAAATAGCCCGCGCTGTAGGACTCGGCCGCTCCATGACGATGGATCAAGCCGTCCTCAAGATGCGTGATTACCGCAAAAGTCTCGGCATCTTGCCCGTGGTCAAACAGATAGACACACTGGCTGGCGAGTTCCCGGCACAAACCAACTACCTCTACCTCACGTACAGTGGCATCCAAAACGATGTGGCATATACGGGCGACAGACAATCCATCATCGTTCTCGGTTCGGGTGCGTACCGCATCGGCTCGTCCGTCGAGTTCGATTGGTGCGGCGTGCAGGCACTCCACACTATCCGCAACAACGGATTCCGTTCCGTCATGATAAACTACAACCCCGAGACGGTTTCCACCGACTACGATGTCTGTGACCGACTGTATTTCGATGAACTGACGTTCGAGCGCGTGATGGATATTATCGAGCTGGAGAACCCGCATGGTGTCATTGTCTCCACCGGGGGACAGATACCCAACAACCTCGCAATGAAACTCGACGGGCAACATGTGCCTATACTCGGCACCACCGCCAAGAGTATCGACAACGCTGAAGACCGCGACAAGTTCTCTGCGATGCTCGACCGAATCGGGGTGGACCAACCCGAATGGAGTGCCCTTACCTCCATGGACGATGTCGAGACATTTGTGAACAGAGTGGGTTATCCCGTCCTTGTCCGCCCGTCATACGTGCTCTCCGGTGCCGCAATGAATGTGTGCTCCAATGCCGAACATCTGCATCAGTTCCTCGAACTGGCAGCAACCGTCTCACAAGAACATCCGGTGGTCATCTCGAAGTTCATGACCAACACCAAAGAGGTCGAGATGGATGCAGTGGCACGTAACGGCGAGATTATTGCATACGCCATCTCCGAGCATGTCGAGTTTGCAGGCGTGCACTCCGGCGATGCTACTATCATGTTCCCCGCACAGAAACTGTACGTCGAAACAGTACGACGCATCAAACGCATATCCGGACAGATCGCGCGCGAACTGAATATCTCCGGACCGTTTAATATACAGTATCTTGCACGCGAAAACGAGATTAAGGTTATCGAGTGCAATCTTCGCGCTTCACGCTCTTTCCCGTTCGTAAGCAAAGTGCTCAAAATCAACTTGATTGATATTGCCACGCGAGTCATGCTCGGTTTGCCGGTGGAAAAACCGCACAAGTCGCTCTTCGACTTCGATTATGTGGGAGTCAAGGCCTCACAGTTCTCTTTCAACCGACTCCAAGATGCCGATCCCATCTTGGGTGTTGACATGGCATCCACGGGCGAAGTGGGCTGTCTGGGCGAGGATGCCAACTGCGCCCTGCTGAAAGCAATGCTCTCCGTTGGCATGCGTATTCCCGAGAAAAATATCCTCTTTGCCATCGGTGGACCCAAACAGCGCGGACACCTACTCGACACCATCAAGCGACTTGTGGCACGCGGCTACACAATCTATGCCACCGGCGGTACGAGCGATTTCCTCAACGGACTCGGAGTGCCCAATATCCGCGTCTATAAGAACGAACACATCGACGAGAACGGCCAACTCAAACAGCCCATCGTTGCCGACCTCATGCACCACAAGCAGATTGACCTCTTCGTCGGCATCCCGGTGGACACTCTGGCCGAACCTGTCCACGACAGCTATTATCGCATGCGACGCACGGCCGTGGACCTCAACATCCCGCTCATTACCAACGCGCGACTGGCAGAGGCATTCATCAATGCGTTCCTCGACGTACCCGTTGACACACTCGCCATCCAAGCGTGGGACGAATATAAATGATTGTCCAATCGTAAATTGTCCAATCGTCAATTATTTAACTTGTCCAATCGTAACTTGTCCAATCGTAAATTAAAATATGAAGGCTTTAACACAAACCAACTTCCTTTTTCAAGGACAGACAGATGTCTATCACGGCAAAGTGCGTGACGTTTATTTCCTCGGTGACGAAATGCTATGCATGGTGGCAACCGACCGCATCTCGGCGTTCGATGTTATCCTGCCCGAGGGCATTCCTTATAAGGGGCAGATTCTCAATCAGATCGCTGCCAAGTTTCTCAACGCTACTCGCGACATTATCCCCAACTGGTTGCTTGCAACCCCCGACCCGATGGTCTCGGTCGGATACCGCTGCAAGGGTTATCCGGTTGAGATGATTGTGCGCGGTTATCTCTGCGGATCTGCATGGCGCGCATACAAGGCCGGTGTACGCGAGATATGCGGTGTACGTCTGCCTGATGGCATGCACGAGAACGAGCCGTTCCCATCACCCATCATCACCCCTACCACCAAGGCGGAGATTGGCACGCACGACGAAGATATCTCCCGCGAGGAGATTATCGCGCGTGGACTCGTTCCCGCGAAAGAGTATGAACAGATTGAGCAGTATGCTTTGGCACTGTTCGCTCGCGGACAACAGATTGCCGCGCAGCACGGACTCATCCTCGTTGACACCAAATACGAGTTCGGACAGTTCCGCGGCAAAGTGATGCTGATGGACGAAGTGCACACGCCCGATTCCAGCCGCTATTTCTACGCCCACAACTCCTCCCATAAAGTAGGGGAAAGTAATCTTGCAGATTCCACGCACAACTCCTCCCCTAAGGTAGGGGAAAGTAATCCGGCAGATTCTACACACAACTCCTCCCCTAAGGTAGGGGAGGTCCCGCTTGCGGGAGAGGGGTATGAAGCTCATCCCCGCCAACTCTCCAAAGAGTTTGTCCGCGAGTGGTTGATGAGCAACGGCTTTCAAGGCCGGCCCGGGCAGCAAGTACCGGAGATGACACCTGCCATCGTTAGCGACATCACCGACCGCTACATCGAGCTCTTTGAGGGCATCACCGGCGACTCGTTCGTCCGCGAAGATACCTCCGACCTTGCCGCCCGCATCGCCCGCAACGTCAACGATTATCTCGCTAAATTGTGAATCGTGAATCGTAAATCATAAATCATAACTCGTAACTCGTAACTCGTAAATTGTAAATTGTCAAATCGTAAATCCCCATGGCTGGTTTCTTTGGTTCTGTTAGTACCACACCGTGCATCTCCGATGTTTTCTACGGAACGGATTATCATTCACATCTCGGCACTCGCCGTGCCGGTATCGCCACGTACGACGCTTCCACCGGCAATTTCCGCCGCGTCATCCACTCCATCTCGCAAGCCTCTTTCCGCGTGAAGATGGAGGGCGAACTGCCCAAGTTCCTCGGCAATTCAGGCATTGGCATCATCTCCGACACCGATGCCCAACCCCTGCTTTTCAATTCTCATCTCGGCCGTTTTGCCCTCTCCACCGTTGGCAAGATTGCCAACCTCGAACAGTTGGCGAGCGAGGCTCTCGAGCACAACATGCACCTCTCCGAGTTCTCGTCCGGACGGGTCAACCCTACCGAATTGGTTGGATTGATGATTATCCAGCAGCACTCACTCGTTGAGGGCATTCGTTCAGCGCAGCAGAAAATACGCGGGTCGCTCTCACTGATGTTGCTCACCGAAGATGGTATCATCTGTGCACGTGATGCATGGGGGCGCACACCTATCATCATCGGACAACGCGACAACGCTTTCTGTGCTGCCAGTGAGTCGTCTTCGCTCCATAATCTCGGCTTTACTATCCTCCGCGACTTGGGTCCTGGCGAGATAGTGCGACTCCGTGCCGATGGTATCGAGCAACTCGCCGAACCGTTCCCTGACCACCTGCAGATATGCTCGTTTCTCTGGATATACTATGGTTTCCCCACTTCCACGTACGAGGGACGCAACACCGAAGATGTGCGCAACTACATCGGTTTTGCGATGGGTCGCGAGGACGACACGCCCGTCGATTGTTGTTGTGGCGTGCCCGACTCGGGCATTGGCATGGCAATCGGTTACTCCGAGGGGCACAACGTGCCTTATCGGCGCGCCATCTCCAAATATACGCCCACGTGGCCTCGGTCGTTCATGCCCGCCAACCAAGAGATGCGCAATTTAGTGGCAAAGATGAAACTTATCCAGAACGATGCAATCCTCCGCAACCGACGAGTGCTGCTTTGCGATGATTCTATTGTCCGTGGCACGCAACTGCGCGACCACACCCATTGCCTCATCGAGGGCGGTGCTAAAGAGATACACATGCGCACTGCCTGCCCGCCATTGCTCTACGGATGCCCGTTCCTCAATTTCTCGGAGTCGAACTCTGTGATGGAACTGATTGCGCGTCGTGCCATTGCCGAATTGGAGGGCGAGGAGGCGGCTCTTGACGAGGAGCGTGTTCGCGCTTACACCGTCACCGGCTCACCGGAGTATCAACGAATGGTGGACTTGTTGGCCGAGAAATTCGGGCTGACCTCGCTGCGCTTCACCAAACTGGAGACGCTCATTCGCGCCATTGGTCTGCCGCGCAACCACATCTGCACGCACTGCTTTGACGGCTCTTCGGCGCACACGCTCAAGTGATGTCTGCGCACACGCTCAAGTGATGTCTGCGCACACGCTCAAGTGATTAATCTGACGTCTTGATGCGCCGCGTTATTTTTTGATTAGGATACGAAACGCATCTGCCACTTTGCGTGCGGTGAGTACCTCAATGCCGCCCGTCGGGGGGGCAATCTTCTGCCCGGCAGGGATGATGATTTTCTTGAAGCCGAGTTTTTCTGCCTCGCGGATGCGTTGCTCCACTCGGCTGACAGGTCGTATCTCGCCCGCAAGGCCAACTTCGCCCGCAAGGCAGACATCGTTGTCCAGAGCAATATCGGTGTTAGATGAGAGTACAGCTGCCATCACGGCCAAGTCGATGGCAGGGTCGTTGACGCGCATCCCGCCGGCGATATTGAGGAACACATCTTTTTGCAGCAGTTTGAATCCGACACGTTTCTCGAGCACGGCAAGCAGCATGTTCAGTCGCCGCGAGTCGAACCCGGTGGACGAGCGTTGTGGCGTGCCGTAAGCGGCACTGCTGACGAGTGCCTGCACCTCGATGAGGAACGGCCGCAAGCCCTCCACCGCAGCGGCAATGGCAATGCCCGAGAGACCGTCTTGGTTGTTCGAGAGTAAGAGCTCAGAGGGATTGGTCACCTCGCGCAATCCATCGTTGCGCATCTCAAAAATACCCAGTTCAGACGTGCTGCCGAATCGGTTTTTCTGCGCCCTGAGGATGCGGTACATGTGTTGTTGGTCGCCCTCGAACTGCAGCACGGTGTCCACGATATGTTCGAGCACTTTGGGTCCGGCCAGCGAGCCCTCTTTGGTGATATGTCCGACGATGAGGAACGGCACGTTGTTCTCTTTGGCGTACTTGAGCAGTATGGCGGCACATTCGCGCACTTGACTCAGACTGCCGATGGTCGATTCAACGCCCTCTGTACCAATCGTTTGGATTGAGTCAACTACCACCACTTCGGGTTGCAGTTCACTCACATGCGACAAGATACGTTCGAGCGATGTCTCGCTGACGATATAGAGGTTCTCGGGCCTACCGGCGAGTCGCTCTGCCCGCAGTTTGAGTTGCGAGACCGACTCCTCGCCCGATGCGTAGAGCGTCTTTCTGTCGCCCATCTGCATGAGTACTTGTAGAGCGAGCGTCGATTTGCCTATACCGGGCTCTCCGCCAAGCAAGACGAGACTGCCGGGCACCAATCCGCCCCCGAGGACGCGGTTGAACTCCCCATTGTGCATGTCGAGCCGAATCTCTTCGGTGGCTTTCACTTCGTGAAGGCGTTGCGGCAGGTTATTGCTTTGTGAGCGAACGGCTTTACTGCCTGCCAAACGGTCCGTCACCTCTTCTTCGTACGTGCCCCATTCGCCGCAGACCGGGCAACGACCCAACTGTTTCGGCGCACGAGCTCCGCAACTTCTGCAAACATATTCGATGGTTGGTTTCATGGTGTCTGCGGGCTTTTTGTTATTCAAAATCAAACACTTTCCTATCTTCGGCCAACGTCACGTTCGGGAATACCTCTTTGGCCTCTGCGAGGAAGCGTTGTTGGTCGAGCACTCTGGCAGAGAAATGACCGATAATCAGTTGTCCCACGTCCGCCTTGGCGGCAATTTTCGCCGCTTGTTTAGCGGTGGAGTGCTGGTATCGGTCGGCCGCATCGCGTTGCTCTTCGAGGTAGGTCGATTCGTGAAAAAGTACATCTACGCCTTGTATCTGCGGCACAATGGCGGGTTTGTATCCCGTGTCGGAACAGTACGCGTAGCGGAAAGGTTGTTTGGGTGGTAATGTCAGTTCGGCGTTGGGTATTAATCGACCATCTTCGGTCGTCCAATCAGCACCCTGTTGAATGTCAGGGATGGCGGCATATGGGATGTGGAGCTCGTCTATCTTCGCCTTGATGATATGGCGGTTGCGCGCCTTTTCCTCGAAGAGGAATCCGCACGTGGGGACGCTGTGCCGCAAGGGGATAGTGGACACCTGCACCGTGCGGTCATCAAAGATGATGTTCTTCCGACGTGGGTCGATATGGTGAAAGATGACCTCGAAAGGCAGATGCGCACAGTGATAATCGAGGATAGGTCGCATGAGGGTCTCAAGGTCCTTGTGAGCGAAGATATGCAGGTCTTGCGTGCGGTTCATCATGCCCCACGTGGAGATGAGCCCGGGCAGTCCGAAACAGTGGTCACCGTGTAGGTGAGAGATGAAGATTGTATATAGACGTGCCGTGCGCAGTGCCATCTGCCGCATCGTGTTCTGTACGCCCTCACCGCAGTCGATGAGGAACTGTTTGTTGCACATCTCCAGCACCTGTCCCGACGGGTTGTTCGTTATTGTCGGTACTGCACTGCCGCAACCTAATATGGTCAACCGAGCTCTGTACATCAAAAATCGAGTTCTCCCGGATTGCGCTGCCAACCGGGTGTGCCTTTAGGCGGGTACTTGGCTTGCAATCGTTTGAGTTTGAGGGCATCCATCGCCCGCTGGCAAACGCGCTTGGTGTATAACGGAAAATCGCCTTTCTGAATCCACCCGTTGTACGACGGGTCCTCACCGAACACCTCTTCGAGCGTGCGACCCTTATGTTTGCCGAACCCGAAAATCTCCTGCCCTTTATCGTTGTAGAGAATACGCCCTGCCAGGTCGGCCGTTTTCTGCATCGTGGTGTACTCCTCAAGTGCCTCGATGGTAGTAGGCACGTCAGGATGGACATCTAATTGCGCCAACAGCACTTCGCGCGTCGCTTCGGTGTCGGCATACGCGCCATGAGCACCCTCGAGGTCCTTCCCGCAATAGTGCTTATATGCAGCCGTTAGGTTGCGCGGAGTATGCTTCTGGAAGATGACGAACGCATCCACAAAATGGTGTTGCTGCTTCAGGTCCTCTTCGATATTGGCGCGAAGCAACTCTTCTTGCAGCATGGGCACATCGAAATGGTTGCTGTTGTATCCGGCCAAGTCGCAACCCGCGATGAAAGCCACCACATCGGGCGCTACCTCGCGGAAAGTGGGTTGGCCTGCCACATCTTCGTT
>CALAUY010000115.1 GCA_937892015.1 uncultured Bacteroidales bacterium | reverse complement strand
GGGTAGGGGAGGGGGACCGCTTGCGGGGGAGGGGTACGCACGGCTCTGCCGATCGTCCTCCGGAAAGAAACCATTGCATACGCATATTTACCAATTTACAAATTATTCATTCTTACATCCATTCCCCCCTAAAAAATTGTCATACTTTTTTCGAACGGCCTCTATACCCTCTCCATACGGTCTCACTAATACCTCTATACCCCCTCGAAAAACAGATTCAACCACTACCATTTGCCAATTTACAAATTTACGAATTCTACGTTTAGTTCCGCAAAAAGAAACAAAAACAACCTTTTTTCTACTTTTTTTTGCATTTTATTTGCATATATCAAAAATTTTTTGTAACTTTGCAGTCGATTTTGATTAAAATGCCAAAAAAGGCGCAAAAAACGCTGATAACTGAACACAAAAAAGAGATTATGAAGTATTGATATACACCGAGTTATGACAGAAGTTTTGAAATACACTATTCCGGGGCTGTTAGTGCTACTATCGACGTGGCTGGTACTCTGGAAGATGTTGCGTGAAGACCGCTTCAAGCGTGAGTTCGAACTGAAGCGTAAGTCGCAGAAAGAGATTACTCCGTTGCGATTGCGCGGTTACGAGCGGTTGGCGTTGTTGCTTGAGCGTACAACGCCGGAAGCGCTGCTTCGCGACCTCGATGTGGCGCAACTGACGGCACAGCAAATAAGCAGTCTGTTGCTGCAGAAACTGCGGTTGGAGTACGACCACAACCTCTCCCAGCAAATCTACGTGAGCAACGAGGCGTGGGAGGCCATCACGGACGCTCGCGAGCAGATGGTACTCTTCCTCTCCACTACCGCGCGGCAGTTCCCTGCCGACACCAACGGACTGGAGGTGGCCAAACTGATGCTGACTGCATACGCCCAGAACGGCGAAACACCCAATCAGAAAGCACTGAAAATACTCAAGGATGAAGTTCGCACGCTGTTTTGATAGGTGGGTATCGAGAGTCGGTCGTTGCGCCCATGCGGCAATGCGACCGGTGCGTCTTGGCTCGTGGCTCGTGGCCTCGTTACTCCTCATCGGGTGCGAGACGGACACCGAATGTCGGCAGAGCAGTGCTATCTATATGAACGTCGTTTTCAGCGGTGACTCGTTGCGCCCCAGCACCGACTCGGTGCGACTGTCGCTCGACTCGGGCGCGATGGACACTGTCCGTTTCTCGACAGTGTCTGGTCTTGAGATACGTGGACTCGGTCGCGATTCGGTGCTGTATCCCGACTCGGTAAGCATCAGTGCCGCCAAACTGCCATTGCGCCCCGACACCACTCTGTCGCAGTTCGTTCTGCGCTATCAAGGCAAGTCCGACACATTGATAATCAGCCATCAGAACGACATGCAGTTCATCTCGCTCGCCTGCGGCTGTTTTGTCTATCACACGCTGGATAATGCCGCTTTTGCCGGCAGTTTTGTTGACTCAACCGACATCCTCAATGCTGCCGTCACAACTGCGTCCGACACACACCTGCGCATCTATTTTCACACATGGTGAGACGAGCTCTTTACATATGGACGTGCCTGTTGCTCGCATGTGCGGGCGTGGTTGCTGCTCCGCGTCAGTATGCCGATTCGGCTGTTTATCAGGGCATTAACGCCAAAGTAGATGTGGGCAATATGGTGTACCACCTGGCGCGTTATCAGGGCACCATCCAGCAGTACGAGGCGGCAGTGAACGTCAACCTGCTCAAGCGGTTCTACCCCGTGATGGAGTTCGGCTACATGCGTGCGGCGGACATGGCAGCAGGCGGCAGTTACGAGGGACAGGGCGGTTTTACGCGGATAGGACTCGACCTCAATCCGCTGAAGAAGAACCGCAACAGCGACTATTTCCTCACAGTCGGCGTGCGCGTGGGAATGGCGCTACAAGGGTACGAGCAACGCAACATCGACATGCACGACCCTTATTGGGGAACTCCCCTGCTGAGCATGCGCGACCCCGCACGGTTCGACTCGTGGGGCGAAGTGGTGGCAGGCGTACAGGTGAAAGTGGCAGGCGGTTTCCACATGGGGTGGGCCATCCGCATCCATTTCCTCTTCACCGGTTCGATGGGCAACTACCAGCCGTACTATATCCCGGGATACGGGTGCAAAGACGGCAACATCTTCGCTTTCAACTACTATCTCGGTTGGCGATGGTAACAGATAATGAGCGTAATATGACACGACCTATATAATGTTAAATTATTAAAAATTATGAACAAAACAACTCTTGCGGCAGACAACATTCGTATTCTGGCAGCCGCGGCCGTTGAAAAAGCCAAATCAGGTCACCCGGGCGGTGCTATGGGTGGCGCTGACTTCATCAACATCCTCTATTCGGAGTATCTCCGTTACGACCCTGCTCGTCCGGACTGGGTAGGACGCGACCGTTTCTTCCTCGACCCGGGGCACATGGCACCGATGTTGTACGGTGTACTGACCCTCGCGGGTTTCTTCGGGGTAGAGGACCTCAAGACCCTCCGGCAATGGGGTAGTGTGATGCCGGGGCATCCTGAACGCGACTTGTCGCGGGGCATAGAGAACACCAGCGGACCGCTTGGACAGGGGCACACGTACGCGCTGGGAGCTGCCATCGCGGCCAAGGTGATGAACGACCGCTTCGGGGATGTTCATAATCCGACCATCTACACGTTCATCTCTGACGGTGGCGTGCAGGAAGAGATCTCGCAAGGCACGGGCCGACTGGCAGGGCATCTCGGACTCGACAACCTCATCATGTATTACGACTCTAACGAGGTGCAGCTGTCATCCAACTGCAACGCCGTGACATCCGAGGACGTGGCGGCAAAATACCGCGCATGGGGATGGTTCGTTCAGGAGATTCCCGGCAATGACCCCGATGCCATCCGCGAAGCCATTATCAAAGCCAAAGCCGAGCAAGGCCGTCCGTCCATCATCATCGGTCACACCACGATGGGCAAGGGCTGCGTGACGGCCGAAGGCGAGAACTGGGAAGGCAAGTGCTCCACCCACGGTGCGCCGTTGAGCAAAGCCGGAGCTTCGTTTGAGAAGACCATCGAGCACCTCGGCGGCAACCCCGAAGACCCGTTCCAGATCTTCCCCGAAGTGAAGAAACTGTATGACGACCGCGCGGCCGCGTTGCGCGAGTTGTGCAACAACAAGCATGCTGAAGAAGAGGCGTGGAAACTGGCCAACCCGACACTGGCGTGCGAATACGAGGCCTATTTCTCGGGACAAGTGCCTTGCATCGACTGGAGCAAAATCGTTCAGAAACCCGACGCTGCTACGCGTAACGCATCGGCCACAGTACTCTCGTATCTGGCTGAGAATGTGGGGAATATGATTGTTTCCAGTGCTGACTTGAGCAACTCGGACAAGACCGACGGATTCCTAAAGAAAACGCATCCGTTCGTCAAGGGCGACTTCAGTGGCGCTTTCCTTCAGGCCGGTGTCAGCGAGTTGACAATGGCGTGCGTCATGATGGGCATGCAGATGCACGGTGGTCTCATCCCCGCTTGCGGCACGTTCTTCGTCTTCAGCGACTACATGAAACCCGCAGTACGCATGGCAGCACTGATGGAACTGCCGGTGAAGTTCATCTGGAGTCACGATGCTTTCCGTGTGGGAGAAGATGGGCCGACGCACGAGCCCGTGGAGCAAGAGGCGCAGATCCGACTGTTGGAGAAACTCAAGAACCATCACGGCGAGAACTCGATGCTCGTTCTGCGTCCCGCCGATGCCGAAGAGACAACGATGGCGTGGCGCCTCGCAATGGAGAACACCAAGACTCCTACTGCACTCATTCTCAGCCGTCAAGACATTCCCGCCCTGCCGTACCATTCGCTCGACGATTTCCGACGCGGAGCGTATATCGTCAGCAAAGATGAGAACCCGCAAGCCGTCCTATTGGCCAGTGGTTCGGAAGTGAGTACACTGCTCGCAGGCGCAGAAAAACTGCGCGCTGAGGGCATCCGCCTGCAAGTCGTGAGCGTGCCGTCTGAAGGACTGTTCCGCAGCCAATGCAAGGAGTATCAAGAGCAAGTGCTGCCGACAGGCATCGTACGTTTTGGCATGACAGCAGGGCTGCCTTGCACGCTCGAGGGACTCGTGGGCGAGAACGGTGCCATCTGGGGAATGGAGTCGTTCGGCTTCTCTGCACCATACAAAGTGCTCGACGAAAAACTCGGCTTCACCGCCCAAAACGTCTATGACCAAGTAAAGAAACTACTGTAAGTGCGAGAAAGAAAAAAAACATAGATAAACACCTTCTACGTCTGTAGCGTTTGGCAACGCCATGAGTGTCCACCCTGCCAACCTATAGGTAAGCAAGCTTCCTTTAGCTTGGCAGTGCGCCCCCTCACCGCAAGCGGTCACAGACGTAGAAGGACATAAACATAAAAAACAATCGCAATAGTTTTTTTATGTTGACATGCTTCGTTTCTTCATTTAATGACAGATTTTTTTATGTTTATTTCCGAATATATTTGTTACTCCGCAAGGAGTGTAGATTTGAGCGATTGAGCGGCGTAGGAGCTTGCTCATTAAGACGCTAAAGCGAACAAAGCTACAAGAGCCCGCAGGGCTTACAAATAGATGAGGGGTAAATTTAGGTTTTATTCAATAAGAAATATATGGAATATAAGTTTTCAGAAATAGAGCGCAAATGGCAGGCTTACTGGCAGGAGAACCATACGTACGCCGTGTCAAATAAGAGCGACAAGCCCAAGTATTACGTGCTCGACATGTTCCCCTATCCCTCGGGTGCGGGGCTGCATGTCGGGCATCCGCTCGGCTATATCGCTTCAGATATCTACAGCCGCTACAAGCGCTTGCAGGGCTTCAACGTGCTCCATCCCATGGGCTTTGATGCCTACGGCTTGCCCGCCGAGCAGTACGCCATCCAGACGGGAACGCATCCCGAAGTGACTACAGAAAAGAATATCGCACGTTACCGCGAACAGTTGTCGAAAATAGGTTTCTGTTACGACTGGGACCGCATGGTACGCACGTGTGACCCCGACTTCTACCAATGGACGCAATGGGCTTTCATTCAGATGTTTAACTGCTATTACGACAAGGAACTCGACAAAGCGATGCCTATCAGTCGTCTCACCGAACGTTTCGAGCGGGACGACCCGTCGTGGCGTACCAAGACCGAGCGCGAAAAGCAGGAGATACTGATGAATCACCGCATTGCTTATCTCGCCGACACCAAAGTCAACTGGTGCCCGAAACTGGGCACGGTACTCGCCAACGACGAGGTCAGTGAGGGACTCTCCATTCGTGGCGGATACCCTGTAGAACAGCGCGTTATGCGTCAGTGGAGTCTGCGCGTCAGTGCGTATGCACAGCGACTGCTCGACGGACTCGACCGCATCGACTGGAGCGAGTCCATCAAAGAGACTCAGCGCAACTGGATAGGTCGCTCCGAAGGGGCAGAGATGCAGTTTCGCCTGAAAGGGACGGACGAGACGTTCACTATCTTCACCACCCGCGCTGACACGGTTTTTGGTGTCACGTTCATGGTTCTGGCTCCCGAGAGCGAGTACGTGAGCAGGGTAGTGACGGCCGAGCAACGCGAAGAGGTCGATCGTTACCTCGCATGGGTCAAGACACGCACCGAGCGTGAGCGTATAGCTGACCGAAAAGTGACAGGTGTCTTCACCGGCAGCTATGCCATCAACCCGCTGACAAACAGCGAGATACCTATCTATATCTCCGACTACGTACTCGCCGGATACGGCACCGGTGCTATCATGGCCGTGCCGGCTCACGACAGTCGCGATTATGCCTTTGCCAAACATTTCAACCTACCCATTATCCCGCTTATCGAGGGTGCAGACGTCAGTGAGCAGAGTTTCGACGCCAAAGAGGGAATAATGATGAACTCGGGTTTCCTCAATGGTTTGCAGGTGAAGGACGCTATAGCTGCCATGAAAGCGTACATCGAGAAGGAGGGTATTGGGTGCGTCAAAGTCAACTACCGCTTGCGTGACGCTATCTTCAGTCGCCAGCGCTACTGGGGCGAACCATTCCCTGTCTATTACAAGGATGGAATGCCATACACGTTGCCCGAAGAGTGTTTGCCGCTACGTCTGCCCGAAGTGGATAAGTTCCTCCCGACAGAGACCGGCGAACCGCCGCTCGGCAATGCACGCATGTGGGCTTGGGATGAGAAAAACAAAAAGGTGGTGGATAAAGCCCTCATCGACAACATGAGCATTTTCCCGCTCGAACTCTGCACGATGCCGGGCTTTGCGGGCTCGTCCGCATATTATCTCCGTTACATGGACAATCACAACAGCGAAGCGCTCGTCTCACGCGAAGCTGACGACTACTGGCAGCAGGTGGACCTCTATCTCGGAGGTAGTGAGCATGCTACAGGACACTTGATTTACAGCCGGTTCTGGAACAAGTTCCTCTTCGACCTCGGCTACATATGCAGGGACGAACCGTTCGCCAAACTTATCAACCAGGGCATGATTCAGGGACGCTCGAATTTCGTCTATCGCTTCATCGGAGAGGGCGCTACCGGCAACCTGTACATCAGCTACAACCTCATCGACAACTCCCAGTACAAGGACAAAGTGCAGCCCATTCACGTGGACGTGAACATCGTGCACAACGACGTGCTGGATATCAATGCTTTCCGAGCTTGGATGCCCGAGTTTAAGAACGCCGAGTTCGTTTTTGCTGACGGCACAACATCCGAGATTATCGGATATACGGCCGGTCCGAAGCAGTACATCTGCGGATGGGCAGTGGAGAAGATGAGCAAATCGATGTTCAACGTGGTCAATCCCGACGATATCATCGCCCGTTTTGGTGCTGACACGTTGCGGCTCTACGAGATGTTCCTCGGCCCGCTGGAGATGTCTAAACCGTGGGATACCAATGGAATAGACGGCGTGCACCGTTTCCTCAAGAAACTGTGGAATCAGTTCGAGACGCTCAACGACGACGAGCCCACGCCCGACGAACTGCGCTCGCTGCATAAACTCATCAAGAAAGTGACGTGGGACATCGAACATTTCTCGTTTAACACCTCTATCCCCGCCTTCATGATAGCACAGAGCGAACTCTCGAAATGTAGCAAACGTGCCGTTCTGCGTGAGTTTGCTATTCTCCTTGCGCCTTTTGCACCGCATATAGCAGAAGAGATGTACTCTCTCACTAACACCTCCCATAAGGTAGGAGAGGTGTCTGCTCATCAGGCAGACGAGTACGAAACAGTCTTTGATGCCGCGTGGCCCGAATGCAACGAGAAATACCTCGAGGAGAGCAACGTCCGTTACCCCGTGCAGTTCAATGGCAAAGTACGTTTCACCATCGAACTGCCCAAAACCGCCACTCGCGAAGAGGTGGAAAAAGCTGTGCTCGAGCACCCCGAAACGCCACGCTTCCTCAATGGCGGAACACCCAAAAAAGTGATAGTTGTGCCCGCAAAAATCGTCAATATCGTCGTCTGACAACCTGCGACAAGAAGGTTGCATAAGTATTTGTTTCTACCCCTCTTGTAAAAGAGTGATTGCTAACGAATTACAAGAGGGGCAATTTTAGGTTGGATAAGTCTAAAATTTGCACATGTCAAAAAAAAGCAGTAACTTTGCAGTCGGATTCGTAATAATGCGGTCCACGACTAAACAACTAAAAGTATGAAGACAAAAAGTATTCTTTTCGCGCTGATGGCATCCCTCTTCTTAACGGCATGCGGCGATAGCCCGCATTCAGTTCAGACGCTCACGCTATCAACAACAGAAATCAACATCAACCGCGAGCAGAACGCTTTCTCTCTCGACTTGCTCAAGCAAGCCAATGCCACCGAGCAAAAGAGCGAGAACGTGTTTCTTTCGCCACTCAGTGTCGCTATTGTGTCCTCTATGCTCGCCAATGGCGCTAATGGCACGACTCTGAGCCAGATTCTCGATGTGATAGGCGCTGCTGATTACGACATCAGCGAGCTCAATGATTACTACAAGAACCTGCTCGAGAACTTGCCGTACCTCGACAAGTACACCGACATGAACATCGCCAATGCTATCTGGGTGGACGATGTCCTCAGTCTTAAAGAGCCTTTCAGGCAGACCGCAAAGCAGTATTTCAAGGCTACTATTGAGTCATCCGACCTGCAAGACCCTGCCATTGTGAAGACAATCAATGCTTGGGCTGACAAGAACACCAAAGGGCTTATCAAGCGGGTCGTTACCGAGCAGGATTTCACGGAAGAAAGCCGCATGGTGCTTGCCAACGCACTCTATTTCAAGAGCAAATGGCAGGAGAAATTCAACAAGACGGACACCCGCAAGCAAGACTTCACTCTCCGCGACGGTAGCACCATTCAGGTGGATATGATGAGCATGTCGAATGAGTTGAGCGTTATGCCATCGTGGCCACCCATGGATTACGACAATGGCGAGTCTTTTGCTGAAATACGGCCCTACGACGCGCGCATGCTGCGCATGTATTTTAAGGACAGGGCCTATTGTATGGACATCGTCCTGCCACGCGAAGAACTGTCGTGCGACGACTATCTGGCGGATTTTAACATGGACAAACTCAAAGAGTTAGAGTCGCTTATGGGCTCGTATGAAGTGCAGGTGCAAATACCTAAGTTAAAACTCGACTACCGCCGCGACCTTGAGGAAGATATGAAAGCGTTGGGCATGACGGACGTTTTTGACAATGTACGTGCAGACCTCACCGACCTCGCCACGTACAACGGCATGGGAACAGATGCCGACCTCTTCCTCGGCAAACTCTTCCAGAAATCGTACCTCGAAGTGGATGAAGAGGGTGCCAAAGCAGCTGCAGTAACTATTGGTATTGTGAATGATAAAGCAGCGTCACCTATGCCCATCGAACCGTTCATCGTGGATCGGCCGTTCCTGCTCTTCATCCGCGAGGTTAAGTACGGCACAATCCTCTTCGCCGGCAAAATCGGCAAACCGACTGCTGAATAAATCTCGCTTACTGCGAAACCGCGCTTACTATGTAAGCTCGCTTGCAGAATAACCGCGTTTGCTGCTCAACATCCTTTCTGTTTTCAGTCCTTAGGTCAAAATCTCACGGCATCTTGACCTAAGGACTTGTCTTTTGTGGTTTATTGAGCGGCTTTACTCGGTAACCTGCAGCCTGGAGTTGGGCAATCAGTCCTTCTTCGCCGCCCAGATAGATGGCGTTGAGGCAGATAAACGTTTTGCCCTCTTTGAGGTACGGCGCAAGGCGTTTGACCCACGTCGTGTTACGTGCGCAATAGACCTTATAGTCTGAGAATGAAATGGTTGTCTGGTTGTCCGGACCACTCACCTGATAAGCGATGTCGAGCAGTCGGCCCTGCTTATAGAGGTCGCGAAGCACTTTCTCTTGACGCACTTCGCGCTCGGGATACTCCACCACTTTCTTGAGTTCGGTGCACTGCCAGTGGAACGGCTCGCGGTCGAACATCATGTACATCGCTTCGCCAATGTCGTCCAGTCCGTAGATAGGTCTGCCTTGTTGCGACGCAACCGACTCGAAGAAATGTTCCGACGACCGTTCCTCTTTGTAGTCAGCCCACATCTTGAGCAGTTCGGTGCGGTACATCTCCGTGAGGTACTGCGGCTTCATCCGCCCGAGTTGGGAGAGCCCCATTCCCAGCGTCAGTCGCAGTGCCTCATCGATGGAACGATACTCGTCTTCAGTGAAGACATTCATCAGTCGAACGGAGTCCGGAAGCAGTGCTGCCGTTCGCAGGGCTGCAATGGCCTCGTAGTCTTGCATTGCGAACTCAGTAATCACTTTGTTGCTGCGTGAGTACGCTTTGAAAAGGTTCGGCACAGTGTCCAAGAACGTGATGTCAGTCAGTCGGTTGGTGGCGAAAAGGTACGACTTGTCAAGTGCACCATTGCCGCTTATCTGCCAAAGCAACTGCGCTCGTCCAATCATCGGCAGCAATGCCAAACAGAACACTATCAATACTTTACGCTTCATTTACTTGAACCGACTGATGAGGTTGTACGCTTGGTAGATGCCCAACTCGCCCGCTTTCGAGAGGTCTTGCAATCCCTTGTCGTTCTCGCCCGTATAGATATACGTTAGGCCGCGATTGAAGTACGCCTCGGCGAAATCGCCGTCCATCGCAATAGCTTGCGTATAGTAACTGACGGCCGTTGCATAATCGCGCTGACTGCACAACATGTTCGCCCTGTTATAGTATGCGAACGCAAAGTCAGGCTGTTGGCGGATGACCTCATCGTAGTCGCGCAACAGCAGCTCCAGCTCGTGTTTGAGTTGCTCCGCACTGCCCGCCTCGCCCGCTTCTCGCCTGAATTCCAGCAGTTTATACCGCCACGTGGCGCGGCAGAACACTGCAATCGGGAAGCGACTGCGCAGTGCCACGGCTTTGTTGCAATCATCAATGGCGGAGTTGTAGTCTTGCACTAAAGCAAACTCCATCGCCCGTGCAAAATACAGGTCGGCATAACGTTCGTCTTTCAGGTGTCCGTCCTCCACGCGGTCAATCTGCCGCGACAGTTGGTCAATTTGGTCGAAATGGCTGCTTACCATCTCGGCCGTCAGTGCAAGGTCCATGAGCGAGAACCGCAAGGGGGACGGCAGCACGTTCTGCCGGTTGTACTCGTCCACCACGTAATGGTAGTAACCCGTGCGGCGCAATGTCGGCGTTTGCCCGTAATAGCTGAGCAGTATGTTTGGCTCGTTGACCACATCGGCATATCGCTTTTGAACCGTGCCGCGCGCTTCGCTGCGATACGAATCTGATGCATCCGTCTCTTCCGGACGGTTCTGCGCCGCACGGTTAGAGAACTCTTTCCGATGGTCTTTCTTGCGCGGCTGATTCTCAGCCAGTTGCGCATCGGTGTTCACTTGTTTGGCCTGCTGGATTTTCTCTTTGTCTTGCTCCAGTTGTGCCGCTTTCTGCTGATAACGGAACGCCCCCTTCTTGTCGCCAAGTGCTGTCTTGGCTTGCGCTCCAAGATAGTACGATGGCAGGAAATACGGGTAATGAGCAATGAGCGAGTCGAAATCGTTCACGGCATCTTGCCATTGCCGCAACTGCATGTTCACCGTTCCGCGTTGGTAGTGAATCTCCACGTCTTCAGGACTCAATTCCAGTGCCGTGTTGTAATCCTCCAGCGCCCGATTATAGTCGCCTAATTCTTGTCGCAGCAAGCCGCGATTGTAGTAGCAACGACCGTCATTAGGATTAATCTCTATTGCTTTGTCGTAATCGCTCAGCGCCCCGCGGAAATTATGCCGTTTGTACTGCAGCACGCCACGATTGATGTAGTCTCCTGCCCATTTGCTGCCAAGATTGATAGCTTGCGTCAGGTCGTACAACGCGTCATCGTCGTGCTCTAACATGCTGTTAACCAGTCCCCTCGCACTCCAGTTGGCAGCGTTCTGCTCCTCGTAATGTACCGCTTCGGAGAACGATGCCAATGCGCCGGTCGTGTCTAAACTGTTCATGAGGATGACGCCCTTTTCGAAGTGGAAAGAGGCCGTCTGAGGCTCTTTGCGCAGCAAGTAGTTGATGTCCTCCAACGCCCCCGCGTAGTTCTTCGCCTGCGCGCGCACGTCCGCGCGTAATAGTAAATAGGTCTTGTTGTCCGGCGAGAAAACCAGCGCCTCGCTGAAATCTTTCTCTGCCTTATCGTATTGCTCCGTTTGGCGATAAACGAATCCGCGCGTGTAGTAAGCACCCGGCAAGAAAGGACTGTTCTTAATCGCCTGATTGCAGTCCTGCTCGGCACCGCCATAGTCGCCCAACTGAATCTTCGCAATCGCCCTGTACAAGTACGGTTCAGCCAAGTATGGCTTA
Source organism: uncultured Bacteroidales bacterium (assembly GCA_937892015.1). Lineage (GTDB taxonomy): Bacteria > Bacteroidota > Bacteroidia > Bacteroidales > Paludibacteraceae > Colicola. The sequence goes on along the minus strand of CALAUY010000115.1, from coordinate 4,091 downwards.
AGTTTGATGACTTGGTTGAAATACTGAATACTCAACACATAATCCTCGTAGTACAACGCGTTGCGCCCGATTGCAGTAATGCGGTCGGTGTTCAGTTGTGCGGTTGCTGTCAGCGGCAACAACAGCATCAGAAATAGTATGCCGGTCTCTTTTATTCGCATCCCGCATTCGGATTAAACGTGCTCGGCACATCGAACGCCTCGTCTTCAGTGTATCCGAGATTGCTGTCGGCATACACTTTCTGCATATAGAGTGCCCAGATGGGAAGCGCCATCGAGGCACCTTGCCCTTCTGCCATCGAGTCGAAATGGATGGAGCGATCTTCGCCGCCAACCCAACATCCGTTAACTAACGATGGCGTGAAGCCCATAAACCAACCGTCGGAGTTGTTTTGCGTCGTACCCGTCTTTGCGCCCATCGGCATTCGCAAATTGTAGCGGAAACGCACACGTGAACCCGTGCCGCCATCTGCCACACCGCGCAGCATGCTTATCATCTTGTACGATGTTAACTCGTCAATCACTTCGTACGTCTCGGGCGTGAACGTGGCAATCACGTTGCCGTTACTGTCCTCTATACGCGACACGAACAGCGGCTCGATACGGATGCCTTTACTCGGGAAAACGGTGTAAGCGTCCACCATCTCCCGCACGCTTACTTCACACGGCCCCAAGCACAGACTGACCACAGCAGGGATGTCGCCCTGGATGCCGAAAGAGCGCATCATGCTTACCAACTGCTTCGGACCAAACAGCGACATCAGATACGCCGAGATCCAGTTGTTCGACTGTGCCAATCCCCATTGCAACGTCACTGTATCACCGATGTGCGTCTTTCCGTCATTACGGGGCGTCCAGTCCTGACCTGTCTCTGTTCGTAGTGTAATCGACTGATTGATAGTCTTGTCGCACGGCCACATCCCTTCGCTCATCGCCAACGTGTACAAGAATGGCTTAACAGTAGATCCCACTTGCCTGCGACCCATCGAAACCATGTCGTACTGGAAATGTGCAAAGTCAGGTCCGCCCACATACGCCTTCACGTAACCCGTGTGCGGGTCCATCGACATGAAGCCGCACCGAAGGAAATACTTCTGCCAGCGTATACTGTCCATCGGGGATAGAGTAGTGTCTATCAGTCCGTTATACGAGAAAACCTGCATCTCGACGGGGGTGTCGAAGATGGTGCGAATCTCTTCTTCGCTCTTGCCGTCTCGCTTCAGTACTCGGTATCGCTCGCTCTGCTTCATCGAGCGGGTCATTGCAGCGTTGATCTCCTCTTTCGTCATCTGACGCGAGAAAGGTGCGTAACTCTTGTTCCTCTTTTCACGGAAGAACCGAGCCTGCAGGTCTTTCATGTGCTCCTGAACGGCCTCTTCAGCATAGCGTTGCATGCGCGAATCGACTGTCGTGTAGATGCGCAATCCATCGTTGTACAAGTCGTAATGCGAACCGTCAGCTTTCTTGTTCTTCTGGCAAAAACCATACAGCGGATTAGTGTCCCATTCCCGCTTATCCAGCGCGTACTGCGCCTTGTTCCACTCCGAATAACTGCTCTCTTTCGGCTCTTTCGCCGTCAAAATCTGCCGCAGATATTCGCGCAGATATTGCGCACTGCCCTCTTTGTGGTCAACCGAATGGTAGTTAATTTCAAGCGGCAACTCTTTCAGCGAATCGCACTCGGCCTCTGTAATGAAATCGTATTTCTCCATCTGGTTGAGCACGGTGTTGCGGCGAAGTTGTGCACGTTCAGTGTGACGAATGGGATTATACAGCGAGGGATTCTTACACATCCCTATCAGTACTGCCGACTCTTCTGCCGTCAGTTCGCTCGGTTTCTTACCGAAATACACTTGTGCCGCACTCTTGATACCTACTGCATTATACAGAAAATCAAACTGATTCAGGTACATCATAATAATCTCGTCTTTCGAGTAAAGCCGCTCCAGTTGCACCGCAATCACCCATTCATTAGGTTTCTGTAGCAGTCGCTGAAACGTGCTTCCGGCAGTGGGCGAATACAGCTGTTTGCTCAGCTGTTGCGTAATCGTACTGCCACCACCTGCTTTGCCCAATGTCAGCAATGCACGCACAAACGCTTTCGAGTCGATGCCCGAATGCGAATAAAACCGCGCATCTTCTGTCGCTACCAATGCTTGGATGACGTACGGCGAAATCTCCTCATAATTAACGCTTACGCGGTTCTCCGTCCTATAGTAGCGACCCAACGAAACAGCATCGTTGGAGAACACTTCACTCGCATATTTGTTCTTCGGATTCTGCAAATCTTCCAACGGGGGCATATAGCCGAACCAACCCCGTGCAATGCCGACAAAAAACAACACTACAAACAGCAGTCCGGCTGTGAAAAGCAGCCAGAACCACTTCGCAAATGTCTTTCTAAATTGTGCATTCATATCATCATGTCTTCAATTATCCTGTTCAAAATATGTATCCCTTCTTGTGTCGCAACCAGTCGTCCTGCTTGTTCTCGGAGCAACCCGCGCTCGATGTACGCTTTTGCCATTTCTGTGCAGTGCGACCGGTATGTTTCCCCAACGGCCGACAGTTGCAGTCCGTTGCGTGTCCGCAAACCCAGCATCACCTGCTCGTTATACATGTCTGTTGCCGTCAGTTCCTCGCGCTCGAAGAATGCCGTCTCGCTCTCTATGCCGCGCAGATAAGCCTCTAAATCGCAGACGTTCCACTGCCGACTCTTGCCGTCAAAAGAGTGCGCGCCTGCACCCAATCCCAGATACGATGTCCCGTTCCAGTAATTGCTGTTGTGCTGCGACTCTCGTCCCTGCTTCGCGAAATTGGAGACCTCATATCGCTCTATTCCCGCTGCATGCAACGCCTCAACCAGATAATCGTACATCGCATTCTCGGTCTCTTCATCTACTTCTTTTACCTCTTCCCTTTCACGCATCCGCGTCAGTTCAGTCCCTTCTTCATAACTCAAGCAATACGCCGAAACGTGCTGAATATTAAGTTCCAACGCCTGTCTCACCTCATCTTTCCAATCCGCCAAACTCTCGCTTGGTAAACCATATATCAAGTCAATACTCACGTTCTCGAACCCCTCTTTCTGTGCCTTGCGAACGGCTTCTTTAGCTTGTTGCGCATTGTGCCTGCGTCCGATTGTTCGCAGCGCAGCATCTCGAAACGACTGAACGCCAATACTCAATCGGTCGAATCCCATCTCGCGCCAACTCCTCAGCTTCTCTTCCGAGATGTCCGACGGATTGGCCTCCAGCGTCAGTTCCGCGTCTGCAGCTATGCAGTACTGTGCTCGCAATCCCTCCAAAATCGTGCCAATCTGCTCCGCGCTCAGCATCGAGGGTGTTCCGCCACCGAAATAAACAGTGCGTATCGTGCCCTCGGTCAGGTAATTACGCCGAAGTTGCATTTCTTTCAGCAGTGCTTTGACGTACTCGTCTCGCAGCTCCAACAGTGTGGTGGAGAAAAAATCGCAATATACGCAGCGCGACTTGCAAAACGGAATATGAACGTAAATGCCGGCCAATCTGTCGCTACTTATCTTTCTTCCACAAATACTTCATCCACTCGTTCATTTTCTGCTCAGCAGGACTGCCTTGTGCATACCAGAGTTGTTTGTCCTTGATTGCGTCCGGCAGGAACTGCTGCTCTACAAAATGGTTTTGATAGTCGTGCGCATACTTGTACCCCTCGCTATATCCGAGATCTTTCATCAACTCTGTTGGTGCATTCCTCAGGTGCAGCGGAACGGGCAGATTGCCGGTCTCTTTCACAAGCGTCAGTGCCGAATCGATGGCCAAATATGCCGAGTTGGATTTCTGGCTTGTGGCCAGGTAAACAGTAGCCTCTGCAAGCGGAATACGCCCTTCCGGCCAACCGATTTTCTGCACCACGTCAAACGCTGCATTGGCGATAAGCAACGCATTCGGATTGGCCAACCCGATATCTTCTGCTGCACTGATAACCAGTCGTCTGGCAATGAATTTCGGGTCTTCACCTGCAGCCACCATCCGCGCCAACCAATAGATAGCGGCATCCGGGTCACTCCCGCGAATCGACTTGATGAAGGCCGAGATGATGTCGTAGTGCATC
>CALAUY010000114.1 GCA_937892015.1 uncultured Bacteroidales bacterium | reverse complement strand
CCTCTACGTGGGCAAGAACGCCATCGTCTACGACCGTGACGGACTCGATTACGACGCTGTAGTAACGAAGATTATCGACAACCCCATCAGTATTCGTCAGGCTTTCTGGAGCCCTTATCGTCGTTTGGCCAAATGGGCAGAAGACCTCATCAACAAACGTGCGGCGGAGAAAGACTCGAAGATGATGGCCGACACCACCGCTAAACTGGAGACCACTGCCGCTGAGGGGACGGACAAAAAAGAGGCACTCAAGTTGGGTCAGTCGTTCGACATCGCCAAGTTCGCCGGCATTTTCGCGGCCATTGGCATGGCTCTTGGCCTTATCGGTGCTGCATTGGCCGAGTTCTTCAGCGCCTTCACGACGTGGTATCACTGGGTGATTTTCTTCGTTGTGCTGATGTTGCTCATCTCTGGACCGAGTATGGTGATGGCATGGCTCAAACTGCGTCGCCGTAACATTGCGCCGCTACTCAATGCCAACGGATGGGCTGTCAACGCCGCTTCTATCGTCAACATACCGTTCGGCGCAACGCTTACCGATATGGTGAAGTTCCCGATTGTGAAAGCCAAAGACCCGTTTGCAGAAAAGATGCCTGCATGGCGCAAGTGCCTTTACTGGATTCTCTGCATCGCTGTTGTAGTATGCGGTCTGTGGTTGGGTAACTTACTCAATTTCGGCGGAAAGGGCATCAAGAGCCCGCTCAAATGCTTCAACAAAGAAGCTGTTGAGCAAGTGGTGGACGAACAGGTTGCACCTGTTGCTGATGCCGTAGCGGCAGAAGTAGAAGCCGAAGTGCCGGCAGAGTAGGTCACTCGTGATGATAGGGCTCTCCGCGGAGGATGGTCATCGCTCGGTAGATTTGCTCTACAAAAATGAGACGAACCATCTGATGCGAGAACGTCATCTTGGATAAGGACAGGCGGGTGTCGGCTCGTGCATAGACATCGGGCGAGAAGCCATAAGGCCCTCCAACGACAAACACGATGTCGCGCCCCGCTGCCATCCATCGCTGCAGACGATTGGCAAACTCGATGGAGCGGTAATCGTTGCCGTGCTCGTCAAGCAGAACGACGAATGCAGACGGCATTACCGCGCGAAGGATAGACTCGCCCTCTTGCTGTTTTTGTTGCTCGAACGACAGCGCTTTTGCGTTCTTAAGTTCCGGCAAGACGCGCAACTCGAACGGCACGTAGTGCGTGAGTCTTTTTTGATAATCGGCGATGAGTGCCTCCATTGCCGAATTGGTGGTTTTACCCACAACGAGAAGCGTAATTTTCATGTTTGTATGCACTGAATCATCGAAAAAGTGTGCAAAGATACGAAAAAAAATCTAACTATGCAAGCTTTTTCGCAAAAAAACGACCAAAATAATGAATTATATCACAAAAACCGAGCTAAACGAGCTCATTGGGCAGTGGTTTAGAGAAGATATTGGCGATGGTGACCATACCTCGCTCAGTTCTATTCCCGCCGATGCAGAGGGCTGTCAGCAACTCATCTTGAAGGACACAGGCATCCTTGCCGGCGTGGAGGTGGCGAAGTGCGTCATCGAGTATTTCGACCCCACGTTGCGTGTCGAGTGGTTCCTGCATGACGGCGACTCAGTCCAACCGGGCGACAGTGCTTTCCGTGTGTATGGCAAAGTGCGCAGCCTGCTGCAGGTCGAACGTACGATGCTGAATATCATGCAGCGGATGTCGGGTATTGCCACGATGTCGCACTACTATCAGCAACTGGTAGCCGGTACCGGATGCACTATCCTCGACACGCGCAAGACTACGCCAGGGTTGCGCCTTTTGGAGAAAGAGGCGGTACGTATCGGTGGAGCACATAACCACCGAATAGGACTCTTCGACATGATACTGCTGAAAGATAATCACGTGGATTTTGCCGGCGGCACAGCTGCGGCTATTCATCGCGCGAAAGAGTACTGCAGGGCCAAAGGCAAGGACCTGAAGATTGAGATTGAGGTGCGCAATCAGGCCGAGATAGATGCGGCTCTTCAAGAGGGTGGGGTAGATAGAATCATGCTCGACAATTTCACCCCTGAAGCCACACGTGCGGCTGTGAAGTATATCCGCGCACATTCGCCCGAGGGACACGTCGATTGGAACGATTTGGTGCCTAATTGGAAGAAGAACGAGCCCGGATATATCGAGATTGAGAGTTCGGGCGGTATCACTGCCGACTCGCTGCGCATGTATGCCGAGTGCGGCGTCGATTTTATCTCTGTAGGAGCGCTCACCCATTCGTTCAAGTGCCTCGACATGAGTTTTAAGGCTTACAAAGAATGACTTTTTGTTGCGTTTTGGCAAAAAAATGACCAAGAAATGGCTTTTTGGTACATTTTTTTGCCAAAATGTTTGGTTATATCAAAAAAAAGTTGTAACTTTGCAGGCTTTTTTGAGTGCCGGTGCGTCCAAAAAGCGCGCTTGGCATCTTGGATAGTGTGTCCCGACTAACTGTTTGACAGTAAGTTTGGGCAGCAAATGAACTAATTGTTTAACTTTTTTAACCGCATAGATAGGTGTAATGCACCGAGTCTAAGCACTATTTTTCCGCAATGGCAGAAAACATTGATCTCCAGAACTTCGACTGGGAGGCTTACGAGAACGGAAACGCCGCACAAGTGAGTCAATCAAAAGAAGAACTTACTGCTTTGTACGACAACACGCTTAATGCTGTGAAGCAAGGCGAAGTGGTGAAAGGTATCGTCAAAGCAATCAACAAACGTGAAGTAATTGTCTCTGTGGGTTTCAAGAGCGATGGTATCGTTCCCGCCGCTGAGTTCCGCTACAATCCTGACCTGAAGGTTGGTGACGAAGTGGAAGTGTATGTGGTCACTCCTGAAGACAAGAACGGACAATTGGAACTCTCACACAAACAGGCTCGCGCT
>CALAUY010000113.1 GCA_937892015.1 uncultured Bacteroidales bacterium | reverse complement strand
CAGCCGGCCGCACTCCGGTTCACGCGGCGGCAGTCGCGGTGGAGCTTGCCGAAGTCGGCGGAAAGCATGGAAGGAGCAATCAGTCTGGGCATGGAACTACAGGTTTTTGAGGACATCGAGCAGGACGGCCCAGAAGCGGTCGAGCGATGCCAGGTCGAGACGCTCGCCGGGCGCGTGGACGCCCCGCAGCGTGGGGCCGAAGGCAATCATGTCCATATCGGGGAATTTCTCGGTGAAAAGGCCGCACTCGAGGCCGGCGTGGATGGCCACCACTTGCGGGTCTTTGCCCTCGTTCTCACGCCATGCCTGCACGGCGATCTGCAGCAGTTGGGACGAGGGGTTGGGTTGCCATCCGGGGTATCCTTCGGTATGCTCCACTTCGGCTCCTCCGAGCGTGAAGACACATGCAACCATCTCTTTCAGGCTGTGTTTCTCACTCTCGAACGAGGAGCGTTGGGATGTGTTGACCTCGATGTAGTGTCCCTGCTCATCTTCGCGCATCTTAACAGAAGCGAGGTTGGTGCTTGTCTGCACGAGCCCGGGTATGTCGTGCGACATGGCGATGACGCCGTGCGGGCAGGCATAGAGGGCGCGGATGAGGGACGCCGTGAACGGGGCGGGGAAGATGGTCTCGGGGGCGCGCGAGGCCGATGAGAGCGTGAGGGAGAGGTCGGTCTCTACTGCCCGCAACTCGTTCTCGATGTCAGCTACGTAGTGGTTGAAGAGCACGCGTAAGTCCTCTTTGAAAGCCATCGGCACGAGTAGCGTTGCCTTAGCTTCGCGGGCAATGGCGTTGCGCAGATTACCGCCATCGATGGCTGCCAGTCGCAAGTCGGTATGGTTCATGAGCGTATAGAGGAACCGGACGAGCAGTTTATTGGCATTGCCGCGCCCTTTATGGATATCTTCGCCCGAGTGTCCACCCATCAGTCCACCAACGCTTATCTCGGCCGCGAAGAAGTTCTCGGGGCCTTTCTCGGGCACGTAACGGAACTTAGCGAGTGTACCCACACCACCGGCACAACCCATACAGATCTGCCCGTCATCCTCGTTGTCGAGGTTGATGAGGCGTGTCCCGTGCAGTTTGCCGGCAGGCATACAGTTAGCACCGGTGAGGCCGGTTTCTTCGTCCACCGTGAAGAGGCATTCGATGGCAGGATGCTTGGCTGCAGGGTCAGTCAGCACGGCAAGGGCCATTGCTACCCCGATGCCGTCGTCAGCACCGAGCGTCGTGCCCCGAGCGTGCATCCAACCATCTTCGATATACGTTTGGATGGGGTTGTTGAGGAAATCGTGGTCGATGTCGCTGTTCTTCTCACAAACCATGTCGATATGTGCTTGCAGGACAACTCCCTCGTGGTTCTCGTACCCTGCAGTGGCGGGACAGCGCATCAAGATATTGCCAACGGGTGACCCGTCAGCGATGGGGAGAAACTCGTACTCAATGCCGTGCTCTTCAGCGAAAGCAATGAGCCACGCGCACATCTTTTCCTCGTGTTTACTGGGGCGAGGTACCCCATTAATCTTGGCAAAAATATCAAATACGTTCATATTCAGTTTATCGTTTATAGTTTATCGTTTATAGTTTAGAGTTGATAGTAGTTCCGTAGTTCTCCCTCGGCAGGCTCGGTCGTTCGGCACAGCCGTACCATAGTTCCATAATTCCGTAGTTCCGTAGTTCCGTAGTTCCATAATTCCGTAATTCCGTAGTTCCATAGTTCCATAATTCCGTAGTTCCATAGTTCCATAATTCCGTAGTTAATGTGCTACTTCGTAGGAGATGGAGCGCAGATAGTCCTCTGAAGGCTTGAAGCGGTCGGGTCGGTCACTCTCGCCCTCGGGTGTGCGAAGAAAAGCGCCGTTCTCGTCTTGCCGTTTCTCCACGCCATCGAGGAACTTCACCATGAGAAACCCGAAGAGGTTTTTCCAGTCGGCCACGACCGCTTCGGCTTGCAGATTGCTGTACTTAGTGAGGTACGCGGCTCGATCGGTTTCTGACATTTCGAACGTCTTGCGTTCTAATTGCGCCACATCTTCAGTGAAGCGGTCGTCCCACTGTTTTTGCCTGAATCGGATGTCGGGCAACATGCGGTCGTATTTCGTGTATGCGTAGTTGGCCACGGTGTTGAACGCCCAGAAAGCGCTGGTCGGCGAGTACGTGAGTAGGTCACCGTTACCCTGCCGATAAGCATCGGGGACGGACGTGGCGCAACTGAAGAACGGCACATATACGTTCGTAGCGGCATCATCGACACCGAACCAGAAAACGCCGTACGGTTTCTCGCTGTACATCTCTGCCACATAACTCCATCCCGTTTGTTGTGTGGCCGTTGGGCGCGGATAACAGTACTCGGTGCTGTCGAGGGTGAAAACGAGACCACCGTACCGCAGTTTAGAGTGCCAGATGCCGGCACTTTTCATGTCGCAAATACTGAGTGGCGTGCCCTCGTACTGGTCGCGCATACAGGTCTTGAGGTCGGCTGCAGAGACCTTGTGGTTGGGGCGAATCCAGATGGGCATATGTTCGCCGCCCTGATGCATGATGTAGATCGGAAGAGCACACGTCTGAACTCCAGTCACATCAC
>CALAUY010000112.1 GCA_937892015.1 uncultured Bacteroidales bacterium | reverse complement strand
GATGGGTTGCTTGAGTGAGCGTTACCGTGCCGACCTTGAGGCCGAAATGCCCGAGGTGGATCGCTACTTTGGTAAGTTCGATTTTCTCGACCTCATCGACGAACTGAAGGCCCAACGACCATCGTGCGCGCGCCCATGGGAGCGCACGCTCACCACGCCCGCGCACTACGCGTACGTAAAAATAAGTGAGGGGTGCAACCGTTTCTGTTCGTACTGTGCCATCCCCCTCATCACGGGGCGACATACGCCGCGAGGGGCGCAAGAGGTGCTGGACGAAGTGCGTTGGTTGGCCGCGCAGGGCGTGCGCGAGGTACAAGTGATTGCACAAGACCTGAGTGCCTACCCGCACCTGCCCGACCTCATCGAGCGCATGAGCGACATACAAGGCATCGACTGGATACGACTCCATTACGCCTATCCCGCAGATTTCCCGCTCGACCTGCTCCGCGTCATCCGTGAGCGACCCAACGTCTGCAAGTACCTCGACTTGGCACTGCAACATTGCACCGACCACATGCTCCGTCTCATGAGGCGGCACATAACCGCAGAAGAGCAGGAGAATCTGTTGCGAACGATTCGCGCCGAAGTGCCGAACATACATATTCGCACCACACTGATGGTCGGGCATCCGGGCGAAACAGAAGACGATTTTCTGGCACTGTGCGATTTCACCCGCCGACAACGTTTCGAGCGTATGGGGGCGTTCGCTTTCAGCAACGAAGAGGGCACGTACGCCTTCTGTCACTACAAGGACGACGTGCCCGACGAGGTCAAACAGCACCGACTCGACACGCTGATGGACATCCAGCAATCCATCGCGGCAGACATCAGCGCGGCGAAGATAGGTAGCACACTACAAGTGATTATCGACCGCGAAGAGAACGACTATTTCGTCGGACGAACAGAGTTCGACAGCCCCGAAGTGGATTGCGAAGTACTCATCGACAAAAGTCAACCACTACGCATCGGTGAATTCTATCCGGTACGCATCACGGATAGCGAGAACTTCGATTTATACGGACAAATACAACATACATGACAACGAAAGAACTGATATCAAATATTGCAGGACGCTCACAACTCACCAAGAGTCAAGTGGCCGACTTGCTTGATGCCACCGAAGACCTCATCATCCAACGCCTTCTGGACGGTAATAGCGTGGGCATACAAGGGTTCGGCACGCTCGAAGTAAGGCAGAAAAAAGAGCGCATCAGTGTTCACCCGCGTACGGGCGAGCGTAAGATGATACCGCCCAAACAGCAGATAGCTTTCAAACCATCGCAGAACCTCAAAGACGAAATCAAGAACTGGTAATGGCAGAAAACAAGACAACCAAAACAGACCTACGCAAGACTCTCAGTAAGCAGACGAGTCTGCCCGAAGAAGCCGCTAAACGGTTTCTCGATGCGTTCGTGCCAACTATCGTGGACGGCCTACACAAAGACGGCATCGTGCGTATTGCCGGACTCGGCTCTTTCAAGATGGTGCAAGTAGCACCACGTAAGAGTGTGAATATCAGCACGGGAGAGACGTACCTGCTCGAAGGATACAGCAAAGTGACGTTCTTGCCGGAGAGTTTTCTGCGCGAACAGATTAACGAGCCTTTTGCCGGACTCGAAGCGATACGTGTGGATGAGAACGGTCAACCGCTCGATCCGCAGTCAACCCTGCAAGGCATCGACCCGCGCGAACGCTTCGACCAACAAGCTGACGAGATAAAAGGCATCCTCGCCGAACTCGACCTCGACAATCCGGAAATACAGGAAACACCCGAAACACAGGAAACGCCGGACGATGTCCAAGTGCCTGTGTCGCAGGAAACGCCCGATAATCCCGAGTCGCCGGAGACGCCCGATACTTCGGGAAAACCCCGCTTTCGCGGGTGGATAGTGGCCCTCTCTACCATACTCGTACTCCTTGCCATGCTCGTCGTCGGGTATTTCGTTCTCGTCAACAAACTGGAGGATTGGGCGAACCATCTCGGCACCACGCCCGAAGAGGACGAATTCGTTCTTCCCAACGAAGAGTCGCTCATGCTCGACATGGAACTTCTGCAGCCCCTCGACTCCCTCGCCGAAGAGTCCGACACGCTCTCTGAAAAGCCCAACTCCATCTCCGGAGATACCACGACTTATCAGCCTACTATCCTCGCCATTGAGACCGTCCAAGCTGGCAGTCGATTGGCACAAATAGCACGCCGATACTACGGTGACCCCAACAAATGGACCATCGTCTATGAGGCTAATAAAGAGGTTATTGCTGACCCCAACAACCTCCAAGCCGGCACCAAACTGCGAATCCCCAAACTGCAATAAACGGCACGAAACAGACACAACCATTTTGGACGACGAATATATACATATACGCGGCGCAAAGACGCACAATCTGAAGAATATCTCCGTTGACATCCCGCGCGGTAAACTGGTGGTTATCACCGGTTTGTCGGGCAGTGGCAAGTCGTCGCTCGCGTTCGACACGCTCTATGCTGAGGGTCAACGCCGGTACGTGGAAAGTCTCTCTTCGTACGCTCGGCAGTTTCTCGGACGCATGCAGAAACCCGAAGTGGATTTCATTGACGGCATCCCGCCTGCCATTGCCATTGAGCAGAAAGTGAGTTCACGCAACCCGCGCTCTACTGTCGGAACAGTGACGGAGATATACGAGTACCTGAAGTTGCTTTTCGCCCGTGTCGGCAAGACTATCTCGCCGGTGAGCGGACAAGAAGTGCGCAAACATACTATCCGCGATGTGGTGGATCATATGATGAGTCTGCCCCACGGCACCAAAGTGATGCTGCTCTCACCCGTTCACCTGTCCGATGATATGCCTCTTGAGCGGCAACTCAGCATCTGGGCCGGACAAGGCTTCTCGCGCGTTGTGCAACATCGGCAGACGCTTCGCATCGGTGACGTGACCGAAAGCGACGACCTCTACCTGCTCATCGACCGTGTCATCGCTGACGGCGAACCATCGACAGCTAACCGCTTTGCGGACTCAGTACAGACGGCCTTCTTTGAAGGTAAAGGTGAGTGTGTGCTCGACATAGAGGGTACGCTCGTGCCTTTCTCTGAACGCTTTGAGGCCGATGGCATAACGTTCGTTGAACCATGCGAGCATCTCTTCGATTTCAATAACCCGCTGGGGGCGTGTCCCACGTGCGGTGGATTCGGCAACATCATCGGCATTGACGAAGACCTTGTAGTGCCGAACAAACAACTGAGTATCTACGAAGAAGCGATTGCATGTTGGCGCGGCGAGAAGATGAGCATGTGGAACAAAGAACTGATATACAACGCTCCGCGTTTCGATTTTCCCGTTCACACGCCTTTCTACGAACTGACGGCAGAGCAGAAACAGCTCATCTGGACAGGCAACGAGTATTTCCATGGGCTGAACGATTTCTTCCGCATGCTCGAAGCAGAACAGTTCAAAAAAATACAGTACCGCGTGATGCTTGCACGGTATCGCGGCAAGACGCTCTGTCCGGATTGTAAGGGCGGGCGATTGCGCAAAGAGGCCGATTACGTACGCATCAACGGACTGAACATCAACGACATATGCCGTATGCCCGTCAGTGCGCTCGTGCCATGGTTCGCCGCACTGCCGGATAAGCTCGACAACACACGCCGACAGATTGCCGCTCCGCTGCTCACGGAGATTAACGCACGACTGCGGTTTCTAAGCGAAGTAGGACTCCGTTACCTCACGCTCAATCGATTGGCCTCCACGCTCTCAGGTGGCGAGAGTCAGCGCATCACGCTCGCCAAATCTCTCGGGAGCAGCCTCGTCGGTTCGCTGTACGTACTCGATGAGCCTTCTATCGGACTCCATCCTCGCGACACGCAACAACTGATTAGCGTACTGCGCGAACTGCGTGATTTGGGCAACACCGTCATCGTAGTGGAGCACGATGAAGAGATAATGCGGGCGGCAGATTACATCATCGACATCGGGCCCGAGGCCGGCAGAAAAGGCGGTCAGATAGTATGGACAGGTTCGCCCGACGACCTGCATGGTGCCAAGGATGTCTCTCCCGAAAAGCACTCCTACACCCTCGCTTTCCTTAAGGGCGAAGAGGTCATCCCCAAACCCGTTTATCGTCGTCCGTGGAACAACTACATCGAGGTGCTGGGAGCGAGGGAGAACAACCTGAAGGGCATCAACGTCCGTTTCCCGCTCAACGTCATCACGTGCGTCACGGGCGTTTCGGGTTCGGGCAAATCTTCGCTCGTGACACACGTACTCTACCCCGCCCTGAAGAAACATTATGGCGGGGGATACGCTGAACGCACGGGCGATTTCGGCAACCTGAAAGGCAGTATGGACAGAGTGAGCGACATCGAGTTCGTTGACCAGAACCCGCTCAGTAAGTCGTCACGAAGCAATCCCGTCACGTACCTCAAAGCGTACGACGAGATACGCAAACTGTTCGCGTGTCAACAACTGAGCAAACAGATGGGGTACACCGCTGCCCATTTCTCGTTCAACACCCCGGGCGGACGATGCGAGGAGTGTCAGGGCGAGGGAACAATCACCATCGAGATGCAGTTCATGGCCGACATAGTGATGGAATGCGAGCACTGCCATGGCAAACGGTTCAACAACGATGTGCTGGAGGTGCTGTTCCATGGCAAGAACATCTATGATATCCTCGAGATGACTGTCAATCAGGCCATTGAGTTCTTCTCCGAAGTGAAGCCCAACAAAGAAGAAGCACTCTGCGTGAGGAAGATTATCAAACGACTACAACCGCTGCAAGATGTGGGAATCGGTTATGTGAAACTGGGTCAGTCGAGCAGTACCCTCTCGGGCGGCGAGAGTCAGCGCGTCAAACTGGCCTCTTTCCTTGCACAAGAGAACCAAGATCCGACCATCTTCATCTTCGATGAGCCAACCACGGGGCTTCATTACCACGATATTGCCGTGCTGCTCCGTGCACTCAATAGTCTGGTCGATCGCGGTCACACGGTAATCATCATTGAGCACAACCCTGCCGTTATACTTGCCGCTGACCATATCATCGACTTAGGGCCGGAAGGCGGCGATGAGGGCGGATACATCGTTTTTGAGGGTACGCCCGAGAACTTACTGAAATGTAAAAAAAGCTATACAGGCAAATACTTGCACATGCAACAAACGACATGATATCTATCGAAGCACTGACCATGGAGTTTTCGGCACGGCCGATACTCAACAACATCACTTTCCTCATCAACAGGAAAGACAGGATTGCCCTTATCGGAAAGAACGGTGCGGGCAAGACCACCTTGCTTCGACTCATCGCCGGTGAGTTGCAGCCCACCGACGGACATATCTCCCGCGACAAAGAACTTACAATCGGTTACTTGCCGCAACACATGATTCATGCTGAGGGTACTACTGTCCGCGAAGAGGTGGATAAAGTGCGGGACCCGTCAGACCCCAAGTCTGTCGGGCAGATGGAGAAAACGCTCATGGGACTCGGGTTCGAACGAGCCGATTTGGAACGACCATGCAGCGAGTTCAGCGGCGGTTGGCGTATGCGCATCGAGCTGGCAAAGATACTCCTCCGCCGACCCGACTTGCTGTTACTGGACGAACCCACAAACCACCTCGACATCGAGTCTATCCAATGGCTCGAACAGTGGTTGCTCGCTTGCGGCAGTGCCGTCATCCTCGTCAGTCACGACAAAGCTTTTATGGACAACGTGGCAAACCGAACCATCGAGATCTCCCTCGGCCGTATCTACGACTACCAAGTGGGGTACTCCGAGTTCGTCAATCTGCGCCAAGAAAGGCATGAACAACAGGTGCGGGCGTACGAGAACCAACAGAAAATGATTCGGGAGACGGAAGAGTTTATTGAGCGTTTCCGCTACAAACCCACCAAAGCCGTGCAGGTGCAGAGCCGCATCAAGCAACTGCAAAAACTCGAACGTCTCGAAGTGGATATGGAGGACACGAGCCGACTGCGCCTGAAGTTCCCACCGGCCCCGCGCAGCGGCGATTTCCCCGTCATCTGTGACGACGTAAGCAAAGCTTTTGGCAACCATATCGTCTTTGAACACGCCTCGTTCACTATCCGACGCGGTGACAAAGTGGCGTTCGTCGGCAAGAACGGCGAAGGAAAGACAACGCTCGTACGCTGTATCATGAACGAACTGACCGACTACACCGGAACACTCAGGATAGGGCACAACGTCAAGATAGGGTATTTCGCCCAAAACCAAGCAGCACTGCTGGATGGAGATATGACCGTTTTTGACACTATCGACCGCGTGGCAGTGGGAGACATCCGCACACGCATCAAGGATATACTGGGTGCTTTCATGTTCGGCGGCGAGGCATCCGACAAACGGGTGCGGTTCTTGAGTGGTGGCGAGAAAAGTCGTCTCGCCATGATCCGTCTGCTCCTTGAGCCGGTCAATCTACTTATACTCGACGAGCCGACTAACCACCTCGATATCCCATCGAAAGATGTGCTCAAAGAGGCCATTCGCGACTTCGACGGCACGGTCATCTGCGTCAGTCACGACCGCGATTTCCTTGACGGGCTGGTGGATAAAGTCTATGAGTTTGGTGGTGGACAGGTGCGCGAACATATAGGCGGCATCTACGATTGGTTGCGTTACAAGAAAGCACAAGTGGATGGACATCTCGACAACCATCGCGCCATCGAACAGGCTCTCAAACAGGACAAACGTACCAAAGAGGCAGGTCATGAGTCGGCGGACGAAACTGCGGGCAAGAAGACCGGGGCACTCGACTACGCCGCACAGAAAGCACGAGCAGCCGACATGCGTCGTGCCGAAAAAGCGGTCAGCGAGGCAGAGAAAGATATCACCGACTACGAGGCGCAAATAGCGGCCATGGAGAACTTGCTCAACAGCAACGCCGACGCGCAGACAGCGGAGAATTTCGACCACTACAACGCCCTCAAACGCCACCTCGAACAGCGGATGTACGAGTGGGAGATACTCTCCGAACAACTCGAAACAATGCGCAACGACAAGTAACAAAGCAACGTACAAGAGATAAATAAAACACCATACATATGAGAATCATTGCCATCGTGGGTGCGCGCCCACAATTCATCAAATCAGCGATGCTGAACATCGCCGTCCGTGAGCGTCAGTTCGCCGGCACCGACATCCAACTCGATCTGCTTCACACCGGACAACACTACGACCATCAGATGAGCGAAGTGTTCTTTCGCAACATGAACATACCCGAGCCCAAGTGGCGACTCAATCGTACCGAGTCTATCCAAGAGATGAGTGACGGTATTCAGTGGGTCTTGGAGCACGAACGTCCCGACTATGCGTTGGTGCTTGGCAATGCCAACTCCACCCTCGCGGGTGCACTGGCCGCAGAAAAAGCGGGCGTCCCACTCATCTATGTTGAGGCAGGGCTACGCAGTCACAAGGCCGACTCCATCGAGGAGTACAACCGCGTCGAGACAGACAAACGGGCGGCACTGCTCTTCTGCCCCACGCACCAAGCGATGGAGAACCTGAAGAAAGAGGGCTGCAAGGGCAGGATATTCTTTGCCGGAGACATGCTCTACGATGCCGCGCTCACGTACGGACGACTGTCTATCCTCAACTCACAACTGCTTGACAACTTGCAGTTGGCGGGTAAACGATATTATCTGGCCACGCTCCATCGTGCCGAAACGACCGACAACCCTGCCGAGCTGGAGTCGGTACTCATGGCTCTTATGCAACTCGATACACCCGTCATTATGCCTCTGCACCCACGCACCCGCAAAGCACTCGATGCCAACCCCGGGTTGATGATGATGATGCGGCGCTCGTCGTCCGTACAACTCATCCCGAGCCAGGACTACACCGACATGTCGATGCTCGAGAAATGTGCGGCACTCATCATTACCGACTCGGGCGGCGTGCAGAAAGAGGCTTATTTCTACCACAAGCCGTGCATCGTTGTACGCGAAGAAACAGAGTATATGGAGACTATCGAGGCGGGATGGTCGGTACTGACCGGCACCAACACTCGCCGCATCTTAGAGGCCGTGAAAAACCCGCCCGTGGGTGAGCACTACCAAGAGGTGTTCGGAGATGGGCATGCGGCCGACACGATTGTGGAAACAATGTTAAGTATCTAACCCATGGAAGAAACGATTGACTATATCAAACAGTTCTTCCTCTATGGCAACGAAGAGGCGGCTAAATGGATTGGTTACACGCGCAATCAGGAGGATTGGGATCACTACAAACTGGTCATCTTGCCCGGCACTAACCTGCTCTCCGGCGAGCGGCATGAGTGGACTGTTCCCGACTTCACCAAAGCGCCACAAGCTGTCAAGCAGAGCGAGATGATCGATGAGTTCGGCGATACAACAGGCGGCACTTGGGTCATCGCAGAAGATATCATCTACAACGCCCTCTTCCTCCTTTCACAAGCCGAACTGACGATGGACTTGCCCCGCGACCAACACGGTCGATTGGCATGCAAGGACTCGGCACTCGGCCGACAAGGGATGTCCACCATCCCCGTTCTGGACGAGTACTCACGCTTGGTGACCAAACTATTAGAGCAGGCTCTGCCCGAACAACATTTCAGCAAGATATACTTGACGCACGACATCGATTTTCTCACCACGTACCGTCACTTGCGCGGGTTTATGGGTGGCATCAAACGCGGGCACTTGCGCGACGCACTCAAAGCCGTTCATATGATTGAGAACGACCCGTCCTATACGTTCGGTTGGCTACACGCCCTTGACGCACGCGTCACCGAGGCCGAAGAGGTCTATTTCGTCAAAGCTGCTGCAGGAAAGGGGTTCGATTACCCGCAGTATAACCTAGCGGGCAAAGATTTTGCCACACTACTCTCGTTGCTCAACGAAGAGAGTGCGCAGATTGGACTTCACGGCAGTTATTATGCCACCGACCACAAGTCCTACAAAGAGGAAAAGCAGCGGTTAGAATCGAACGTAAAGCACCCCGTCAAGTACCACCGCAACCACTATTTGCGCATCAACGCCGTGGCAGACTTGTTAGCCCTCGACAATGCAGGCATCACCGACGATTTCTCACTCGGATGGGCCGACCATATCGGATTTCGGTTCGGCACTACCCGTCCCGCACGGTTCATCAACCCGTCAACACTTGAGCTGACAGGGCTCACGATGCACCCGCTTGCTATTATGGATTGTACGCTCTCTAACGACAACTACATGAACCTCACCGAAGAGGAGGCATACTACTCGGCACAACAACTCATCGACAAAGTGCGGCAACATGGCGGCGAGTTGGTGCTACTCTGGCATAACTCCATCTTCACTCCCGACACGTACCACAAACAACTATACACAGAAATCATTGATTATCTGTGCGAATAGACGACTGTATCTTTGAACAAACGACTGCTCATATTAGCCGACCCGTTCACCCGTCCGTCTTATGCGCCGCGGTTGCGTTTTCTCTGCGAGTACCTTGAGAAGAACGGTTGGGAACTCGATGTCTATACCGAGAAGTTCGCGGACATCCCGTTCGCCCATCGTTACCCTATTCATGAAATCACGTTCTACTCCGGCAGTGCGGATTGGTTCATCAAAGCGGCATGGTCGTTACTCACCTACTGGAAAGAGCGCCATTTCACCCGCGAAGTGAGAAGGTATATCAAGGGTAAGACGTACGACAAGGTGTTCTGTACCACGTTCTCAACGTTTCCGCTCATCACGGCACTCACACTCGCTCGCGAGTTGAACTTGCCCCTGCATGTGGATATCCGCGACCTCGAAGAGCAAGTGCCCGGGGCACAATTGCTGCAGCATCGCGGGTGGTGGACTAAACCGTTCCGAGCGTGGTACGTACGCGTCAACATACATCGACGCAATCGCGTGTTGCGCCAAGCCGACATGGTCACCACCATCTCACCATGGCACGTCGATTTCATTCGGCAACTCAACCCCAACGTTCACCTCGTGTACAATGGATACGATCCCGAGCGTTTCTTCCCACGCAACCTGCCGACCGGTCGTTTCGTCATCTCGTACATCGGACGACTCTACGAGTTCAGGAAGATAGAGCCGGTGGAAGAGGCCGTTCGAGCACTCCATAACCCCGACATTGTCTTGGTGAAACACATGCCCGACCACAACCCTCTCCCGCCCGAACAGGTGCCCAACGCCATTCATCAGAGCAGCATCATGTTGGTGCTCACCTCGTCGGATGCCAAGGGCGTGATGACAACGAAATTCTACGAGGCATTGGGCTGCGAGAAACCCGTGCTGTGCGTACCGAGCGACCACGGCGTACTGGCACAGACGATTCGTGACACCAATGCCGGTGTATGCGCTGACACCATCGAAGAGATGCAAGCGTTCATCTTGGATAAGTACGCTGAATGGAAACAGAACGGGTTCACCCGACAACCCGTGAACATTGAAGCCAAGAACGCTTTTTCTCGCCTTGAGGAGGCACGACAAATGGAGGATTGGTTATGTTCATGAGCGTCATCATACCGGTTTATAATGGTTGCAAGAGCGGTTTGAGCGACTGCCTCGACAGTGTACTGCGCCAGACGACCCAACCCGCGATGGAGCTGTTAGTGGTGGACGATGGCAGTACGGACGGCACGGCGGAAATGCTCGATGCATACGCGCGCACGCACGAAAACATAAAGGTATATCACCTCCCTCATCAAGGTCAAGCCGCAGCGCGCAACGAGGCTCTTCGGCATGCAGCGGGTGAGTGGCTCTTTTTCCTCGATGCCGATGACCGCTGGGCAGACGACTATCTTGCGTCGGTCTTGCCTTTCCTCACAGACGATATCGATGTGCTTCAGACGGGTTATACGTACGTACGGCAGGATGGGGACGAGCAGCGCCAAACACCCTACCCGTGCACTCGCCCATACCGTTACCTCTCGGCTTGGAGCAAAGTGGTGCGGCACGCGTTCTTAACGCGTCATCACATCCTCTTTCCTCAAGGACTCTACTACGACGACCCCGTCTGGGCGGCACGTTTATGGCAAGCGCAACCTCGCCTTGCATTGGCATCCGTCACGGGGTATCTCTACACACACAACACACGTTCGGTTACAGCCAATCCCAAGCCGTCAGCCCCAGTCCGATGCGAACTGCGAAAGATGGGACTCCACTGGTGGTCTTTCGGTTGGTTGCGATTGCGATTAACTGCACATTTCATCAAACAACACTTTATATGAAACGAATCTTTTCTTCCCTGCTCATCGTCAGTCTTGCGGGCATAATGCATGCCGCCACGTACTACTGTTCGCCATCCGGTAACGGAAACGGCAACAGTTACCAGTCGCCCTGTTCGTTCGCGACCGGCCTGAACAAACTGTCGTCTGCGGGCGACACTCTCTACTTGCTCGGCGGGCAGTACAATCTCGGCAACACCCGTCTGGCCAACCTGAATGGCAACTCGTCACGCTATATCGTCATCTCCGGATACCCGGGCGAAACGGCCATCCTCGATTTTCGTACCACGCCGTATGGCACACGAGGGCTGCAAGTCAACAACACCTGCACGTACCTACATATCAAGGACATGACGCTTCGCTATTCGGGCAAGAACAACCTCTACAATGAGGGCAGTTACTGCCTCTTCGAACGGCTCGATATCTACGGCTCGTCCGACACGGGCTGCCAGATGAAAGTCGGCGGGCACAATATCATCAAGAACGTGGATAGTCACGACAATTTCGATTACGAGCACTACAACTCGTCTAACTTGGCCGACTTTGGCGGCAATGCCGATGGTTTCGCCGACAAACAGTTCACCGGTGCCGGCAATCATTATATCGGTTGTCGCTCATGGAACAACTCCGATGACGGATGGGATTTTTTCCAGCGCTATTCGAACACAGAGACTATCATAGAAGACTGCATCTGCTATCAGAATGGGCCGGCCGAATACAACATGCTCAACCACCCGCGGTACAGCACCGACCAAGCTTGGTTCGACAACATCAATGGCACAACCGTCACATCCCGTTACGAGACGCAAGTGACTGTCACCCTTGAGCACTACCCGAACATGGGCAATGGCAATGGCTTCAAGATGGGCGGTGCAGGTACGACGCACAACGTGCTCATCCACCATTGTCTTGCAGTGGCCAACACCGTGCGGGGATTCGACCAGAACAACAACGATGGCACTATGCGGGTGTACAACAACACCGGATTCGATAATGGCATCAATTTCGGGTTCACCACGGCATATGGCACACTCAGTATTCAGAACAACGTCAGCTACCCATCGTACGCAACAAACTACCCCGCCTCGGCAACGACGCTCGTGGACGACCACAACACGTGGAACAGCAGCACGGGTGTACGTCTCACGGCCGCTGACTTCGTGTCGTTAGACACCACGCAAATCCTCCAACCACGTCTCGCTGACGGGAGTCTCACCCTTTTTGCCGATGACGCGATGCAGTACAACACCCTCTTCCACCTCGCAGCAGGGTCGGACCTCATCGATGCGGGCACGGATGTCGGACTCGTCTTCACCGGCAATGCGCCCGACCTCGGTTGCTTCGAGTCCGACGGAGTCATCCGACCGGCAGTCTATATCTCTTCCGGCCCCGAAGAGCAATGGGTAGTGGCAGGCGACTCCATCACGCCTGTCGTCTTCACGTGGGCGGGCACGGACAATAAACCGACGAACACGCGACCTGCCGGCATCTCACACAAGATCTCCAACAACAACAAGACGGTCACTTTCACCGGTGCTATTTCCGATGCAGGCACATACACTATTACTGTGACCACGAACGCCGACTCGCTCAACGTCTCAGCATCTGCCACCATCCACGTCCGTCCGGTGGGTTGCAAGAAAGTGGCGTGGGTCAGTCTCGACGAGAGCGTTGCCGACGAGAAGATGCTCACACGTCTGGAGCACAACGACTCGCTGACAATAACGTTACTCAACGCACAAGATGCCGACAACGATTACAGCCCGTACAACGCTATCATTCTCAGCCCCCAGCCCAACTCGTCCGCAACTGCGTACACGCAGCTTAAGGGGTACAACAAACCGATGCTCGTACTCAAACCGTTCCTCTTCAAATCCACCGTATGGAACTGGGGCAATGCAGTGAACACACAAGACCTGTCCGTGAGCGTCACCAATCCCACACATCCTATTTTCGCGGGCATCACGCTTTCGTCCGACAACACGTTGCAACTGTTTTCCGCATGCAACACCAACGCCGTGACGGCCATCTCGTCGTGGGTGAACGCCGATGGGGAGACCACACTCGCCTCACCCGTCAGTCAGGCGACGTACGCCACCATCTCTGAGTTCCCTGCCGGCTCGTCAGTAGGTGGCACCACGTTCACGCACACGATGATGATGATAGGCATCTCCGAGTATTCAACCGCAAACCTCACGAACGATGCGCTGCATCTGCTCGAAAACGCCATTTATTACCTTCTGGACATTACCATCCCGACGGACGTGCCTGCCGTACACTCCGATACTTCAGATAACACCGCCCGCAAGATACTGATTAACGGGCAACTGATTATCGAGCGCAATGGACTTCGCTTCACGCCCTCAGGTCAACGCCTGTAACCGAACACAAGTAGCCGTCCCCCCGATGCGCTCTTCCAGAAACATATAAACATTATACACGCAAGCAGGGCAGTTTCGACTGCCCTGCTTGATTATTGTACGTTGATTGTTACGCTTTACTGTTGTACGTGTCTATTGGAAATTGAAGCGATTATCCTTGATATCGGCTTTCTTCTCCACCATACCCAGTGCCTGATAAGGCAGCGAGTAGGCATAACGTGAGTTGAGTTGCGCCACTTCCGAAGCCTCGTCAAACGTAGCATCGTTCACCACTTTCTCTCCCGCGCGGAGCACGTACACGGCTTGATTGCCCTTTACAGGGGCTGAGGTCTCTCCGGCTTCCAGAGCCAGTGCCTTGCCAATCACGGCAGGCTCGTTACCCATGCTGCCGAAACGATACGAACCAAACGTCACGCCCTCTGCTTTCTGTATCTCTACATCTTCAAGCTTATCGGCGGCTTCTTCGAGCGTAGTGATGCCCTTCAGTTGCGCTGCTATATAGTCAAACTTAGCGTTGTTCAGCGCCTCAAAACGGAGTTCGTTCTTCACCTGCTCGAACGGACGGAACTCATCTTCGTTCACTTCAGTCAGAGCTGCAATCACGAAACGGTCACCGCACTCGAACACGTCAGAGATCTGACCTTGTTTGGCTTGGAACGCCCAACGCACGATGGAACGGCTGCTCTTGAGATTATCCACTTTGTTCGTGGTTGCACTCAAGTTGTATGCCGGATGAACAGGCAACCCCTGCTCGGCAGCAGCTTCGTTGAATTTCTCCTCACTATTATTCGCCACGATGAACTGCTTGGCTTGGTTGAAGAGCGCAGCGTACGTCTTAGATGAGGGTGACACCGAGATGGCGAGTACTGCCAACTGCACTTTAGGCGTCGGAGCACTGATGTTCATCACTTCAAACGTCTGGTCGTTCATGCCCATCGTCACGGTGAAACGTTCGCCTTTCTTGGCTGCAAAGGCCTGCTCGGCAATCTTCTTGTCGAGGTCAGACGCTTTGTACCAACCCAGCTCGGCATCGTTCTGCGTGGTGTCCATGGCGATAGCTTTCAGCTCGACTGAGTCGGGCATCGAGTAGCCTGCTTTCACGAGACGTGCCATCGAATAGACGTTGTTCTCTAACTTGATGTCGGTCACGTTGCCGGTCTTGGCACCCTGTCCGAAAGCGAAATCTTTGTACTCTTCCGGCACGTCGTCAACGCCCAAGTCGCGCCCGTCAAAGAGCTCGTCAGAGTTGAGGTTAACCACCGTCATCACATCGTCGGTGGTGTAGAACTCATCCTTGAGCTGCTCCATCTTCTGTTCTACGGCCAAAGTATCCTCTTGTGAGGGCACGATGGGGAAAGCAACGTACGCAATCGAGCGGTTAGGCTCTTGTTTGTACTCGTTCTTATGTTTCTTATAGAGCGCTTTGACATCGGCATCCGTCACTTTGACGACAGAGTCGGCCACCGAGAAATACGGCTTGGCGACAAACTCTACGTCCACCGATGCTTGACGACCATCGAAGGCATACTTGGCATCCAGTTTATTCGCGGTGATGCAGTTAGAGAGCAAACTGATGTATTTCTCTTGCAGATACGTGATTCGCACTGCTTTCTCCCAGTAAGCCCAGTACGTCTTGGCCTGCTGCAAGTTGGCCTGATCCTCAGGATTCTCGGGCGATTGCTCCAGACTGTTAAGGAACTGTACAAGGAAATTGCGGTTGAACTGACCCGTCTGGTCATAGAAGGCGCGGCGAGACGAGATAATCTGGTGGATATTGTTGCCGATGCAGAGTTCTGACAACTCGTCCGATGTGACGGTCATCCCGATTTTCTTGGCTTGTGCCTGCATCGTATAGTCGGCCACGAACATCTGCCATACGCGGTTGTTCATGTCTGCCACCATATCTTCATCGAAATCCGAACGACCGGTCTCTATCTTATAGACCTCGTTCAGTTGTTCTTTAGCGGCTTCATACTCGGTGTAATGAATTTTCTGTCCCTCGATCTCACCCACATACTCCCTACTGCGGGAGAAATACGTGTTCGAACTGGAAAGGAAATCACCGATAATGAACGCCAACATCGCGACTCCCACTATGATGAGCAGGAGTACGCCGTGGTTACGGATTTTTCCTAATGTTGCCATAATAATGTAGCTTTACGCGTTCTTTGCTTTCGCAACGATAGCCTTAAACGTGGCAGGCTCGTTCACGGCAAGGTCGGCCAACACTTTGCGGTTGATTTCGATGCCGGCTTTGTGGAGTGCACCCATGAGTTGACTATAACTCATCCCCTCCAGACGAGCGGCTGCATTGATACGCTGTATCCACAGAGCGCGGAAATTACGTTTCTTGTTCTTGCGGTCACGATAGGCGTACGTTAGACCCTTCTCCCAAGTGTTCTTGGCAACAGTCCATACGTTCGCACGAGTTGCAAAATAGCCCCGAGTGAGGCTCATGATTTTTTTACGACGGTTGCGAGATGCAACATGATTCACTGATCTTGGCATAATTGTTTTCTTTTTTGATTGTTAGCGATGCTCACCGGCCGTGCGGTTAATCAACAGAGCATTCTTTACTGCTAAACATTCGTTAATACTAATTTTCTTTGTCGCTTCTAATGGTTCAATGGAGCAGCAACATCTCCTTCACAGCACGTACGTTCGCCGGATCGACAATCGATACGTGAGTAAGATTACGTTTTTGCTTCTTGGTTTTCTTGGTCAGAATGTGACTCTTGTACGCATGTTTGCGACGCAGTTTCCCTGTTCCGGTAAGCGTGAAACGCTTTTTTGCACCGGAGTTAGTTTTCATTTTTGGCATTTTCTTTTTGTTTTTTATTGTTAATACTTCACGTCTCCTGTGGCAGCCTTTGGCCAGAAGACTGTGATGGATTGTTATTTCTTCGATTTCGGACTCAGCATGACTATCATCCGCTTACCCTCCAGTGTCGGCACTTTGTCGGGTTTGCCGTACTCCTCAAGGTCAACGCAGAAACGCGACAACAGCTCTTCGCCCTGCTCCTTGAAGAGTATCGAACGACCGCGGAAAAACACGTACGCCTTCACTTTCGAACCTTCTTTCAAAAAACCTATAGCATGCTTCAACTTGAACTGATAGTCATGCTCATCTGTCTGCGGACCAAACCGAATCTCCTTTACCGTCACTTTGGCAGAATTGGCCTTCTGTTCCTTCTGCTTCTTTTTCTGCTGATAAAGGAACTTCTGGTAGTCCAAGATTCGGCATACAGGGGGATTGGCCGTGGCACTTATCTCGACGAGGTCGAGGTTTTGTTCGTCAGCGATACGCATTGCGTCTCTATACGAGTAGATGCCTTGTTGTACGTTGTCGCCCACAAGACGCACTTCTACTACGCCGCGGATCTTGTCATTAATCCGATGCGGCATTTCTTTTTCACGGGGTCGCCGAGGGTCTCGAGCGGACGCTCCATTTGCGGGAATTGCGATAGTTTGTTTCCTCCTATTTTTTATTTATACTCTTGTTTTATTTGCGCTCGTGAGCGTGTACATGCGTACGACTCTCCACGAATGCGGGTGCAAAATTACTACTTTTTTTTCATTTATGCAAGAAAAAAGCGAAAAAAATGCATTTTTTTGGCAAAAAAGTTGCATATATCAATAAAATGTTGTAACTTTGCACCGGATTTCGGTCCAAAATGTACGGAAATGACCATTCGAAACACAATATAAAATACAAACAAATATGAAACTCAACAAACTATTTCCTATTTTTGCACTCGTTGCGGGCTTTGCTATGTTCGCATGCGACCCCGATGGGGGAGGAGGTCAAGGAGAACCGGAACCGGGTAAAAAAACCGACACCACTGAAGTGGTTACCACTGACACGGTAGAGTCTATTGTCATGACTGTGGCCGAAGTGATTGACATCGCTAATGGCCTTGATGCAGGTGGCGAGTCGGCCGACTACTACAAAGTGACAGGTGTCGTTACTGCCGTGCAAACAGCTGCTGACAAACTGGCAGAGTACGGCAACTGCAATTTCACCCTCAAGGACGAGACCGGCTCCATTGGGTGTTATTACATCAATTATCTTAACAACCAGAAGTTTACGTCTGCTGACCAGGCACTGAACATCGGCGACACGGTTGTTGTGGTGGCAAAAGCTAAAAACTACGTCAACAAGAACACCGGTGCCAGCACGCCCGAGTTGTACAATGGTTATCTTGCAGCCCTCTCACCCAACACGTACGAGGCACAAATCATCGATGCCACGTTTGCCGACATCATGACCGTCAAGGCCGGACTTGCAGCCAACGAAACGACTATCGACAAATACCGCGTGACCGGTGTCGTCAGTGGCGTTTCCACTGCGAAAGACAAGCTGGTAGGGTACGGCAACTGCAATTTCAATATCGCAGACCCGACAGGTGCTGTATCTGATGAGATTATCTGTTACTACACCAATTGGCTGAATGGTGAGGCCTTCACAAACGCCGATGATATCCCCGTTAAGGGCGACACGGTCGTTGTTGTAGGGCCCATCACGGTATATAATGGTAAAGCTGAGTTCTACAAGGGCTATATCGAGTCAATCGTGCGTTACCAAGCACCACCCATCGTGCCTGACGACGACAGCAACCTCAACGTGCCTGAAGGTACCATCACGTGCGCACAAGCAATCGCCATCGGTAAGCAACTGGACGACCGTGCCAGCACCGACGCGACCTATTTCATCAAGGGCATCGTTAAGCAAAACGACACCTACGCGAGCACTATCAAGCAGTACGGCAACATGACTTTCTATATGGTTGATGACCTCAACGACAGCGAGACGTTCGAGGCGTACCAAGTGTATGGTCTCGACAGCACCCTCTTCGTTGATGTACAGCAGATTGTGGCAGGCAATGTAGTTGTCGTTAAGTCCAAGATCTACCGTTATGGCGACCAGATTGAAACGGTCGGCAAGGGCGCAGCGTACGTCTATAGTTCCACCAACACGTTCGTGCCCGACACTACCGGAACATCCACCGGCACCGAACCACAAATGCCTGAAGGAACGCAGCAAGTCATCGATTTTAGTGCCAACGCGCTCAACCTGACCGAGACTGCCGAGCTCAAGAGTACTGTTGCCACGTACGAACTCGGAGAGGTGACGCTCAGCATTGACCCAACAGGCAACAACGCAGGGGCTAAGATCTACGCAAACGAGTACCGCATGTACAAAAGTACCACGTTCACCTTGTCCGTTCCTACAGGGAAGAAGATCCTCTATGTTGCCGTCTATGCGCAATCAGGATACGGGGCTGACCTGCTGACCAGCGACAGTGGGACACTGACTGTCGTAGGCAACAATGGGTTCTGGACCGGCGAAACTAACTCCGTTCAGTTCGGCAATACCGCACAAGTACGCGTCAACAAACTCGTTGTCGTATATAACTAACTCACTATCCACTCGTTACATACAAGCAACGAACCATTCAAAACAGGTCTCACGAATGAGGCCTGTTTTGTTCTTCTATGCCACCCTTCCCTAAATTATTTGAGGGGGTTCTGTCCGTTTTTCGAGGGGATATAGAGAAAGTAATGGAGACCGTTCGGAGGGGGTATACAGCCCGTTCGAAGCAGGTAGCAAAAAGTTGTACAAACTTTTGCCGAAACGACTCGCCCTAAAAACCAAAGAAATCCGACCCAACTCCCTCATTTCCAGCCACTTACAACGCACACCACGTTTTTCACCAAAAACAACAAAAGTTAAAACCATCCACAACCACCTCATTTTCAACCAAATAACCACACTTTTTGAGCAAAAAAATGTAATACATTTTTCGAACGGCCTCTATACCCTCTCCATACCCCCTCCATACCACCCCGAAAAACGGACTTAACACTCCCAAAAACCTCCTCATGGCGTTCAAACCATTCCGTACGAATCCGACAACGCCCCTAAAAAAAACCAAAAATGCACCCAAAAATGTACTTTTGGCACTTTTTTTTGCCCAAAAACTTGCATATGTCAAAAAAAAGTATTAACTTTGCAGTCCCTTATTGCGTCAACTAAAATTTTGAGCATATGAAAAACGTTATTTCAGCAGCAATCGTGGCCGTGGGAATCGCCCTCTCTGGGTGGTTTGTTTATCTCGGGGCTCAACGCATTGCGAACAAAGACCGTGCAGTGGCGGTGAAAGGTTTGTCAACTCGCGACGTGCAAGCCGATTTCGTTGTGTGGCCGCTGCGCTTCTCCATCCAGGGCAACGACCTGCCCGCCCTCTACACGCGGATGAACGAGACGAAGAAAGAGGTCGGTGCTTTCTTGATGAGTAATGGATTCGATGCCGATGATATCCGCTCCGGAAGCATCGATGTAGAAGACCAGTACGATGGTTACTACTCGCATCGTCCGACGTACCAATACAAACTGTCGGCAACGATGGTGGTGGCAACGAAGAACGTCGAACTGGTGTCGAAAAGCACCGGTTTAGAGAGTGAACTACTGCAACGCGGCATCCTCCTGAGCAGCAACGAGTGGTCGATTGATTATCAGTTCAATGGGCTCAACGAACTGAAGCCTGAGATGATAGAAGAGGCCACGAAAAACGCCCGTGCAGTAGCGCAGAAATTTGCCGATGATGCCGGTTGTTCGTTGGGAAGTATTCGACATGCCAATCAAGGCGTTTTCTCGGTTGAGAGCGATGCTTATCAGCCGTGGATTAAGCACGTACGCGTAGTGACAACTGTGGATTATTTCCTGAAGTAGTTTCAGGTTTCAGGTTTCAGGTTTCAAGTTTCAGGTTTCAGGTTTCAAGGTATCATGAAAACATTTGAATTACAGGCCAAAGTGCATGCGTACAGTTACGACGAACTGCCGCCGGATTATCGCGAACTGGTGGATGTTGCCAAGCAGATGACCGGTGCATCGTACAACCCGTACTCTCGGTTCGCTGTGGGCGCTGCGCTGCGGTTAGAAGACGGTACGATTGTTCGCGGTTGCAACCAAGAGAACGCGGCCTATCCGAGCGGATTGTGTGCCGAACGGACGGCTCTCTTTGCCGCCGGTGCCAACTATCCGGGCAAAGCGATGCGTGCAATCGCTATTGCCGCCTTCAGCAACGGACGTTTCACCCAAGAGCCCGTCTCGCCGTGCGGTGGATGCCGACAAGTGATGGTAGAATACGAGGACGCACAGAAAGCACCACTGGCCGTCATCCTCTACGGAACAGACGGCTGCTACGTCATCGAGTCATCGAAAGAACTCATGCCGTTCTGCTTCGTGGCAGAAAGTTTAGCGGCCAACAAGGACGAATAACCGAGAAAAGATAAGACAATGAAACTCGTCAAGAAAATGGATATCTATCTGCTCAAGAACTTTCTTGGGCTGTTCTTGATGACGTTTCTTATCTGTATCTTCATCTTACTCATGCAGTTCGTGTGGATGCACGTGAAAGACTTGGTTGGCAAGGGAGTGGAAATCAGCGTTTTAGCAGAGTTCTTCGTGTACGCCGTGGCCACCATGGTACCGCTGGCCCTGCCCCTCGCGATCCTCTTGGCATCACTGATGACGTTCGGCAACTTGGGCGAACATTTCGAACTGACAGCCATGAAATCAGCCGGAGTGCCCCTCTTCCGAATCATGCAACCACTCGCCATCACGATTGCCATCATCTCTGTCAGTGCGTTCTTTTTCTCTAACTACGTACTGCCACAGTCGCAGACTAAACTCTGGACGCTAATCTTCTCACTCCGACAGAAATCGCCGGAGATGGAGATTCCCGAGGGCGAGTTCTACGATGGCATACCCGGCTACAACGTATATGTGCGCTCCAAAAACCACCAAACAGGCCTGCTCAAGGACTTGATGATATACGACTATTCGGACGGCTTCCAGAACGCCAAAGTGATGGTGGCCGACTCGGGACGCATCTTCTTCACAGAAGATAAGAAATATCTGCTTTTCGTCATTTATTCGGGCGAGTCGTTCGAGAACCTCGACCCCAAACAGCAACGAGCCACTAAGTCGAAAGACAAGATACCTTATCGCCGCGAGACGTATCAACAGAAGACCATGCTCATCGATTTCTCGTCCGATTTCAACCGTTACGACGAGTCCATCCTGCACGACCAGCACGTGTCGAAAAATGTGAGCGAACTGCTACACTCTATTGATTCTGTGCAGGTTCTGGCGCACGAACGCAGTGCCGAACAGAGTCGGCAGATGGTGGAACAGAAATATTTCGGGCGCGACCGTGCCCCGGGACGAGTGCTGGAGGTAGTGAACGCCGAGCAACAAGTGTATTTCAATGCCGATTCGCTCTTCGAGCGAATGAGCGTCAAAGACCAATCGCGGGCCTTGCAGTTCGCTTACGACAAAGCGCGCGCCCAACGCGACCAAGTGGAGTACAACGCGCTGATGCTCGATGAATACAAGCGATACGTGCGCAAACATGAGGTCGAACTGCATCGTAAGTTCACCCTTGCGTTTGCCTGTCTCATCTTCTTCTTCATTGGCGCGCCGCTCGGGGCTATTATCCGGAAGGGAGGACTCGGCACGCCGGTGGTCATCTCAGTCGTGATGTTCATCATCTATTACATCATCGACAACACGGGCTACAAGATGGCACGTGAAGCTATCTGGCCTTGCTGGTTAGGCATGTGGCTCTCCAGCTTTGTTTTGCTGCCCATCGGCGTTTTTCTCACGTACAAAGCAGCACACGATTCGGCATTGTTCCGACCCGAGGCTTGGCTCAAATGGTACACACGGATTAAGACTCAAACACAACATCTATATGAACACTATACAAGAAGCATTAAGCGACTTTCGAAGCGGCAAGTTCGTGATAGTCGTGGATGACGAAGATAGGGAGAACGAGGGCGACTTCATTACGGCGGCTGAAACTATCACGCCCGAGAAGGTGAACTTCATGCTCAAATACGGGCGGGGGGTACTCTGTGCACCCGTCACCGAAGAGCGTTGCGCCGAATTAGAGCTGGTACATCAAGTGCAACAGAACACCTCAATGCTCGGTACTCCCTTCACCGTGACGGTTGACCTCTTAGAGGGTTGCACCACCGGCGTGTCGGCACACGACCGTGCCGCCACTATCCGCGCACTGGCCGACCCTGCCCGCAAACCCCACGATTTCGGCCGTCCCGGGCACATCAACCCCCTCTACGCCAAAGAGCGAGGCGTACTCGAACGTGCCGGACATACCGAGGCCGCAATCGACTTGTGCCGACTCTCGGGACTATACCCCGCTGCCGCACTCATCGAGATAATGAACGAGGACGGCACTATGGCGCGTCTGCCACAACTCGAGAAAGTGGCAGAACAATACGACTTGAAACTCATATCCATAAAAGATCTCATTGCCTATCGGTTGCGTACCGAATCGCTTATCGAACGCGGCGAGACAGTACACCTGCCCACACAATATGGCGATTTTATGCTCACACCCTTCAAACAGATTTCCAACGGCTTGGAACATATAGCACTCGTCAAAGGACATTGGGCAAAGGACGAACCCATCCTTTGCCGAGTACACTCATC
>CALAUY010000111.1 GCA_937892015.1 uncultured Bacteroidales bacterium | reverse complement strand
GAGCGTGTGTGTCGTACCCCTACACCGCAAGCGGGACCCTGTATAGGGAGTTCTATGAAAGCCACCGGCTTTCAATCGCAAAACCGCACCTGTTCGCTAAAGCGAAGCGGTTTTTGCTTCACCCCTACCTTAGGGGAGAAGTTAAGTATGTACCGAAGCAGAGGGACAAATAGGGCGAATAATGGCAAGGGAACAGCAAAAACAACAGAAAAAGCACCTAAAAATGCACTTTTTTTCGTTTTTTTTGCTAAAAAATTTGCATATATGAAAAAATAGTTGTAACTTTGCAGGCGAAATAAGTGAATCACACCATATGACCCCTAAAGAGAAAATACAATATTGGCTCGATATTGCTGATTATGACCTCGCAACGGCAGATGCGATGTATCATACTAAGCGCTGGTTGTACGTGGCATTTATGTGAGATGATCAACGAAACAAAACAATTACAATCATGGATAAAAGACGAACTCTTAGCCGCGATGAGGCCCTCGGGCTCGTAAGGCAATACAAACAGGTAATAGCACCTCGTTTCGAGGAGGAGCCGCGCGTTATGATGTTCGGCTCTTACAGCAAGGGTTACGCCGGACCTGACAGCGATATTGATGTAGCAGTAATTGTGCCGAGTTATGGGGATAAGAAACATGACCTCTCTAAAGCATTGTGGCACGACACCCGCGAGGTCAGTTTGCTGATAGAACCTGTACTGATGGCAGAAGATCATTGGTCGCCACGGTATAGCGAAGTGGTTAAGACCGGCATTGCTGTATAATGGTACGCGTGCGTTGTGCGTGTATTGTGCGTGTATTGTGTGTGCGTTGTGCGTGTATTCGTGTTCATATTTGATTCTGTTTTTGCGGGATAAACGGTCGTTTTTCTGCCAAAAGAGCGCATTTCTCGAACGAAAAGTGCTTTTTTTGTCCAAAATGCTTGCATATGTCAAAAAAATGTTGTAACTTTGCAGTCGCAAACGTTACAATGCACCCGAAGTGTAGCATGCAAAGGAACTACGCAAGGGAACTATGTAAAGACAAGAAAAAGGTTTTAAAAGATAAGGGAAAAGAAACACGAATAGAAATACGGATAGAAACACGAATAGAAATACGAATAGAAAGATTAGAGCAATGATAAAAATTACTTTTCCGGACGGGAGTGTCCGTGATTTTGAGGCCGGAGTGACCGGCATGGAGATAGCAAAGTCAATCTCAGAGCGATTGGCTCAGGAAGTGTTGGCAGTGGGCGTGGATGGTGAGACGCAAGACCTGAACATGCCGATTAACCGCGATGCGTCCATACAGTTGTACAAATGGGACGATGCAGAGGGTAAGCACGCCTTTTGGCACACGTCGTCACACTTGCTGGCAGAGGCCTTGCAGGCGCTGTATCCCGAGATTCAGTTCGGCATTGGTCCGGCCATCGAGAACGGGTTCTACTACGATGTCTATCCCGCTGAGGGTCAGGTGATTAAAGAGTCGGATTTCCCTGCCATCGAGAAGAAGATGATGGAGTTGCTGCAAGCCAAATCGGTCATGGAACGGCGTCAGATAAGCAAAGCAGATGCCCTGAAGTGGTTCGGGGAGCGTGGTCAGACGTTCAAATGTGAGTTAATCAGCGAGTTAGAAGACGGTCATATCAGCACCTATACGCAAGGCGCATTCACGGACTTGTGCCGTGGTCCGCACTTGCCCTCGACAACGCCTATCAAGGCGGTGAAAGTGCTGAGTTGCGCAGCTGCTTACTGGCGTGGAGATGCCACTCGACCGATGATGACGCGCGTCTATGCCATCACTTTCCCGAAGAAAAAGATGTTGGACGACTATCTGTTGATGCTGGAAGAGGCCAAGAAACGCGACCATCGCAAGATAGGCAAAGAGATGGAGCTCTTCATGTTCTCTGAGCGTGTCGGGAAGGGGTTACCTATCTGGTTGCCGAAAGGCACTGACCTCAGACTACGTCTGCAAGACATGCTTCGCAAGATACAGAAAGAGTATGGTTATCAAGAGGTTATCACTCCGCATATCGGTAGTAAACAGTTGTACGTGACGTCGGGTCACTGGGCTCATTACGGCAAAGACAGTTTCCAGCCCATCCATACGCCGGAAGAGGACGAAGAGTACATGCTGAAACCCATGAACTGCCCGCATCACTGCGAGATATATGCGAGCAAACCTCGCTCGTATCGTGACTTGCCGTTCCGTTGCGCTGAGTTCGGAACAGTTTATCGTTACGAGCAGAGTGGCGAGTTGCACGGTTTGACGCGTGTTCGCTCGTTCACGCAAGATGATGCACATATCTTCTGCCGTCCGGACCAAGTGAAAGGCGAGTTCATCAAGGTGATGGACATCATTCGTCGTGTGTTTGCCACGTTCCATTTCACGGACGAGAACGTAGAGGTGCAGATCTCGCTGCGTGACCCGAACAACCACGAGAAATATATCGGTTCTGACGAGGACTGGGCAACTGCTGAAAGAGCCATCATCGAGGCGTGCGCAGAGAAAGGGATGAAAGCGCGGATGGAAACGGGCGAAGCAGCGTTCTATGGTCCCAAGCTCGATTTCATGGTGAAAGATGCCATTGGTCGTCGTTGGCAGTTAGGCACCATACAAGTTGATTATCAGTTGCCTCAACGTTTTGAGTTGGAGTATGTGGGTGAAGATAACCAGAAGCACCGTCCGGTGATGATTCACCGTGCACCGTTCGGTTCGATGGAGCGCTTTGTAGCTGTACTGATAGAGCACACTGCCGGCAAGTTCCCTCTATGGTTGACTCCCGACCAAGTGGCGGTACTGCCCATCTCGGAGAAGAGCAACGGTTATGCTGCTGAAGTGGCGCAGTTCCTTGATCGTCAAGGTGTTCGCACTATCGTTGATGACCGCAACGAGAAGATTGGTCGCAAGATACGCGACAACGAGCTCAAGCATATCCCCTTCATGCTTGTTGTGGGCGAGAAAGAGGCCGAGCAGCACTTGGTGAGCGTGCGTCAACAAGGGGCAGAGGATAAGGGACAGATGACTCCTGAAGCTTTTGCCGAGATGGTGAAAGAGATGGTCAAGGAGCAAATGGAGCACGTCTGATTACTAACTAATCACAGGACAATCACAGGACAATCACAGGACAATCACAGGACAATCACAGGACAATCACAGGGTGCTCCTTGCATCCACATTGATTGGCGGATAATTGGTTGTTCATGATTAGATGAGCCAAATAGATGGCCAATTAGATGGTGGATTATATGTTTTATCTCCTAACATTAATTACCACTAATTGGCCATTAATTTAGCGTTAAGTTAGCGTTAAGTTAACGTTAGGTTATTGTTGGTTTCGTGTTGGTTTCGTGTTGGTTTTGTGTTGGTTTTGTGTTGGTTTCGTGTTCATTACGTAATAAGCGATAAGCAATAATCGATAGTGGTTCGTTACTGCGGGCGTCGGAACTCGGCGAGTATGACGGCAGTGGCAATGCCGACGTTGAGCGACTCGGACGTATCGGCGTGTAGTGGATAGGGCGGGATTAGAAGCGGATGGGTGATGAGTGAGCGCATCTCGGGCGAGATGCCTTTGCCCTCGTTGCCCATGACAATGAGTCCGTTACGTTTGTTCGGGACTGCTCCTGAGTCGTATAGATTGCGCCCGTCCAAGAGCGTTCCATAAACAGGCACAACACTGCCGGACTCCCCCCGTGCACTACCCTGCTCTGATACTAAACTACCATGCTTCAGTACTGTACTACCCTGCTCGGCTACTAAACGGCACTGCTCGAAAAGATTACAATAATGTACGTGCACGCGGGCGAGTGCACCCATGGTGGCCTGCACCACTTTGGGGCTCCAACAATCGGCCGTGTCGGGCGAACAGTAGATATGCCGAATACCGAACCAATCGGCCGTGCGAATAATCGTTCCCACGTTTCCCGGGTCTTGTACGCCGTCTAATACGAGCACCAACTCGTTTGCCGCTACAGCGGGCATAGGTGGCATCGTATCTTGTGGTTTACGGAACACGGCCACCACTCCTTGCGGGCTACGCAAAGAGGACATCTGTTCCAGTTCTAATGACGTGGCATTGGTGGCATCTGCCCGCAGAACGAGTTCGAATGTTTTCATCAGTTCACCGACACATTTCTCGCCCTCGGCCACAAACATCGATGTTGCATCTCGCTCCTTTTTTCGCGCCAAAGTACGGACAAATTTGACCTGATTTTTGCTAATTTTCTCCATAATCGTAAAAAAAACGCTGCAAAGTTACACAAAAATTTGCATATATGCAAAAAAAATCGTAACTTTGCACCCGATATTACCATGCGGAAGTATGCGCAAATATATTTTTTTGTGTGTTTCGTGATTGTAATGGCGTCGTGCAACACCCTGAAGTTTGTTCCGGAGGACAAAATGCTCCTGAACAAAGCGTCGGTGCATGTAGTCGATCGCAAGGAGGTTCAGTCGGGCGACTTGAAGAAATTTATTCAGCAAAACCAGAACGCCGAGATTCTCGGTTTCTGGAAACTGCAGTTGCACGTGTATGACTTGGCGGGCAAAGATTCCACCAAATGGATTAACCGGACGCTCAAGAAAATGGGTGAAGCGCCTGAGGTGTTCGACGAGTTTGCGGCAGAAAACAGCATGCAGTACTTGACACGCGCGATGCAGAACATGGGCTATTTCGATGCGTCGGTAGATACGTTGATGCAGGTGAAGAACCGCAAACTGAACCTGACGTACAACGTGACCGGTCGCGAGCCGTACGTGCTCAGTTCGTATTCGGTACGGCTGCAACAGCAGGACTTGAAGAAGATTGCCGTCAACGATGATTGCCTCGTGAAAGAGGGCGAGCGTTTCGATGCGAATATCTTGGACGATGAGCGTGCGCGTATCACGGACGAGATGCGCAATAACGGCTACTATTTCTTCGAGAAAGATATGCTGCAGTACGTTGCCGACTCGGCTTATCAGAACCACACGGTGACGGTGCAACTGGGGCTTCGCGAATTGGACACGGACAATGCAGACAGCATCTGGGACATGGTCTTTCGGCAGTTCATTGTAGAGAACGTTCACTACCAAATGGGCAGTGAGCCCTTCCTTCGTCAGAGCGTGTTGGACCGCATGTGCTCGATTGTACCCGGTAGGATGTACAGCCAACAGATGGTCGAGAGAACGTACGCCGAGTTGACGGCTCTCGGGCCGGTTAAGTACGTCGATATCTCGTTCGTCCGAACGGGTGAGAACACGCTCGACTGCAATATTGTGCTCAGTAGGAGCAAACTCAACAGCGTCAGTGTCGAGGCAGAGGGCACGTTCTCTGCGGGCGATTGGGGTGTAGCAGGTGGCGCGGGATACCAGAACAAGAACCTCTTCCGCGGGGCAGAGGAGTTCAGTCTGACCGCCAATGCTGCATACGAATGGCGCAAGAACACGAGCGACATCTTCGAGGTGAAAACTGAAGCGGCCCTTGCTTTTCCGAAGGCTCCCAAGCTGTCGGTCAGTTACCAGTTCCAGAACCGTCCGGACGAGTTCACCCGCACGATTGCCAACGCCGGCATATCGTATGCCCTGCAACCCTACAAGAGCAGTTGGCAACATAATTTCAGCCTGACCGACATCAGTTACGTCTATTTGCCATGGATAAGCGAGGAGTTCTCGAACTATTTCCTGTCGTCCACTAACCCGCTGCGCAGTTCGTTCGAGAACCACTTGATTCTCGGTTGGGGCTATTCGGGTCACTACACATCGTACAACAAAAACCGCCCGCTGAAGTCGTACATCACGTTCACGTACAACATTGAGACGGCCGGCAACCTACTCTACTGGCTTGCCAAGCAGTTCCTCACTCCCGTGGGTGATGGCAGTACGTACGCGCTCTTCAACGTTGTTTTCTCGCAGTACGCGAAAGGTGACATGGCTTTCACGTGGCACAATATACTGACCGACAAACACCGCCTCGTTTTTCATGCGGCGGCGGGTGTGGCCTATCCGTACGGGAACGTCAATGTGATGCCTTTTGAGAAACGGTATTTTGCGGGTGGTGCCAACTCCGTTCGGGGATGGTCGATACGCTCGCTCGGACCGGGTTCGTACCACGGGTCAGGCAGCGGGCGTGACTATAACAACCAAGTAGGAGACATCAAGATAGAGGCGAGTCTTGAGTACAGGTGGCGCGTATGGTCAATCATCGAGTTGGCCGCGTTCACCGATGCCGGCAATATCTGGACGGTGCACGACTATACGTCACAGCCGCACGGGCAGTTCACGAAAGATTTCTACAAAGAGATTGCGTGGAGTTATGGTGCCGGTATTCGTCTGGATTTCTCTTTCTTCGTGTTCCGAGTGGATTTCGGCGTCAAGCTGTATGACCCGGGACGTATCCACTACGATGGCAAAGCGTGGCGTACAGCGCCCAACGGGCTGAACTGGAAAGACGACTGTGCCGTACATTTTGCTATTGGTTATCCGTTCTGACAAAAGCGTATGTTGAAACCATATATGATATCGGGTGTTTTTGAAGCCGGTTGCGATGAGGCCGGTCGCGGTCCACTGGCAGGCAGCGTGTTCGCCGCAGCTGTCATCTTGCCCAACCACTTCGCTGACGAGCGGCTCAACGACTCTAAACAGCTGACGGAGAAGCAACGGTTGGCACTACGCCCCGTCATCGAGGAAAGGGCGTTGGCGTGGTCAGTGGCCGAAGTGACAGCAGCAGAGATTGACCGCCTGAACATCCTCAATGCCAGTATTTTAGCCATGCAACGTGCCCTTGGGCGACTCAGCGTACGCCCCGCACATATACTCGTTGACGGCAATCGATGGAAACCGTACGTTCCTGAAGGCGAGATACTCGCCGTACCGGCCGACATCATCGTGCATGGTGACGCTACGTACATGTCGATTGCAGCTGCCAGCATCCTCGCCAAGACGTACCGCGACGACTATATGATGCGTCTCCACAACGAGTACCCGCATTACGGTTGGGACCGCAACAAGGGATATCCGACCCCCGAACATTACGCTGCCATCAAGCAGTATGGCATAACACCCTATCACAGAAAAACATTTCACTTGATATGAGAGACTTTACATTGCATACGTATCAACAGCTGCTTTCCGTGCTGAAGAAGGCCGGCTACAAACTCACGACGCTCGAGGATTATGTCACGCAAGCACCAACGGGGAAAGTGTGCATACTTCGGCACGATGTCGATGCGCGTCCTCGTATGTCGGCAACCATGGCGCACATGGAGCAAGAGAACGGCGTACGTGCCACGTATTTTTTCCGCGCTCCGGAGATGTACGGTCGCGTTGACCCTGCAGACTCTATTCGCGATGTTGTCAAGGCGGGACACGAGTTGGGTTATCACTACGAAGATCACTCGCTCGCTCAAGGTGATGACAAAGAGGCACGCGAACTGTTCGAAGAACATCTGGCCTATCTGCGGCAGTTCTATCCTGTACGAACCATTGCGGCTCATGGGTCGCCAAGGTCGGCCTTCGACAATAAAGACCTATGGGATTTCTACGATTACAAACAAGACGGCATCATCTGTGAGCCCTATATCGACCTCGATTATCACGCAGTGCTCTACCTCACAGACACGGGCCGACGCTGGGACGGATTCAAGATGGCCGTGCGCGACAAGATACCTTTTGCACTGGCCGACTGGGCACAACGCGGCTGGATTTTCCACTCTACGAACCAGATTATCGAAGCGGCCCGAAAGGGATTGTTGCCCGACCAACTACTACTATCTACACACCCGCAACGCTGGACGAATAATCCGTGGTTATGGTGGCACGAACTGATGTGGCAAAACATCAAGAACTACATCAAAAAAGCCTTTTACATGCGAAAGAAATAAAAAAAAATAACGACCAATGAAACAGTTTTTTAAAATGAGTTTTGCCGTAGTATGCGGCTTATGTATCTGGGGATTTTTGAAGTTGCTCATCCTATTGGGCCTACTGGGCAGTGCCGTGTCGTCCGGCACCACGTCGCACGTGTCGGCCAAACCGCACTCGGTCTATGAGCTGGAGTTGCGCGGAACGGTGGTTGAGTACCAAGACCAAAACGACCGCATGCAAGCGTCGATGATGCAGGCGTTCGACAACGATGACTATGCCATCTTCGGACTCAATGATATACTCGCCAACATCCGTGAGGCCAAAAACAACCCGAACATTGACGGCATCTACCTGCATGGTGGAACGATGCAGATGGGTTACGCCACTGCGCGCACACTCCGTGAGGCACTCGAAGATTTCCGCAGCAGCGGCAAGTTCGTTATCGCCTATGCCGACTCGTACGGACAGTGCAACTACTACACCGCGACTGCTGCTGACAGTCTGTTTATCAATCAGATAGGTTCGCTCACTTGGGGCGGATTGGGTGCCAACGTCACGTTCTACACCAAGCTGTTGGAGAAAGTGGGGGTGGAGATGCAAGTGGTGAAAGTGGGTACGTTCAAGTCGGCTGTCGAGCCGTTCATGCTCACGGAGATGTCGGCTCCTAACCGTCTGCAATACACCACGTTGCTCGACGACATCTGGGGTCAGGTGCGTTCTGATGTGGCATACAGCAGAAACCTCGATGCCGAGACGCTCGACGCACTGGCCAATCGGAACATGCTCCTCCAGCCGCAAAGCGACTACTTGACCGCGGGATTGGTGGACGGACTCTGTTATCCGCAGGACATCGATGCCAAACTGACGCAACTGACCGGCACGAGTAAGTACGAACTGCTCGATTACCACGACATGCTCGGTGTACGTACCACTAAGCCCTCGTTCGCGAAGAAAATAGCCGTGCTGTACGCAGAGGGCGACATCACCGACACGTCGGGTGACGGCATCGTTGGCAAGAAAATGGTGGAAACTATCGACGATTTGGCAGACGACGATGATATTGAAGCCGTGGTACTGCGCATCAACTCCGGTGGGGGCTCGGCATACGCAAGCGAACAGATTCATCATGCACTGGGTCTGCTCAAAACCCAAAAACCCCTCGTTGTGAGTATGAGCAATTACGCCGCATCGGGCGGATACTATATTGCTTGCAACGCCGATTATATCTTTGCCGAACCGACCACTCTCACGGGCTCGATCGGCATCTTCGGGATTATACCGAACGTGGGTCAACTGCAAGACAAAGTAGGTATCAGTGTCGATGGCGTACAGACGCACGAACATGCTAATTTTGAGAGCGACATCGTCGTTCGCGGCATGAACGCCGAAGAAAGGGAGATGATGCAGGCAGAGATTAACCGCGGTTACGACCTCTTCACTCGTCGCTGTGCCGAGGGACGTGGTATGACCCAAGACGAGATCAAGGCCATCGGTGAGGGGCGTGTATGGTCCGGCATTCGAGCCAAAGAGATTGGGTTGGTGGATGAACTCGGTTCACTCAACAGCGCAATCTGCAAAGCCGCAGAATTGGCGCGGTTAGACAAATACCAAGTGACCGAATATCCCGAGCCCGAAGATCTCTGGAAGAAACTGGTGGAGTCGCTGCAGAAGAGTAACGGTGTACAAGCGTTCGTTGAACGCACCATCGGCACAGAACAGTACCGCAACTTGCGCTATATGGAGGGCCTTGCCGAACGACCGTCCATCCAAGCGCGAATACCCTATTTCATTGATATTCATTGACGCATATTGATGACCGTTCTGCTTCACATATTGTCATGGTTGTACGGGATAGGAGCGGGTTTTCGGAACTTGCTCTACGAGGCGCATATCCTGCGCTCGCATCGACCGGCATTACCCGCCATCTGCGTGGGTAATCTGGCCGTTGGCGGTACGGGCAAGACACCTCATGTGGAGTATCTGGTGCGCTTGATGCACGACCATGGTATCGTGACGGCCGTTCTATCCAGAGGTTACAAAAGGCGCACAGTAGGGTATGTGGAGGTCAGTACCGACTCCACCACAAGCGGTGTCGGCGATGAGGCACTGCAACTCAAACGCAAGTTCCCTGAACTGATTGTCGCGGTATGTGAAAACCGACTGAACGGCATCAAGCACCTGAAGAACCGCCATCCTGATGTACAGGTGGTGCTACTCGACGATGCTTTTCAACATCGCCGTATGCAGCCCGGGTATGCCATCCTCCTCACACCCGCTGACCGACTGTATGTCGAGGACAAGATGTTGCCGTTAGGGCGACTCCGTGAGTCACCCCAAGGGGCATCGAGGGCCGACATGGTTGTTGTCAGCAAATGTCCCGACACTATTCAACCCATCGAGCAGCGCATCATCGACAACAAACTGCAACTGCCACCTTGCAAGACGCTCGTCTTCACGAAGATGCGTTACTTGCCATTAGTGCCTGCTTTTGGT
The DNA here is from genome assembly GCA_937892015.1 of uncultured Bacteroidales bacterium. Classification (GTDB taxonomy): domain Bacteria; phylum Bacteroidota; class Bacteroidia; order Bacteroidales; family Paludibacteraceae; genus Colicola. Next base: position 6,161 of record CALAUY010000111.1, on the reverse strand, counting down.
GGCGAAACGGGTCGGGCACTTGCGCCTGACGCCATTCGCGGCAAGAGGATACTGCTACTGACCGGCATTGCGCAACCTCGGTACTTGGCCGACCATCTGCGCGAGACGGGTGCTGACATCCGTGTACTGGCGTTCCCGGACCATCATGTCTTCACGCAGAAAGACATCAAACGTATCGAGCAGAATGCCCATGAGCACCAAGCGGCCCTCATCGTCACCACAGAGAAAGATGCCGTGCGACTCGGTGAATGTGCCCTGCCCGAACAACTGAAAAACAACATCTATATCCAACCGATTGACGTACAGTTCGTCGGTAATGACCAAAATAGTTTTAATTCAAATATCATTCATTATGTTAAGCAAAGTACAAGCAACCGCTGATTTTATCCGCGGTAAAATGACTGCACAGCCCAAAGTCGGCATCGTGTTAGGTACCGGACTCGGCAATTTAGCCACGCAGATTACTGACCGTACAGAGATTCCATATCAGGAGATTCCTAATTTCCCTGTTTCCACCGTGGAGGGTCACAGCGGTAAACTCATTCTCGGCAAACTGGGCGGCGTGGATATCCTTGCGATGCAGGGTCGTTTCCACTACTACGAGGGTTACGACATGAAAACAGTGACCTACCCTATCCGCGTGATGCACGAACTGGGCATCGAGACGCTTTTCCTCAGCAACGCTGCCGGTGGTATGAACCCCAATTTCGAGATTGGTGAACTGATGATCATCAACGACCACATCAACATGTTCCCCGAACATCCGCTACGCGGACACAACGAAGAGAAATGGGGTCCGCGTTTCCCGGACATGCACGAAGTATATACTTCTTCGCTCATTCGCAAGGCCAAACAGATTGCCAAAGAGAACCATATCCGCGTCATGGAAGGGGTGTATGTCGGCACACAAGGCCCGACGTTCGAGACGCCGGCCGAGTACGTCTATTTCCGCAATGTGGGCGGTGATGCCGTGGGGATGTCCACCGTTCCAGAAGCCATCGTGGCTCATCACATGGGGATGAAGGTGTTTGGTATGTCCATCATCACCGACCTCGGTGTACCGGGCAAGATTGTGGAAGTAAGTCATGAAGAGGTGCAAGAGATTGGCAATGCTCAGCAACCGAAGATGACGCTTATCATGACCCAACTCATCCAATCACTCTAAATGGACTTGTTCAGACTGCTTAAACGGTTCGTTCCTCCTTATCGAGGGAAAGTGGTGCTCAACATCCTCTTCAACTTGTTGAGTACCGTTCTCTCGTTGTTCTCGTTCGCGGCCATCATACCTGTTCTGCATATCCTCTTCGGTATGAACACCGAAGTGCTGACGTATCAGCCTTTCTCGTGGTCGGACGACATTGCCGTCATCGCAGAGGCACTGAAAAACAACCTCTTCTACCTACTCGGCGAACAGATTGCAGTCAACGGGGCAGGATGGGTACTTTTCTTGCTGGGGATGTTCCTTGTGGTCATGACGGGGCTCAAATGCCTGACGACTTACCTTGCCTCGTTCTTCATGATTCCTATCCGCACGGGGGTGCTACGCGACTTACGTCAACAGCTCTACGACAAAGTGGTAAGTTTGCCCATCGGTTACTTCACCGAGGCGAAGAAAGGTGATGTGATGTCGCGCATGACATCGGATGTCAACGAGGTGGAAGCGTCTATCATGGCATCGCTGGACATGCTGTTCAAGGACCCGATAATGATTGTCATCTATATCGTTGTCCTGTTCTGCCTGAGTTGGCGTCTCACGCTCTTTGTGCTCGTACTTCTCCCAACCGCAGGGTGGCTCATCGGACGTATCGGACGCTCACTGAAGAAACGTTCCACGAAAGGGCAGGAACAGACGGCCGAACTGCTGGTACAGATAGAAGAGACGCTCAGCGGACTGAGAGTGGTGAAAGCGTTCAATGCAGAGCAGAAACTGATGGCTCGGTTCGCTGACCTCAACAACCGTACTCGCCTCACGTTCAATCGTATCCATCGCAAGTACATGTTGGCTCATCCCGTGAGCGAGTTTCTCGGAACAGCCCTTATTGCCATCCTTCTTTGGTATGGGGGCGGCTTGATTCTGGCCGACCATTCGTCCATCGACGCGGCGGAGTTCATCTACTATCTCGTCATCTTCTACTCTATCATCAACCCTGCGAAGGACTTGACGAAAGCACTCTACTCTGTTCGTAAAGGTACGGCATCGTTGGAGCGTATCGACCGCATCCTCAACACGCAATCGACTATCCTTGAGCCGGTCGAACCACTATCTCTTGATGCGCAACATGAGCCTTTCATCGCGTACGAAGATGTGTCGTTTGCCTATCAGCCCGACCAACCCGTCTTGCAGCATATCCGTTTGACCATCCGGCGTGGACAGACAATCGCTTTTGTCGGGCAATCGGGTTCGGGTAAGACGACGCTGGTGGACCTCTTGCCGCGGTTCTACGACGTGACGGATGGGGCTATCCTGATTGGTGGCATCGATATCCGCCGTATGGGCCTGCACGACCTACGAGCCAGAATGGGCATTGTCAACCAAGATGCCATCCTCTTCAACGACACTATCCGCAACAACATCACGTTCGGGGTAGAGAACGCCACGGACGAGGAAGTGCGCGAGGCGGCACGCATAGCCAATGCGATGGACTTCATCACAGCCACGCCTGACGGGTTCGATACGGTTGTGGGTGATCGGGGCAGTCGGCTCTCCGGTGGTCAGCGACAACGTATCAGTATCGCCCGAGCTATCCTAAAGAACCCCGAGATACTTATCCTCGATGAAGCCACATCGGCATTAGACACCGAGTCAGAGCAGCTCGTACAACAAGCACTGGAGAGGTTGATGCAGAACCGAACGACGCTGGTCGTGGCGCATCGACTATCCACCATCCGCAATGCTGACCTCATCTGCGTCCTGCATGAGGGCACAATCGTTGAGGCCGGTACACACAACCAACTGCTTGCTGCGGGCGGGCACTATGCCAAGATGATTGCCATGCAGGACTCTGCCGGCAACGATAAACAATAAACGCAAACAAAACATATCGGTATGAAAAAACTACTTGTCACTACCCTCGTATGGGTACTCCAAACGGCTTATTTGCTGGCCTGTACGTCCATCATCGTTGCGGGTAAAGCCACGTTGGACGGCCGGCCGGTGATGTTCAAGAACCGCGACACGGACTGCCTCGACAACCGTGTTGAGCGGGATCAGGGCGTGAACGCCCCCAAGCAGTCGGGCGAAGTGTGGACAGGCATCAATGAGGCCGGATTCTGCATCATGAACACTGCCTCGTACAACCTCAAAGATGACAACGTGCCCGACAAGAAAATGGACCGTGAGGGCATCCTCATGTTCGAGGCACTCGGCGAGTGTGCTACAGTTGACGATTTTCGCGCTTTCCTGCAGAACCACAAGAAACCTCTTGGTGTGGAGGCCAATTTCGGCATCATAGATGCGCACGGTGGTGCCTCGTATTTCGAGGTCAATAACCAACAGTTTTGGGAGTACGATGTCAACAAAGAGCCGGCCGGTTTTCGCGTTGTCACCAATTTCTCTTTTGCCGGACGCAAGGAGGACTATATGGGTGTAGAACGCTATAAAACAGCCACTTCCATCATGAACGACTATGTTCGCGGACACTCTATCGGCGAGTACGAACTGAAGCACGATTTTCTGATGAACCATTTCTCTCGCTCGTATCGTCACGCTGTGCTCGGAACGCCTGACGACTATTGTCCCGCATCGGGCATCACGGTTGACCAAGACTTTATCCCTCGCCGCATCACGTCAGCTGCTATCACGGTTGAGGGCGTTCGTGCCGGTGAAGATCCTGCCAAAACGGTCATGTGGACATCGCTCGGTTATCCGGCCACATCACCCGCCATCCCCTTGTTAGTTGGTACAACCGACATCCTTCCCGAATACGTTAAGCAGTTCGATAAGAGCGGCCATTCGCGCATCTCCGACTACTCGAACAAGATGAAGTACAACTATATCTTCCCTGATAAGACGAGTAACGGCAAACGCTACGTGCATGTGGATGTGGTGCAGAAAGGGACAGAAGGACGGCCCTCACTCAAAGAATGTGCAGGCGTGGCAGAGACCATCATCGACCAGTCGTTCTACAAGATTTACCGTCAGTGGCTGAATAACGAACTGACCGATGATGAGTTCTACCGGCAGTACACGGCACAACTGCCTGACTATTGGAAAGCATATATCAACGCGTTTGCCGGATACCAATTGTGATATTCGCGGAATACCAACGTAATCCGCTGAAACCTAACGTTATATCTCGGATAGATCTACAAGTGCGGTCTGCCCGGGATATATTGTTCAAACTTGTCGGGGTCTTGCAGTCCGACGGGCACAAACTGCCAGTTGATGGTCTGTCCGACATCCAGAATCGTGTAGTATGCATTGTAGAAATGCTCTTCGAGTGCATCTACCCGCAAGTACTGTACGCCCTTGAAGTTCGTGAGGTTGCGCGAGTGCGAATGGCCTTGTAGCACCAATTCCACCCCGTATCGCGCGAACAGGTCGCACAGGTCGTACGTCTCCTCAAGGGCGAAATTGCTGGTATGACCTTGCGACGCATCCACCTTGAAGAAATGTGTGTGGGTGAAAGCGATGATGTGGCGATAGTGCTCCTCTTGTGCTGCCGACAGCACGTCCTCTAACCACTTACGCTGGTTTTTGCCGAGTGTACCGTCACTGGAGTCGATGGCGATGTACAAGTCCTTGAAATTCGGCGTTTTAGCAATGAAATAGTAGCATCCGGTCTTGAGATGCGATGCATATACCTGCCATTGGTTGAAATAGATGTCGTGATTGCCGGGGATGCAGAAACAGGTGTCGCCCGTTCCGTCCCATATACGCGCAAGATGTGCCACACACGTGTCGTAATGGTTGACGCTGTTGATAAGGTCGCCCAGATGCAGACAGAAAGGGGCTGCTTTGGGGTCAGACAAATAGTCGGTGACGAACGTGTCGAGGTTAAACGTTGTGAAATCGACGTGCGTGTCCGACACCACGTACAAGAGGTAATCGTTGTCGGCAACAACGATGGTATCCACGCCATGCTCTTGCTTGTATGCCATCGATTGCGCAAAACGGGCATCTGCACCTTCCGAACGTGTGGCCACCATGCCAATCACATCCAGATTACTCTCTCCGCAAGCGGTCAAAAGTACCGCCACTGCTATGATAGTGAAAATCTTCTTCATGATACTGTCCATTGAAAAACAAACACTTATAAAGTTTAAAGTTCAAAGTTCAAAGTTTAAAGTTTAAAGTTAAAACTTGAGACTTAGTCCGAGTTTACCTTTTATCCCGTAGAACGATGCATCGAGGTGGAACATGCCGGTTGGCTTGCAATAGACCTCTGCGAGCAGGCGAATATTGCGGATATTTCCACGCAGATTATCCGACTTACTGAACACGTTATAGAACGGCAGGTCGTAGTGTACGCCGAGGAAGAAGAGTGGTTGCCAGTGGCGTTCATACTCCAGTTCGGTATAGTCGGAAACGCCGAGATAGAGATTCCATGGCGATTTCTGCGGTCTGACGTTCGCTTGAATGCGATAGAGTACATTGAACGGGTCAACGCTGTACGAGTCCAGGGAATGGTAGTTGTAGTCTAAGTCGCCGAAAACCTGGCAGAACGTGCCGAACTGCACCGACACATAGTCCATGCGATACCCCAACGAAGCGGCCATCACAAAGTCGGCAATACGGTTGCGCTGTACGGCCGAGTAGAACAGTGTTCCGTCTAAGAACAGCTCGCCAACGGGTAAGGGAAACGTGGGGCGGGCGGTTGCGCTGAACGTGTAAACACGTGACGACAGGCCTTCAGCGGCCACATCCAACTCGAAATAGTCGTTAAACGGCAGATTAGCACGCACTTCGCCGCCACCGAATCCGCCCCAAGTCGTGTTGTAACCGTACTCGCCTAAAATCGTCACGCTGTACGGTTTGGCCGACAGCATCGTCACCGGCAACAACAGACCTAACACACAGTAAATCAGTCTGTTTTTCATATTATCATTGGTCTTTGGTCTTATTGGTCGTATGGGTCTTATTAGTCCTATTGGTCCTAATTAGTCTTATTAGTCCTATTAGTCCTATTAGTCCTATTAGTCCTATTAGTCCTATTAGTCCT
>CALAUY010000110.1 GCA_937892015.1 uncultured Bacteroidales bacterium | reverse complement strand
CATTAGTCCCATTAGTCCCATTAGTCCCATTAGCCCTATTAGTCCTATTGGAAGTCCTATTCCCCCATTCCCCCTATTACAAATTGTCCATTTTCGAGGCAGATGCAAGGTAAAATGTAACAAAAAGCAACATTTTTTATTTTTTTTTCACAAAACTCTTGCATATATCAGAATTTTTTTGTAACTTTGCAGTCGATTTTGGAAAAAAGGCGGATAAACATACTGATTGTGTTGTTGTCGTTGTCAGTGATGGTAACGGCACGGCAGCATCGTATCTATGGTTATGTGGTGGATAAGAACAACGTGGGCATAGAGTTCGCGAACGTCTATTTGCGCGCAACCTCCACCCCACAACAAATCACTACCCCCACCCCACAACAGGGCGTAACAACAAGCAATGACCACGAGCCGGCAGATGGTGCTATTATTGTGGGCACGACCACGAACAAGAACGGCTATTATGACTTGGTTTTTGACGTGAGCGACTCGGTGACGCTCGTCTATTCGATGGTGGGTTACGAGACCATCGAGCAGCGTCTGTTACCGACGCGTGACGTGCTGAACATCAACGTCGAGTTGCCTACATCCGAAGAGGCACTGGACGAGGTGACAGTCCGCGGCATCCGTCGTCAGTTGGGTCAATCGGATCGCATCGATGCACTGACGACACGCGTGATGCCCTCAGCATCCGGCAGTATCGAGTCGCTGCTGGTGACCTTCACCGGCGTGACGCAGAACAACGAGCTGTCGAGTCAGTACAACGTGCGTGGTGGGTCGTTCGACGAGAACTCGGTCTATGTGAACGGCATCGAGGTCCATCGCCCACTGCTTATCCGTGCAGGGCAACAAGAGGGCTTGTCGTTCGTCAACCCCGACATGACCAAGACGGTGGATTTCTCGGCCGGCGGATTCGACGCATGTTACGCCGACAAGATGTCGTCGGTACTGGACATCGAATACAAGCGTCCACAGCATTTCGAGTCGGTGGTGAGTGCCAGTCTATTGGGCGTGACGGGATATGCCGGTTTTGGCAATGAACACTACACCCAGATGCACGGCATCCGATACAAAACGAGCCGATATTTCTTGAGCATGCTGCCCACTAAAGCGACGTATAACCCTGATTTTGTCGATTATCAGACGCAGATGACGTGGAAAGCGGGGCGTGCGTGGGAGATATCTTTTCTTGGCAATGTGTCGCAGAACCGGTACGTGTTCATCCCATCGAGCGAGGCCATCACGTACGGCACGATGGACTATCCCGTGCAGATGAACAAAGACTTGGACGGTCAGGAGAAAGATATGTTCCTCACGGCATTCGGTGCCCTCTCGGCCTCGGGACAGGTAACGGACGACGTGCGGTTGAGTTTCACCGCATCGGGCTACTACACCAACGAACGCGAGACGTACGACATCACCACCGACTATATCCTCTCCGAGAAAGATATGAGTGACACCGACGTGAGCGGCACATCGACACGCGAAGAGATTACGGAGAGTCGCGATGCCGTTATCCTTGGTCACGGCACGTTCCACGAGCATGCACGCAACAGCCTGCAAGCAGGCGTGGCGACACTGCAGCACGATGGCGAATGGCGATACGAACAGAACCGCTTGCGTTGGGGAGCGAGCGTGCAGGGCGAATGGATTAGTGACCATATCAGCGAATGGGAGTGGCGTGACTCGGCAGGGTTCTCGATGCCGGTGAAAGAGGATGCCATGGAGCTCTTCTACGCCATGCGAGGCGAGACGAGCATGCAGTCGTTGCGCTTCTTTAATTTCTACATTTTCTTTTTTCATTTCATCGTTATTTTCTTTTTTTAT
>CALAUY010000109.1 GCA_937892015.1 uncultured Bacteroidales bacterium | reverse complement strand
GTTCTTTTTCTTTATTACTTTCTTCTTTCTGTATTTCTTTTTTCCCAAGTTGGGGATTTGGGGAGGACTTTCAGCCCTCGTACGATCACTGCGTGTGCTTTTTCCCCAAGTTGGGGGAGGAATCAAGTAAGTACCGATGCTGAGGGACTTATGGGACTTATGGGACGAATAATGGCAAGGGAACAACAAAAACAACAAAAAAAGCACCTCAAAATGCACTTTTTTTATTTTTTTTTACGCAAAAACTTGCAAATATCAAAAAAAAATAGTAACTTTGCAGGCTTTTTTGACAAAAAATAGCATTTAACACATAAAATAACAATTAACGTAAAAAACAACTATCAACATAAAAAAATAACTATCAACATAATACATTATGCGAATTGAAGTAAGTAAAGTAAGTCCGGTCGTTTGGCGCGACGTAACTGTTCGTGCGAACTTACCGGAGAATCTGAAGAAACTGGAAGAGTTGGCCTACAATTTGTGGTGGGTATGGAATCATGACGGGAAGGAGCTCTTCCGCAACATTGACCGCGAGGCGTGGCATCAGGCGGGCAGTAATCCCGTGATGCTGTTGAACACGTTGTCGTACGATAAGATTCTGGAGTTAGGTAAAGATGCTGCTTTCATGGCGGAGTTGGACCGTGTCTATGCCCATTTCCGTGCTTATATGGACGTCAAACCCGACAAGAAAAAGCCGTCTGTTGCGTATTACTCGATGGAGTACGGGTTGAGCAATGTGCTGAAGATTTACAGTGGCGGTTTGGGTATCCTTGCGGGTGACTACCTCAAAGAGGCATCGGACTGCAACGTTGACATGACTGCCATTGGTTTTCTGTATCGGTTCGGCTATTTCACCCAGACGTTGTCACCCGAAGGTCAGCAAATAGCCAACTATGAGGCGCAGAACTTCAACAACCTACCCATCGAACAGGTGAAGAATGCGGACGGTACACCGTTCGTGGTGAACGTGCCCTACCCGGGTCGGCAGGTGTATGCTTACTTGTGGCAGGTGAACGTGGGTCGCATCAAGCTCTACCTGTTGGACACCGACAACGAGTTGAACTCCGAATGGGATCGCAGCATCACGCACCAACTGTACGGTGGTGACTGGGAGAACCGCATCAAACAGGAGATTTTGTTAGGTATAGGCGGCACGCTTGCACTCAAGCAGTTGGGTATCACGAAGGACGTATATCACTGCAATGAGGGTCATGCGGCGTTGATGGGCTTGCAGCGACTGGTTGACTACGTGGAGGAAGGTTTGAGTTTCAACGAAGCGTTAGAGGTGGTTCGTGCAAGCGGTCTATACACCTGCCATACGCCCGTGCCCGCAGGTCACGACTATTTCGATGAGGGGTTGTTCTACAAATACATGAACGAGTATGCCGGCAAGTTAGGCATCGAATGGCACGACCTGATAGGAATGGGTCGTACGAACCCCGGCGACCAGAACGAGAAATTCTCGATGTCGGTGTTCGCGCTGAACACATGCCAAGAGGCCAATGGCGTATCGTGGTTGCACGGAGAGGTGAGCAAGAAGATGTTTGCGCCCGTATGGCCCGGCTATTTCCCCGAGGAGTTGCACGTCAGTTACGTGACCAACGGCGTACACATGCCCACATGGGCGGCGAGCGAATGGAAAGCCATCTACGAGAAAGAGTTCCCGCAAGAGTGGTTCGCCAACCAGAGCGACCCGAAGATGTGGGCTCCTTATGGAGATTTGCCGGACGAGGTGGTATGGAACACGCGTATGTCGCTCAAACGCAAACTGATTGACTATATCCGTGACCAGTTCCGCGACTCGTGGATGAAGAACCAGGGCGACCCTGCCCGTATCGTTAAAGCGGTGAACACGATGAAGCCCGAAACGCTCATCATCGGTTTTGCGCGGCGGTTTGCCACGTACAAACGTGCGCATCTGCTCTTCAACGACTTAGAGCGTTTGGATAAACTGGTGAACAATCCTACCTGCCCCGTTCAGTTCCTCTTCGCCGGCAAGGCTCACCCTGCCGATGGCGCGGGTCAGGGACTCATCAAGCGCATCATCGAAATAAGCCGTATGCCGCAGTTCCTCGGCAAGATTGTTTTCCTTGAGAACTACGACATGAGTCTGGCCAAGCGCCTCGTATCAGGTGTGGACATCTGGATGAACACTCCGACGCGCCCGTTGGAAGCGTCCGGCACGTCGGGCGAGAAAGCGCAGATGAACGGTGTACTCAATTTCTCCGTGCTCGATGGTTGGTGGTACGAGGGGTATCGTGAAGGTGCCGGTTGGGCACTGACAGACAAACGGACGTACGAGAACCAAGCGCATCAAGACCAGTTGGATGCCGCCACTATCTACCACATGCTGGAGAGCGAGATTATCCCGATGTATTACGCACGCAACTCCAAAGGATACAGCCCCGAGTGGGTGCAGACTATCAAGAACTCGATGACCCAGATCACGCCGTACTACACCACCAAACGCATGATGGACGACTATTTCGACCGCTTCTACAACAAAGAGGCCAAGCGGCATCATCTGCTTGTAGCCGACAACTACAAAGTGGCGAAAGAGATTGCGGCATGGAAAGAGAAAATCGCAGCTCACTGGGACACAATCGAGGTGAAGAGTATCACGATGACTCCGGAAGAGATGTTGGCCAATCCACAAGTGGGTGACAGCTGCAAGATGGAAGTGGTGATTGACACCAAAGACCTGAACGACAAGGGTCTGGGTGTAGAACTGGTGGCAGTACGCTCCGGACTTCACAACAACGACCACCTATACGCCGTCAAAGAGTTGCCGCTCGTCAAGAGTGAGGGTTCGTTACTCACGTTCGCTCGCGAGATTACGTTGGACTATGCCGGACACCTGAAGTTCGGATTCCGTCTCTTCCCGAAGAACGACCTCCTGCCGCATCGTATGGACTTTGCGTACGTGCGCTGGTTGTCGTAAAGAAGCTCGTCAGCAGTTGAAGAGGAAATCGAGAGCCTCTCGTATCTCCTCTTCGCTCGCTGTACAGCCGAGCTGATAATTGCCCACAGAGCGGAGCAAAGTGAACGTAATGCGTTCGGGCGACGGGTTCTTCTTGTCGTGCTGCATGAGGTCGATGAGCTCCGCATAATCCTTGCAAGCGCAGACGGGCTTGCCATAATGCTCTTTCATGATGGTGATGACCGACTGCACGTCGCGTTGCGGAAAACCGAGTTGACTCATCGAGAGGAACAGTTCGGCCACCATCCCATAAAGGACGGCGTAACCGTGCAGGAGCGGAGTCTCGTCGTGACAGAGCGAGAACTCCTCGATGGCGTGGCCGACCGTGTGCCCGAAATTGAGCGTCTGGCGCATACCTGTCTCGTCTGGGTCGCTGTCAACGATATAACTCTTGATGTCCACCGAGCGCGAGATGAGTTCTTGCAACTGCTCGAAATCGGGCTTATAGAGGTCGTACGCGCACACCGATGCCAGCTCCAACGGCGAGGAAATGAGCGCATGTTTAAGCATCTCGGCGAAACCGGAAAGGAAATGTCGGTGGGGTAATGAGCGCAGAAAATCGGGGTCGATAATCGTCTGTTTGGGCTCTCGGATGAGACCTATCTCGTTCTTGAAGCCTCCATAGTTGAAGCCGGTCTTGCCCCCGGCCGCGGCATCTACCATCCCGAGCAATGTCGTGGGGATGTTGACCCACGGGATGCCGCGCTTGAAAGTGGCCGCTGCAAAACCGCCCATGTCAGTCAACACGCCACCACCGAGACAGAAAAGCAGCGAATGGCGCGTGGCACCCTGTTGCTGCAAGAACTGCCAAATCTGCTCCACAGTGCCGAGCGTTTTGTGCTCCTCGCCCGCAGGAACGCAACAGATATGTTCGGGCGGCAACGAAAGGGTCTGTAGGACGGTCGGGAGAGCATGCACACGCGTGTTCTCATCAACTAAAACGTAAATCTGTTCTGGCAATGTCAGTGCCGTCTGCTCGCGCAAAGCGAGGTCGATGTCAGTCGTGATAATCATGATGTGTTCAAAATAGGCTGCAAAGTTACTGCTTTTTTTGGAACTACGCAACAAAATAGTGAAAAAAAACGATATTTTTATGAAAAAACTGCTTCTTCTTGTCGCAATGAGTGTTATTTTGGGCTCTGTATGTGCCCAAGATGACGTGCGTTATCTGACCACAGCGGCGTTCAAAACGGACGTTTTCGACTACACGAAGGACTCTGTCTGGCAGTACAAAGGCGACAAACCATGCATCATCGACCTCTACGCCGATTGGTGTGGCCCTTGCAGGCGACTGGCACCTATCATGGCCGAACTGGCCGAAGAGCACTGCGGAGAGGTGGTGTTCTACAAGGTCAACGTCGATAAAGAGCGCGAACTGGCGTACTATTTTCAGGCAAGTTCAATCCCGATGATTATCTTCATTCCCGTGAAAGGCATGCCGCAAGTTGCGCGCGGACTGCAACCTAAAGAGATGCTCGAACAGGCCATTCAGGAAGTGTTGCTGAAGAAAGAAACAAAAACCGATAAACGATAAACGATAAACTTTAAACTACTATAAACTATAAACTATAAACTATAAACTATAAACTATAAACTTTTAAATTGTCATGACTTTCTCGTCCGACCATGTTGAGTTGATGTTGCTGATTATCTCGCTGCTCTTCTTCGCCAGTATTTTCACTGACAAGTTGAGTAGCAAGTTGGGCATCCCCGCCTTGCTACTGTTCTTGGCAGTGGGAATGCTTTTCGGCGAGGATGGACCCGTTGGCCTACGGTTCGATAACATGAACGGAGCGGAGATACTGAGTAGTATTTCGCTCTGTATCATCCTTTTTGCGGGTGGGATGGGCACGAAGTTCGTGGACATTCAACCCGTGATGTGGCCGGGAGCGATGCTGGCCACTGTGGGGGTTGCGCTGACATGGCTATTCAGCGGTTTAGCCATCTGGGGCGTGTTCCAACTCTTCGGCAATTTCAGTTTTGTGACGTTGCCTTTCGCACTGTTGATGTCGGCGATGATGTCTTCCACCGATGCCTCGTCGGTCTTTTCCATACTCGGCAATAACGGCATCCGACTCAAACACAACTTGCGCCCGTTGCTCGAACTGGAGTCGGGTAGCAACGACCCAATGGCCTACATCATCACCGTCACGATGATTGACCTCTTGACAAAACACCAACTCGCTTGGCAAGTGGGGGTCAGCGTGTTCATCTCCATCACGTGGTCAGTCCTCTTTGGATTGGTCGTGGGTTTTGGTTTCGCAAAGTTGATGACCAATTTGATGAACCGCATGTCGCTGAGCAACACGAGCTTGTACCCCATCATGATTCTGACGGCGTGCATCTTCATCTATTCTGTCGCGTATTTCTTGGGCGGCAATAGTTACCTCGCAGTGTACATAGGCGGACTGGTTATCGGCAATAGTAAGTTCCCCTACAAGCGCAACACAATGGGTTTTATCGATGGTCTCTCATGGCTCGCACAACTGATGATGTTCTTGGTTCTGGGTCTGCTGGTCTCGCCTCATTCGCTCATCAAGGCAGCAGTCCCGGCATTGATAATCAGCGCCATCATGATTTTCATCGCGCGTCCGTTGGCAGTTTATCTGACACTATGGCCGTTCAAGCAGTTCAACCGCATCGACAAATCGTACGTATCGTGGGTAGGGCTGAAAGGAGCCGTGCCGATTATTCTGGCCATCAAGTGCGCAGCGGACGGCGTCCCTAATTCGGACATCCTCTTCAACATCGCTTTCGTCTGCACGATTGTGTCGCTGCTCTCACAAGGAATGACACTCTCTTGGCTGGCAAAAAAAATGCGACTGACCTTGCCGCAACAAGACCGACAAGAACCGACACATTTCGACATCAGTCTGCCCGAAGAGATTGAGGAAAAAGCGATAGAAGTACTGGTCACCGAAGAGATGGCACCAACTCCCGTGCACCTGAAAGACTTGGGGCTCGGCAAGAGTTCGCTCGTTATTATCTTGCGCCGCGGCGATGAATACCTCTTCCCCAATGGTCAGACGCTCATAGAAGAAGGCGACTACCTGCTCGTGATGTCCGACCAAGAGCATGCGCTCGTGCGTACGTACGACAACGATGTCTGGGAACTCGAACTAATCCGCAACACGAGCGGTTTTATCAACAATTTTATCCGATCAGGAAAAGAGCGGAAAGAGCAACATAAACAGGCTAAACGACAGAAAGAACAATGAAGACAACCGTATTTTTGACCGGAGCAACGGGCACGATGGGTCAGGCCGGATTACAGGAACTGCTTGCCCATAAGAGTCACTATCATATACGCGTGCTCGCGCGAAAAAGCAAAAAGAACGTGCGCCTACTCGCGCGCGTACAAGACGATGTAGATGTCGTTTGGGGCGATTTGCGCGACTACGAGGCGGTTCTTCGGGGAGTATGCGGTTCGGATATTGTGTTGCACGTTGGCGGAATGGTGTCGCCCAAAGCAGACTATCAGCCCACCCTCACCCGTAAAATCAATATGGCCGCAACGGAGAACGTGGTCAAAGCGGTGCTGGCACAAGGCGACAAGCAGCCCAAAGTGGTGTATATCGGCTCAGTAGCGCAGATGGGTGACCGACGCGAGCCGCTGCATTGGTGCCGAACGGGCGACCCTATCTGCGTGAGTGCTTACGACCATTACGGGCTCACCAAAGTGGCGGCAGAGAGACTCATCACCGACTCGGGCATCCGGCATTGGGTCAGTCTGCGACAGTCGGGCATCCTCTACCCCGCCATACTGAAGAACTACGACCCCATCATGTTCTACGTGCCCGTACGCGGCGTGCTCGAATGGGCCACAGTGGAAGATTCGGGACGACTGCTCGAACGCGTATGCCGACCCGACGTGCCCGAAGAGTTCTGGAAACGCTACTACAACATCGGTTCGGGCAAAGAGTACCGAATAAGCAACTATAAGTTCGAATGTCTGCTACTCGATGCCATCGGGTGCCCTAAACCCGAGAGAATCTTCGAGAGTCGGTGGTTCACGACGCGCAATTTTCACGGTGCGTGGTATTTGGACAGCGATGTGCTGGAGAACTACCTCCATTTCCGTGAGAACGTGCCCATCGAGGAGTATTTCCGTCGGATGGTCGCATCCCCCGACCTGCCGTGGGCCATACGTTTGGCCTCGGTGACCAAAGTGGCAAAACTCGTGCCGCATATCGTCAAAATAGCGATGCGCAAGATGGCAAACAGTCCTGTACACGGCACGCAATGGTGGGTCAAACATCATGTGCAACCGCGCATCAGTGCCTACTATGGCAGTCTCGACAAGTACCATGCCATCAAGCCATGGAAAGAGATGGATCTGAGCGAGCCGTCCGACGAGGTTGTGCTACTCAACCATGGTTACGACGAGAGTAAACCGCTCAGCGAACTGACGCTTGAGGACATGCAGCAAGCTGCGGCTTTTCGTGGCGGCAAATGCCTCTCAAAGACGATGGTGAAAGGCGACCTTGACACCCGTCTCACGTGGCAGAGCGCTTCCGGACATCAGTTCGAGGCCTCACCCCGACTAATCCTACTCGGCGGCCATTGGGACTATTTAGACCTGCCATGGCCGTACAAGGGCGAGCCCGGGGAGCGGCCCTGGCACTGGGATGCAGTGGCAAAAGAGAACCCGTTCTTCGCGCAGATATGGACGCCGCTGCACGATGCAGAAGAGAATAACGTGTATGGGTCCGAAATTTTTGAGAATTGGGAATAATGTATTTCGATGAACTGAATTTAGAAGACGAGTTACTGGACGCTCTGTGGGACATGCATTTCGAAGAATGTACGCCCGTTCAGGCAAAAGCGATACCGGTCATCATGGAGGGAAGAGATGTTATCTCCTGTGCGCAGACGGGCACGGGCAAAACGGCCGCGTATATCCTGCCGCTACTTAACAACCTCTTAGTGCACGAGCACGCCCAAGATAAAGTGAACGCCATCATCATGGCACCGACGCGCGAACTGGCGCAACAGATTGACCAACAGATGGAGGGCTTCTCGTTTTATGTGCCCTTATCGTCCGTCTGCATCTATGGCGGCAACGACGGCGTGGCATGGGCAGCGCAACAACAGGGACTGACGCAAGGGGCAGACATCGTCATCGCCACACCCGGTCGGTTGCTCTCACACATGAACCTGTACGACGTCAATCTCTCCGGCGTCAAGTATTTCATTCTCGATGAGGCCGATCGCATGCTCGACATGGGTTTCTTCGACGACATCATGAGTATCGTTGCCCGACTGCCCAAAGAGCGCCAAACAATCCTTTTCTCGGCCACTATGCCGCAAGAACTGCGCCGTCTGGCCAAAACGTTCATGCGCAATCCTGTCGAGGTGAACATCGCCATCAGTCGGCCACCCGAAACCATCCACCAGATGGCGTGCATCTGCCACGAGGGACAAAAAACAGCCATTGTCAAGCACCTCCTAAGCGAGCGGCATCTCAACAAAGTCATCGTCTTTGTGGGTAAGAAAGCCGGCGTGAAAGACCTCTATCACGACCTTGCACGAGGCAACGCCCGTGTGCGACAGATGCACTCTGACCTCACGCAGAAAGAGCGCGAAGAGGTGATGCTCGATTTCCGTAACGGCAAGATAGATATCCTCATCGCCACCGACATCGTCGCACGTGGCATCGATGTGGACGATATACCATTGGTTATCAACTACAACGTGCCGCCCGATGCCGAGGATTACGTGCATCGTATCGGACGTACCGCACGCGGCGGAACAGGACTCTCCGACACCACAGACGGTCCGCAGAGCAAGAGCGGTGAGGCCATCACCCTCGTCAACGAGAAAGACCAATTTTTCTTCAATAAAATCGAACGCTTCTTGGGTTATCCCATCGAGCGACTAAACATACATACTGACACTATAAACACACTGGAAAATGATCATCCGACAAACACCCGTTCTGCTTCTCACAGGATATCTCGGAAGCGGAAAAACCACACTCCTCAACCGCATACTGCAGAACAGACAGGGAATCAAGTTCGCCGTCATCGTCAACGACCTCGGGGAGGTCAACATTGACGCATCGCTCATTCAGCAAGGCGGCATCGTCTCACAACAAGACGACTCACTCGTGGCTCTTCAGAACGGTTGCATCTGCTGCACACTGCGCACCGACCTCATTGAACAACTGCACGAGATTGTCGCGTCAAACAAATTCGATTATATCGTCATCGAGGCCAGCGGCATCTGCGAACCGGCACCCATCGCGCAGACTATCTGCTCCTATTCGGTCGTGGCACCCGCATACGCTAAAGATGGGTTGCCCGTCGTTGACAGCATCACGACAGTGGTCGATGCACTGCGTATGCGCGATGAGTTCGCTTCTGGTGACAACCTGCAGAAAAAGCACTTGGATGAAGACGACATCGAGAACCTTATCATCCAACAGCTGGAGTTCTGCAACATGATCTTGCTGAACAAAGCGTCAGAAGTCAGCACCGCCGAACTCGACCATATCCGCGCAATTATTCGCGCCATCCAACCCGAAGCGGAGATTATCGACTGCGACTATTGCGATGTCGATTTGGATAAACTCGTCGGAACAGGCAGTTTCGATTTCGACCGCGTAGCAGGCTCTGCCGCATGGATTCACGGCGTAGAGGGCGATGTCGATGAGGATGATGATGATGACGACGATGACGATGAACATGAGCATCACCACGAACACGAAGAGCATGAACATCACCACGAACACGAAGAGCATGAACATCACCATCATCATCACGACCACGACCACGAAGAAGGCGAGGCCG
>CALAUY010000108.1 GCA_937892015.1 uncultured Bacteroidales bacterium | reverse complement strand
GGAAATGTTCTGGAACTGGACGGCGAGTCCGAGCTTGCGGAAATTCTGCGTGTTGGCGTTCGGTGGCATGGCCACTTGGCAGTTTTCCAGGTCCTTCTGGAGAATGAATCCGTCGCCGGCCCCGGGCTGCGGCGGAAGCGGCATCGTGCTGCAACCCGTGACAATGACGCCAGCGAGCGCAACGACTAACGGAAGTGCGTGTGATTTTTTCATGACATCCTACTTCGCGACTTCGGCCTCTGCTTCCTTGGTCTGGCGCTGGACTTCCTTGTCCTCGGCATCGAGCGCGGCCCAGAAATCCTTGGCCTTCGTCGTGTCATCGAGGATCTTCTTCAGTGCGTCGGCATCCTTTCCTACATTGCGCACCTGCGTCGCCATCGCAATGCCGGCGAGCTTTGCGAAATCGGGATTCTGCTTCGCCATTGCAACGAGACCGCCAATTTCGACGCCGGCCTGGGCAAGTTTGGGAAGCATCGCCTTGAGCTGGTTCTCGCGCTCGCCGAAATCCTGGTTGATCACGTACTTGACGTATGTGTCGTAGTCGGACTTCTGCTCCGGCGTGAGTTTCGCAAGCACGTCGGCCTTGACCGCGCCTTCCGCGACGTCGCCCTCGACTGGGACGACGGCCGCTACCTCGAAGCAGAGCCCGGCGAGTATATCACCGTCGCCCGCAAGGCTGCGGGCTCCGAAAACTGGTTCGTCGGGGGCAAGACCGCGCTCGCGCGTACCACTACCGTCCGCCTGAGTTTCCTCGAGCCCGGCAAGACATACACTTGTACCCTCTGGCAGGATGCTCCCGATGCCCATTGGGAGACAGCCCCCGGGAAGTACAGTGTGAGCACTCAGACCGTTACCTCACGCACCAAACTCAAGCTTTATGAAGCCGAAGGCGGAGGCTTTGCAATGGAAATTATACCTGATTAATGATATGAGAAAAACGTTTTTAGCAATTCTGATCCTGATTCTCGCCCAACTTGGCTTCCAGGCCTTTGCGGCAGAATCGCCCGCGCCGCCGCAGAGAGTCACGGTGACGGGCCTCGTGCTCGATGACACCGACCTCCCGATCCCGGGTGCGGCCGTTATGGTGCGGGGAAGTTCGCGCGGCGTGATCACCGACGAAGACGGCCGCTTCGCCATCGAGGTGAGCCCCCACGACGTGCTCATCTTCCAGTTCCTCGGCTTCGAGGACGAGGAGATCAAAGTCGGCGACCAGTTGAACTTCGTAGTGAAGATGCGCACTATCGCATCCTCGCTGGAAGAAGTCACGGTCGTGGCCTATGGCGCACAGCGCAAGGCCTCCGTCATCGGAGCCATCTCCACGGTGAGCGCAGACCAGCTCAAGACCGGCGTAGGCCAGGTGTCATCTTCGCTTGCCGGCAAGATGGCAGGCCTGGTGGTGCTGCAGCGCACGGGTGAGCCGGGTGCAGGTGCGGACTTCTGGATCAGAGGTATCTCGACCTTTGGTGGCAGTTCCAACACCCCGCTTATTCTCGTGGACGGCGTAGAGCGCAGCCTCGACCTTGTTGACGCCGACGATATCGCTTCATTCTCCATCCTCAAGGATGCTACGGCCACTGCACTTTACGGTGTGCGCGGCGCCAACGGTATCGTCATCGTCACTACCAAACGAGGCGGCGAGTCTGCCCCCAAGGTGAGCATGAAGGTCGAATTCGGAGCTACTCAGCCAATCAAGATCCCCCAAATGGCGAATACTGCCGAGTGGATCGACTTCTTCAACCAGGTCAACGTCGACTCCGGCAACGTGGCCCCGATCGACGACTACAGGAGGGAGCTGTACATCAATTCCACGGCCAACGTCCTCGGCTACGACTCGCGCACAGGCTACGACTCCGACCTCTATCCGAGCGTCGACTGGGTCAAGACCATCTACAAGGATATGGCCACCACCCGGCGCTACAACGTAAGCGTAAGCGGAGGAACCAAGATGGTGCGCTACTACGTCGCGGGCTCCTACTACTTCGAGGACTCTATCCTGAACAATGACAATGACGAGCGTTACGACGCATCCCTGAACTACCGCAAGTTCAACTTCAGGGCCAACACCGACATCAACATAACCCGCAGCACGGAGCTCGG
Source organism: uncultured Bacteroidales bacterium (assembly GCA_937892015.1). Taxonomy (GTDB): domain Bacteria; phylum Bacteroidota; class Bacteroidia; order Bacteroidales; family Paludibacteraceae; genus Colicola. Next base: position 7,299 of record CALAUY010000108.1, on the reverse strand, counting down.
CATCTCGCTCTCGACCCAGTACAACATCAAGAACCAGCCGGCTTCCACGCTTCAGGATATCTACACCTACACCCTCCTTATGACTCCTATCGCCATCCCGACACACTTCTCGGACGGCACTCTTTCGAGGGCCCTGGTAGGCCACAACCCCTGGAATGACCTCAATGCGGTTGGCTACTCCAACAACGACCAGATCACCGCGCAGTCGATGGTTTCCCTCACCCAGCATTTCGACGATTTCGCTCCCTGGCTCCAGGGACTGACGGCCAATGCCAAATTCTCCTGGGACGCCTGGAACTCCTCGACCCTCACACGCGGCATCTACCCGTCAATCTACAGGGCGACGGGCCGCGCTACCGAGGCGGACGACGACGGCAACTATCCTCTTCTCCTCGAACAGGTCCAGGAAGGCTCCAACTATATGGGCCTGAGCACGGGACACAACGGCACGATGACCATCAACGGCGAGGCTTCGCTCAACTACGAGCGTATCTTCGGCGGCACCCACCGGGTCAGCGGCCTTCTGCTCTTCAATATCCGCAACCACCAGGCCCTGTATCCGGGCAGCTATATATACGCTTTCCCCTACAGGTACATCGGCCTTGCCGGGCGTCTTACCTATTCGTTCAAGGACCGTTACTTCACGGAGGTCAACTTCGGTTACAACGGCTCCGAGAACTTCGCTCCCGCCCACCGTATGGGCTTCTTCCCGTCTGTAGCCGTAGCTTGGCGCATGTCTGAAGAAGAGTTCATGCAGAACGCCGAATGGCTCACCAACCTCAAGTGGCGTCTCTCTTATGGTGTTACGGGTAACAACTCCGGCATCGGCAATTACGACACCCAACAGACAGTGGCCGGCCCGACGTACTACCCGTTCGGTGCTACCTATTTCTCGGCATACTACCCCAATGCTATCATCGACAGCAACCTCGAATGGGAGACCTCGTACGAATGGAACGCCGGTGTGGACTTCGGATTCATCCGTGACCGCATCACGGGTACGTTCGATTTTTACAACAAGACTTCGGATAACCTACTCTATCCTGTAGAGTTGCCGCTCGAGGCCGGTGGAGGTACACTCGTGACAAACGTCGGCTCGGTGCTCAACCGTGGTGTCGAGTTCGGCCTAAAGACCGTCAACATCGACAAGAACGGTTGGTACTGGGAGACCTCACTCACTTTGGCACACAACCACAACGAAGTGCTCGAAATCAATGGTTCGGGTACCGACCTGCCGGGTAGTACTCCGACCGGCGGACTTTTCCGCGGACATTCGGTGAACAACATCTACGGATACGACTGGACGGGTATTGTTACCAACGACGACATGGTGGTTCCTAACAACGAAGTGGCAGTGGCACACGGCTTCACGCCGGGTGAAACTGTCCGCGAATCCGACTACTACTACGCTTGCTACGGACTCGTTGAAGGCAACCCCATCATCGACGATGTCAATGGTGACGGTAAGTTCACCGACGAGGACAAGAAAATTTGGTCGGCCGACCCAAAACTGACGGCGTCTCTTACTTCTACCCTTATGTGGAAAGGTATTGAGTTCGCCTTCACGCTGTACGGCAAATGGGGACAGAAAGCCTATTCTAATTTCTATAGCGAGTATCTGAACTACGCCGATCGTGGACGTCAGAAAGTGGCGATGGACTATTACATCCCTGCCGGTACGCTCATCGACTGCGATGGTGTGAACGCAAATGGTACGTACATCAACCCCGTCTATCAAGAGACCACTCATTACGGCACGTTCCCGTTCCCGAGTAACGCCGGGTCAAGTGGCGGTACTAACTCAAGCTATTGGCTGGAAAACGCGAAGAACATCGTCGATGCAAGCTACCTGAAAGTGAAGAACATCACGCTGGCGTACAATTTCCAGAAACCTGTGCTCAACAAGCTCCACATCCAGAAATTGCGCTTGTACTGCACCGTGACTAATCCGTTCTGCTTCTCTTCCTATCTGGGCTTCGACCCCGAATGGGCTAGTGCACAACTCAAAAACGATGCGCCTGCTACCATCAACACCCAAATAGGTCTGAATCTTAAGTTCTAACAACATGTAAATTTGTAATGGATATGAAGAAATATATTTATATATTGGTAGCAGTGCTTGTCAGTTCGATGATGCTGACCGGCTGCAAGGATTATTTGGATTCGGAGAACAAATCTGCCGGCGGCCAAACCGCAGAGCAGTTCTTCAACGGAGATGCCACCTCGCTTGGCGTTTACGCGTATTCGCTCATGAAACCAATCGTTTCTCGCACGAACGTGTATCAGTATGGTACAGACCTGTACGTGCCCTCTCGCGGAAAAACCTCTCCGTTCCACGACTACACGCTCACGCCCGAAACATCTGACATCAAGTCGTTCTATTCCGACCTGTACGCTTGTATCAATATGGCCAACGCCTGCATCCACTATGATGCCGATCGCACACAATACACGCCGGAGATGCGTTTCGTTCGCTCCTATTGCTACTATATCCTAACGCAACAGTTCGGTCGCGTGCCGTACGTGACAGGGTATATCAACAGTGCCGAGCGCAACTACCCGAAAGACGAGTTGTCGGTTATCTATGCCGGCATTATAGACGACCTCAAAGCCGCCATTGCCGATGACAAGATGGGTGCTGCGTACGCTTACGACGGACATGCCACCAAAGATGCTTGTTATGCACTGTTAGCGAAAGTATGTCTCGCTGCCGGATGGGATCTCGGTACCACGTACAACGACGTGGCAAAAGGTACGTATTCTATCAACGACACGCAGTACTTCACCGAGGCACTCAACTATGCCAAGCTGGCAGGTGCCGATGAGACTCTCACCGAACCGTTCGCCGACAAATGGCATGCTGCCAAAGCTGACGATGGTGCGGAGGTGCTCTTCGCCGTTCAGTACGACCGCGCCGGATACCCGGGTGTCACACAAGACGGCGGACACGGACTGCAGAACACATACGGACACTATTACGGCTCACCATCGCTCGGACAGAAGTATGTCAACTCCGAGATGTGCATCACCACCAAATCGGCTAAACTGTGGGACAAGGGAGATCTTCGCTACGAGGCTACTTTCATGACTACATATTACAACGCCAACAACGCTGACAATTGGGGCTCTGACGGCTACTATGCTTACTATAACTCGCCCGACACGGCTACACAAGGCATTCGTTGGAAATATTTCCCGTATTACGTGAGTGACGCTGAGATTCGCGCATGGCTTACTGCCCATCAGGCACAAATGGTTAAGGGTACATGGGACAACCAGCCGAATGCATACAAAGTGTGCGATGCGGCCAACTCGAACATCATCACGTACAAAGTGGCCGATGACGGCACTATCTCGGTCGAAATGACCCAATCGTATGAAGACGCTCTCGAGGGCTCCAACGCTCTTAATAAGTTCCCGTGCGTGCGCAAATGGGACGATGCCACTTCCGGTTTCGTTGACGGTACGAACACGTCCAACGACTACCGTGACATCATCTTGCTGCACAAGAGCGACATCGTGCTCGTTGCGGCCGAGGCGGCTTACATGTTGGGACAGGCCGGACAAGCCGAGGGTTATCTCAACAACGTACGCAACCGCGCGGGTTTGGCCGCAACGACCATCAGCGCCTATTCGGCAAAATACACCGTATCCGGTGCTTTCGAGGACGAGTTCCACAAGGGCATCGACTTCATCCTCGACGAACGTGCACGCGAGCTCTATGCCGAGAACGAACGCTGGATGGATCTTCGCCGAACCAAACAGTTAGTGCGCTACAACATCGAGTTCAACGGCAAGATTGGTGCACTGCTTGACATGTCAAGCGATGGTGCCAATGCCAAGCTGTATCGACCGATTCCGCAAGCAGAAATCAACGCCAACGATGCACTGACAACTGCCGATCAAAACCTCGGTTATTAATGAACAATTGGTAAATTTGTAATTGTAATTTATTATGAAAAAAATACTGACTTTACTGTTTGCAGTTGTCTGCCTCACGGCTTGCAATCAGCATGAGAGCATCTCGTTCTCCGAGACTGCCTCTGAAGGCATTCAGGGCACATACGAGGGCACTTGGACTCGCTCGCTCAACGATGACTCGGTGTCCGGACCCGGCACTATCTCTTTCACCGCTACCGATGATGCGCATATCGCTATCGTTGCAGCCACATGTGCCGAACCGGCCATCAACAAACAAGGTATTGCCAACGTATCTCACGCCGATCACGAGTATGTGTTCTACAACAACTCCGTCAGCGATGAGGCCGGCTTTGGTGCACGTTTCTCCGGACGGGTCTATAAAAATGGGACGGTCGATATGCAGTACTCGGTCGCTGAACAAGTAGGACGTTTCACCAATACCTACACGTTCACTTTCGTCGGTAAGAAACAATAAATCCGAACATAACACACACAACAACTAATCAACTTTATTAATTAATTATTAAAAACAATTAGTATGAAAAAATTTTTCTTTTTCGCAGCTGCAGCTCTCGCAAGCGTAGCTGTAACTGCTCAAAACATTGAGGTTTGCGCTCTTGACTCTGCCAAATTGGCATCTCTCGCCGGCAGTGCCGTTGCTACCAAGACGTACACTGAAGCAGCTATCACTGCAGGTACCGTTTTCTTTGATGGCACGAACATGACCGTTAAGGCCGCTACCGACCAGACCTATCAATGGGTATCCGCTGCGCAACCTAATGGTGCTCACAAAGTGATTGCTATTGGCAACGAAAGCATCAACATGACCGAGGCAATGCAGGGCAAGGACAATCCGAAAGATGCCGATGGTGGTAACCCGTGCAACACCTTGATTGAGCCAACTCAGGGTGCTTTCTTCCAGATTACGGCCAAAGCCGACGGTTATGCTGTGGTTCTCCACAAAGCTACCTCCAACAAGCAGTATTTTGTGTTCGAAAACAGTCATCCTCTGGGCTATTCGTTCGGTATGATGACATATGCTGACGTAACGCTCGGCAATAATGGTCTCATCCAGTACACTCTTGAGGGTGACGCTGAGTACAACTACCTGACCGTTGCTCTCCTCGAAGAGAAGACCGGTTTCAGCAAGATTGCTTTCGCTGAGGATTATGTAAACGACACCCTCACCTCCGGTGTGGCTTGGGAAACTTACAAGCAGAACGGCGTTTCCGCAATTGCTTTCAAGGTTTACAAAGACTGCGTTTATGCAGTGGGTGGTGCCGGTACGAAGATGACTGCTGCTGCTATCGTGTTTGTTAACGGCAACTCCAGCGCTCTCGACATCGTTGCTAAAGGTGAGTCCATCACAGAGGATGGCGCAACCGAGCCGACTGTCTATAGCGACGTTACTCTTCTCAGCCTTGCTCCATTTACCGCTCTCAACAACGTAGAGGGTAGTGTTAAGGCACAGAAAGTGATCCGCAACGGCCAAGTGCTCATCGTGAAAGATGGCGTTTACTACACCGTTCTCGGCACTGTAGCTGAATAATCATCGATTGACATAACAACTGACAAGTTGTACTTTTTTGTCACGGACCGCCTCGATTATCGGGGCGGTCTTTCTGTGTAAACTGACAAAATGGCAGACCCCACTGACAAAATCACGTTTGGCACAACGTTTGACGTACTATTTGCGAGCACATTGGTCTATTGACACAATCAACCTCACGGCGAAACAGTTCGTCCGAAGAGTAGGGAAGGAAAGAAATAGCCCAAGTGACTTAATAAACAATATTGTATAATTTAAAAACACTGAATATTATGTCAAAGATTATTGGTATCGACCTTGGAACAACCAATTCCTGTGTCGCAGTTATGGAGGGCAATGAGCCCGTTGTTATTGCCAACTCTGAAGGCAAACGTACTACACCGTCTGTTGTTGGTTTTGTGGATGGCGGAGAACGCAAAGTGGGAGACCCTGCCAAGCGTCAGGCCATCACGAACCCGACAAAGACCGTCTTCTCTATCAAACGGTTCATGGGCGAGACGTATGACCGGTTGTCGAGCGAAATAGCCCGCGTGCCCTATAAAGTGGCTCGGGGCGACAACAACACCGCACGTGTGGAAATCGACGGACGACTCTACACCCCGCAAGAGATCTCCGCGATCATCCTACAGAAGATGAGGAAAACGGCCGAAGATTATCTTGGTCAAGAGGTGACCGAGGCTGTTATCACCGTCCCTGCGTATTTCAATGACTCGCAACGCCAGGCAACTAAAGAAGCCGGCGAGATTGCAGGTCTCAACGTACGCCGTATCGTCAACGAACCTACAGCAGCTGCACTTGCATATGGCCTTGACAAAGCAAACAAGGATATGAAGATTGTGGTGTTCGACTGTGGTGGTGGTACGCACGACGTGTCCGTTCTTGAACTGGGTGACGGCGTGTTCGAGGTCAAATCAACTGCCGGTGATACGCATCTCGGCGGTGACGATTTCGACCATCGTATCATCGATTGGCTCGTACAAGAGTTCAAGAACGACAATGGTGGAGCTGACCTCTCCAAAGACCCCATGGCCATGCAGCGACTCAAAGAGGCGGCAGAGAAAGCCAAGATTGAACTCTCCAACACCACCTCCTCGGAGATCAATCTGCCCTATATCATGCCGGTTAACGGCGTGCCCGCTCACCTCGTCAAGACGCTCACGCGTGCTAAGTTCGAACAACTGATTGACGACCTCATCCAGAAGACTATCGCCCCGTGCAAGATCTGTCTCGACAAGGCCGGACTACGCACTTCCGATATCGACGAAGTCATCCTTGTAGGTGGTTCAACCCGTATTCCCGCCATCCAAACCGCAGTGGAGAAATTCTTCGGCAAAGCCCCGTCAAAGGGCGTTAACCCCGACGAAGTGGTGGCCATCGGTGCTGCCATCCAGGGCGGTGTACTGAGCGGCGACGTCAAAGACGTACTCTTGCTCGACGTTATTCCTCTGAGTCTTGGTATTGAGACGATGGGTGGCGTCATGACTCGCATGATAGAAGCCAACACCACCATTCCGACCAAGAAAATGGAGACGTTCACCACTGCTGTCGATAACCAACCTTCTGTCGAGATTAAGGTGCTTCAGGGCGAACGCCCCATGGCCGCACAGAACAAACAGATAGGTATCTTCCACTTGGATGGCATCATGCCGGCACGTCGCGGTGAGCCGCAGATTGAGGTCACTTTCGATGTGGATGCCAACGGCATCCTCAACGTGACTGCCAAGGATAAGGCCACAGGCAAGGAGCAGAAAATACGTATCGAGGCTTCCAGCGGATTGTCTGACGAAGAAATCAAGCGCATGAAAGCCGAGGCCGAGGCCAACGCCGAG
>CALAUY010000107.1 GCA_937892015.1 uncultured Bacteroidales bacterium | reverse complement strand
ACCTCGAAGAAGTTTGCTCCGGAGCAAACTTCTTCGAGGTGGTCAATCAAGTTAAAACAATTCTGGGTGCTACTCCGTGTCCGATACAGATTCCCGTCGGAGCTGAGGAGACGTTCAAAGGGGTTGTGGACCTCATCAAGATGAAAGCTATCCTTTGGCACGACGAGACACTCGGTGCTGAGTACGAGATTGCTGACATCCCTGCAGACCTCGTAGCCGAGGCCGAGGAGTGGCGCGACAAAATGCTGGAGACCATCGCCGAGTTCGACGACACCCTGATGGAGAAATATTTCTCTGACCCGAGCACTATCACCGAAGCGGAGATTAAAGCGGCTATTCGCAAAGCTACTATTGGTCTGCATATCTTCCCGATGGTGTGCGGCTCGTCGTTTAAGAACAAAGGTGTGCAGACGATGCTCGATGCCGTATGCGCTTATCTGCCTTCTCCTCTGGATATTCCCGAGATCGACGGCAAAGATCCGCGCTTCGACGATGTGCAAGTCGTACGTCATGCCGATGCCAGCGAACCGCTCACGGCACTCGCGTTCAAGATTGCCACCGACCCGTACGTGGGACGACTCTGCTATTTCCGCGTTTACTCCGGTAAATTGGAGGCAGGTTCGTACGTGTACAATCCTCGCTCTGGCAAGAAAGAGCGAATCTCCCGCATCTTCCAGATGCATTCCAACCATCAGAATCCTGTAGAAGTAATCGAAGCCGGCGATATTGGCGCGGGCGTAGGTTTCAAAGATATCCGCACGGGCGACACGCTCTGCGAAGAAGAGAAACCTATCGTGCTCGAGTCTATCGATTTTCCCGCTCCGGTTATTTCTATTTCTGTAGAGCCTAAGAGCCAAGCTGACCTCGCTAAACTGGACAACGGTTTGGCTAAGTTGGCCGAGGAAGACCCGACGTTCCAAGTACGTACTGATGAGCAGAGCGGACAGACGATCATCTCCGGTATGGGTGAACTTCACCTCGAGATTATCATCGACCGTTTGCGCCGTGAGTTCAAAGTGGAATGCAACCAAGGTCGTCCGCAAGTGGCTTATCGTGAGGCTATCTCTCAACCTGTTGAACTGCGTGAGGTGTACAAGAAACAGTCAGGTGGTCGCGGTAAGTTCGCCGACATCATCGTTCGCGTTGAACCCGCTGATGCTGAAGCTCCCGCAGGCCTCACTTTCGTTGATGTGGTCAAAGGCGGCAATGTCCCCAAGGAGTTCATCCCTTCGGTACAGAAAGGATTCGAGATGGCAATGAAGAACGGTGTGCTCGCCGGTTTCCCGCTCGACAAACTCAAGGTGACGCTGCTGGACGGCAGTTTTCACCCCGTCGATTCCGACCAACTCTCGTACGAGATTTGCGCGCAGATTGCCTTCAAGAACGCCTGCTCGAAAGCTAAACCGGTGTTGATGGAACCCATCATGAAAGTCGAAGTGGTTACTCCCGAAGAGTCGATGGGTGATGTTATCGGTGACCTCAACAAACGTCGCGGACAAGTGGAAGGTATGGAAACCACTTCGACTT
>CALAUY010000106.1 GCA_937892015.1 uncultured Bacteroidales bacterium | reverse complement strand
AGGTGGTAGAGCAATGGACTGAAAATCCATGTGTCCTTGGTTCAACTCCAAGAGGTACCACAGAAAGACTGCTTCACGGCAGTCTTTCATCGTTATAACAGCATTTATTGGTCTTAGTACGGCAGTCTTTCATCGTTATAAACAGCATTTATTGGTCTATGGACAGCAACCACCCACTGACTCTTCATCCGATTGCTTTTGCCCGCAATGGATTTGCGGAGAAGTTCGGCATCCCGCGTCAAAGCAGGGAGGAGTCGCTCCTCGAGACACGCATCGTCTTCACCCCCGAGTATCGGGTGCGAGAGGCGTTACGTGGCATTGACGGCTACTCGCATTTGTGGCTCATCTGGGGATTTAGCGGCAATCGTCCGCATGAGCGATGGTCACCTACTGTACGTCCGCCGCGGTTGGGAGGCAACACCCGCATGGGCGTTTTCGCCACACGCTCGCCCTACCGACCTAATCCGCTCGGTCTCAGTTCGGTGCGGCTGCTTCGCGTGGAAGAGACACCCACCGATGGCCTGACGTTGCTGGTCAGCGGGGCCGACCTGCTCAATGGGACGCCTATTTACGACATCAAACCCTACCTCACGTACACCGACCTGCACCCGGAAGCCACGAACGGGTTCGCCGAGGCGACGAAAGACTACCGACTGCCGGTCCGGTGGGAGACGACCGAACCCGACCCGCGTACGAAAGCCGAGATAGAAGAGATACTGTCACAGAACCCCATCCCGAGTTATCAGAACGACCCCGAAAGGCTCTATGGAATGACATATAGGGACCTCGAAGTGCATTTTTTGGTCGCTCAAAACGTAGTTTTGGTAAGAAAAATAACAAAGAAGTAAAAAAAATGCCTCAAAAATTTGTAGATATCATTTTTTTTTTGTAACTTTGCAGACTGTTTCGTTTTTAACCGATAAAAAAATGATATCCACAATGCGAAAGATGCTCTTATCGATATGCGCTATGTTGATGGCTCTTGAGGCCTCGGCGGTGCAGTATTACGTCGCTGGAAACGGCACGTCCGGCAACCCGTGGTGTAACGGCCTCTCTTGGGGAGTCAAAGCGTGTCCGATGACGATGGACGGCACGACCGGCTCCATCACGTTCGACAGTGTTCCTGCCGGTACGTATCAGTTCAAGGTCACCAATGGCTCGACATGGTATGGTGCTGCCAAGTTCCGTGCTGCGTGCTCTAACCTCTATGCGTACGGTACAGACAATATCATCTTCAGTATCACACAGATGCAAGACATCAGCGTCTCGTACGATGGCACGTATATCTGCCTCACGGGAACGGTTGGCAACGACTACCCCGACAGCACGCAGTTCGCTGCCGTGGGCGTCCCGTCAGAGTACGAAGGCGTGATGCTGCAAGGCTTCTACTGGGACAGTTACAGCGACAAGGGGTATGGTCGCACCAAATGGATTGACCTACTGAAAGATACGACTGCCATCGGCGACAATTTCGACCTCGTGTGGTTCCCGCCATCGGGATATGGAGGCGGCACGGGCTACTACACCAAACGCTACTCATTGCAGGACTCGGACTGGGGCTCGCGCGCCAAACTGGTGGAGCTGCTCGCTGCACTGCATCGGCATGAAACGAAAGTGTTGGCAGACATCGTCGTCAACCACCGTCAAGCCTCGTCAGGTTGGTGCACTTTCTCTTCCGAGAATTTCGGCTCGTACGGACAGTTCCAGCTCACGTCAGAGCATATCTGCTCCGGCGACGAATGTTTCACCGACAAGACATCCGATTGCAAGGGTTCGACGGGCGGTGCGGCCGATACGGGCGACAACGACGACGGGTGTCGTGACCTCGACCACACTTCTACGTACGTGCAAGAGTACGTCAAAGCTTACCTCGACTGGATGCTCAACACCATCGGGTACGATGGTTATCGATACGACATGGTCAAGGGGTATCTTGGCATGTACGTCAGCATGTACAACCTCTCGTCACAACCGTATTTCTCTGTGGCGGAGTACTGGGACGGCACGCCTGCGAACGTCAAAGCTTACCTTGAGTCGGCTTCTTACAACACCACCGCCTTTGATTTCCCGCTGAAGTTCAAGCTGAACGCCACCATCGGGAAGGGCACCTATTCGGGCCTGAAAAACGCCGGACTGCGCGGCATCGGCCTACAGAAATATGCCGTCACGTTCATCGACAACCACGACACGTTCGAGCGTTCTGACAACACATCCAACGAGTTCATCGGCTACAAGAAGAACCTCGTGGCGAACAAAGCGAAAGTGATGCAAGCCAACGCCTACTTGCTGATGTTGCCGGGCACGCCCTGCGTCTTCTATCCCCACTGGGTCACTTTCCGCACGGAAATCAATAGTCTCATCGCTCTTCGCAAGGCCGCAGGGCTGCATTCAGAATCGGTGGTGACCGACGAGACGGCCTCATCCTCGGCATACTCCGCCACCATACAAGGGCATAACGGGTCTGTGGTACTACGGATGGGTTCGGGCCGCGACACCACCACGCCTGTCGGGTACTACCTCGCCGTGCAGGGCAACGATTTTGAGGTGTATGCCTCGAGCGATATCGACTTTAGTCCGGTGAACATTACCGCCATGCCGACCGTCCGTGCAGACAACACGGATAACACCGAGAAACAACTGATAAACGGTCGTCTCTACATCCGTAAAAACGGTAACACGTACGATGCTACCGGGCGTCTAATGAAATAATAATCTGATAGATATGAAAACACGAGTTCTGATTTTTCTGAGTTTTTGTTCCGTCATGCTCGCCATCACAACGAGCGTTTCGGCAGCCCCGTACTTTGTTTGCGTTAACGGCAACACGTATTATTACCCCGCACCAACGGGGGCAGTTGATTTTCAAGGCCGTACGCAGTACAAGGCCGAATGTGTCAATCTTAGTACCGGCGACAAGCTGACCTGTTACGATGCCGCGTCGGGCTCTAACTGGCACATCAACGTCATCGACTCGTTCGGGGCGTACAATAGTTTCGCCGACAATGGTCAGGCGTTCGTCTGCAAGACAACCGAGACGTACGACCTCTACATCAAGATGAAGTACAACGACGACATGTGGTACATCCAAGAGTCGGCATCCGGGTGCACGCCTGCCGAGCCCGTGGACCCGCGACAACCCGTCTATACGGGCTCTGTTCCCGCTGAGTGTCCCGACGTGATGCTGCAAGCGTTTTACTGGGACAGTTACGCCGACCAGGGGTACGGACGCACCAAATGGATTGACCTCAAGAACGATGCTGCCGAGATGGGACAGTGGTTCGACCTCATCTGGTTGCCGCCATCAGCTAAATCGACCGGCGGAACAGGGTATCTGCCCATCAAGTACGATAGTCAAGACTCCGATTGGGGTACAAAACCCAACCTGACCTCTATCATCAACACGTTCCACGCCAACGGCGCGCGAGTGGTGGCAGATATAGTCATCAACCACACCTCCAGCTCCTCCGGATGGTGCAAACTATCGACAGAGAACTTCGGCACGTACGGCTCGTTCAGTCCCGACATGTCGTGGATATGTTCCACCGACGAGGCCTTCACAGCCGGCCACTGCACCGACACGCCCGGGGCACCCGACGATGGGTACGGACCGGAAGCCAACTACGACTCAGGGCGCGACTGGGATCACACCAACGCACAAGTGCGGGAGATGTTCAAGGCCTACCTGACGTGGTTGCGTCAGAACATCGGGTACGACGGGTTTAGATACGATTACTGCAAGGGCTTCCATAACTCCCACATCAACGAGTACAACACGGCCGCAGAGGCGTATTTCTCCGTGATGGAGTACTGGGACGGCGATGTCAGCGTTCTTCAGAGTCACCTCACCGATGCAGGATGGAACACCCTCACGTTCGATTTTGCCACCAAGTACACGGCTTTCAATAACGGCATCGCCGGCGGCAACTATGCAGGCTGCAAGGGTGCCGGACTACTCGGTGCGGGCAAGAGCCGCTACGCCGTCACGTTCCTCGACTCGCACGACTCGTTCCAACGCGACGACAACGAGTTCTTGGGTAAGAACAACTCACTCAAGAACCAGACGAACAAAGAGAAGGTGATGCAGTGCAACGCTTACCTGCTCTCAATGCCCGGCATCCCATGCATCTTCTACCCCCATTGGGTGACGTTCAAAGACCAACTGAAGCCGCTCATCAATGCACGCTACAAGGCAGGCGTACACTCCGAGTCAGCCGTCAGCGACGAGGCCGGAACAGGGTATTACAAAGCTACCATCACCGGCACGAACGGCTCTATCCGTCTGTTGCTCGGTCCGAACTCGGGTTATGCCACCGCCCCGTCGGGCTACACACTCGCAGCGAAAGGTAGCGGGTGGGGCGTGTACTACAAGATGACAACGCCTCGCGGCAACAAGTGCGATAACCGCACCCCCATCGGCGACCAAACGCCTATCCCCGTCATCGAGGAACAGCGGCCACAAGCCACCAAAATCATCCAAGACGGACAACTCTTCCTCATCCAAGACGGACATTGGTACAACGCACTCGGACAACAAGTGAAGTGAACATAAACGCAGCAAAACAAGTCGTCCGAACCCGCAAGCAACGATAACTATAACATAACCCGGAGCGTCTCCCCGACGGAACGGGGAGAGCGGCCTCCGCCTAGAGGAGA
>CALAUY010000105.1 GCA_937892015.1 uncultured Bacteroidales bacterium | reverse complement strand
CGGAGAGGGCTATATGGAGCACGTACGTGTTGTTATCCGTCTCGCCATACACGTCCCACGTGATGAGTGAGTCGGTAATAGTCTCAAAGAGCGAGTCAAGCGGATACGAGCGTACACCTGCATATAGTCCCTGCGCGGGGTGATGGTAACTGTAGGTCGTCGGAACAAAACCCGTGACGGTCACTTCATCCACCGAGAGGTCGGCCAGTTGTCCGTTGGACGTGCCAAGTGCGGGGATGGGGTCAACGGGGTCAATGTCGGTGACTATCTGGGTGAGGTCAGGCAACGTCAGACGCACCAGATAACGCTGACTATCACCATTCTCTGCCGTGACGACAATGACGTAGGCGGTATCGTACGTGATGATCTGTATCTCTTGGTACTCCGAGCGGCGCTCAACAGAGAGGTCGTTCTGCGAAGTGACCGTATAAGCAATGGCTGTAGAGGTAGAGATGGGGCGGTTCTGGATGACCGTGTAGTCGGTATATGAACCGTCCTCCGCGAAATTGCGGATGAGGGCCGTACGCGAACCGTTGTTCCAGTCCGACCACGTGACGCGATGCTCTTGGTCGGCTACCTGTCCGACAAACGTGAACTCCGGATAACCCACATAGTCGGGGTTCGACTCCTCAATAGTGGCCACTCCATCGACGAACGTGAGAGGCGAACCGTCGGCCATGACGGACGACAGTTGCGAGTTGTAACACAAGACGAGGTTACGTACGCGCAGTTCGCTCGACTGGATATCCAACTGCGTGCCGTTGTATTCGTCCATATCTTCACTGAACATCGAGTTGATGATGACATTGATAGAGTCCGGTCGAGTCATATTCAGCGGGATAGAAAGCGTACCCCAAGATCCCAGTGCACTATACGAGCCCGTATAGAGGTGTTCTGTCCATGAGCCGTTCTCACGGACGTTGAAGAGGAAACGCCAACTATCGACGCGTTGCGTGGCGATAGGTTTATGGTCGAGTTTGACCGTGTCGGGCGAGTTGCGGAACCGAATACCGCCGGAGATGGACATCTCTGAAAGGCTGTACGCCCTCAGTGTAAGGTTCAGTTTGCCGGTGGTGATGATACCGGGCACTGTGCCGGCAATAACGTTCCACGAGTCGATAGAGTGCAGCACCACCGTGCCTCCATCTTCTGACGCATCGGGGTAATTGCTCTCATAAGCGCCGTTACTGCGCCGCACCTCTTGACCGGTGGTGTATGTGGCTGTGAAAAGCGGCGGGATGCCGTAGGTCAGCGACTCGACCGCGTCGGCCGGTGCCATCCAACCTGTCGGTTTAACACCGTTATTATAGAGCGTCCCTATCCAAGAGGTGAAGTTGTTCGACGGGATAACATCATTGGTGTAGTAATAATAGATAGTGTACGTGTGCGTGTACGCGCCATCAGCCGACTGAACATCGGCCACCCAATGCTTTTTGTCGGATGCCGTCACGGTGACGGTCGCCCCTTCAAAAGGCGTGTAGGTAATGGTCGGACGGGCAGTGACGGGCAAGATGTACGTGTACTGTTCGGGCTTGAAAGCGGCAAGCGTCGTGCCACCGGCTTGCAGGTCGATGAGAGTACCCGGGTCGTTCAGTGTGCGCACAGGATTGAGCGTGTAGAGCGTGTCGCTGACACCTACTTGTCCGGAGAGAACACGGAGTGTCGTCGGACGGCTGAGACCGCCCGGGGTGATGATTACCGACTGCTCGGGATAACGTTTAGACGCGGCTGTCACTATCATGTCGGTTGCGCCATAAGGCAGCGTCACGTTGATGGTCGGACCTTGCGTGAGGTCCAACTCCCCTACTCCATCGACGATGATTGCAGTGAGACTATTCTCCAAGCCCGACGGGGCAACAGTGAAAGAAAGTGTGTACGTGAGTTGGTCGCCTGAGGGCGCGGTGACGGTGACTGTGGCCGTCGAGGCAGTTGCAATCGTTGCGGTTGTCACAGTGCGCACTGCCTGTTCGTCGTACTTACGTTCGGGAGTGATGCCGGGCATCTCCGTCGTGCCGTACGGCAACTCGATGTTGTACGTCGTCTGTTGTGGGTCGAAAGAGAGGCCTACTCCATCGACGATGAGGTCGGCCAGAGTGCAGTCGCTCAGTTTGCGGACAGGGAAGAAGATGCTGTAATCGGCCGTCGTGGCACCATCTTCGGCCACCACATGGATGCGCGTCGTGTCATCGACAGCACCGTAAGCGATGGTTATCTCCTGAACGAACGTCTCGGCAATGGGCATGATGGCAGGCACTGCCCACGTGCGTTCGGGCAACGTGTCGGTGTAGCGGTACGTTGTCGGCGTGAACCCGTTGAGCGAGACGCCGTCGATGAGGATGTCTTGCAGCAGGGCGTTCGTCTCTGGGTTGAGCAAGTCGGCTGGACGTGTGGCAGGTGCCGGTATCTCCGATGAGAGGAAAGTGACGGTATAGACGTTGGCATCACCCTCTTCGGGCGTTACGACGATACGTGCCGTACCATACGAACTCGGATGCGAGATGGTGATTTTCTGTCCGGGCTCTTTATCAACCGTGATGTCCGGCGCGATTGAGGTGGGGATGACGAGGCTGTAACCCAGCGTCTGCGGAGCAAACTCGTTGAGCGAGTCGCCATCGAGGTAGATCATCTTCAGGAACGCGTTCAGCGATTTGGTCACTTGGAACGTGATGGTATAGACGCGAGTCGTGTTATCGCCGGCCTTTACCGTGATGCGGGTAGTGCCGCTCAACCCGCCTTGACTCATGACGATAGTCTGATAAGCATCCCCGGGCGTGTACGTGATGGTCGGGGCTATATTGGTGCCGGCAGGCAACGTGATGCTGTATGCGAGCGTGTCGGGATGGAACGTGTCGAGAGGTGTGCCATCGAGGGCTATACCTGCCAACGCGTTGTTCGACGACTGCGACACGGTGAAAGAGATGCGATACACTGTCTGTGAGCCATTGGCAGCCGTGACGGTTATCTTCGAGGCAGAGGTCAGTCCACCGTCAGTGAACGTGATTGTCTGGTAAGAGTCGCCGGCCGTCCACGTGATGGTCGGATGTTCCGTCGTGCCGATAGGCAAGGACAGACTGTACGAGGTCTGTGACGGACTGAACCCCTCAACGGTAGTACCGCCTACTTGCAGGTCTGACAACTGCGAGTTGCTGCTCGCCTCAATACGATACGTTATCTTGTACGTGCGCGTACTGCTGTTGCCGGGCACCGAGACGGTGATGACGCAACCGGCCGTCAGGTCATTGCTGATAGTGATCGTCTGCAAGCCGGAAGCGTACGCACTCACGGGCGTCACCGTCGGCGCAACGGTCGTACCGAGAGGCAACGACAACGTGTAGTTCGATTTAGATGGCTGGAACCCTGTCAGCGACTCGCCATCGATGAGGATGTCCTGCAAGGTGTTGTCTGTCAGTTGAGCCACCGAGAAATTGAGCGTGTACGTCTGGGTGGTCGTGCCATCTTGTGCCGTCACAACGATAGTGGCAGTGCCTGTGGGCGATGTCGCTTGCGTGATAACGGTCGTCGCGTTGGCATCATCGGTGGTGGCAGTCACTGTCGGCGCAACGGTCGTGCCATAAGGCAACGCCACGTTATACGTGTTGACGTACGGACTAAAGCCCTGCACCGGCGTACCATCAACGCTGATGGACGACAATCGCGCATTGTTAGATGCAGCACTGACGAAATTGATCTGATAGGTCGTCGTACTGCTCCCATCTTCTGCCGTCACGACAATCGTTGTTGGAGCTCCATCCACCTGCCCGGGCGTTATTACGCACTCCGAAGAGGTCAGACGACGACCTTGGAAAGAGGCCGACTGACCACGACTGTTCGAGAGCGAACCCGAACCGCGAACAGCGTAGATGGCGGGGATAGTGGTTGCGCCTGCTCCCAACGAATAGGTCTGAACAGGAGCATCGGGGTCGAACCCTTTCCATTCGCGATTGCCCACGAACAACTTCTGTATCTTCGATGAGTAAATCATCTGAATATCATCCACATACAGGGCATTGCCGGCGTATATACCCGTCGAGGCGTTACCCGCAGGGTAATTGCCCGAAGAGAGAATGACGCAACATTTGGTCGGCGCTTGGTCGGTCAGATAATACACGGGTATCTTCAGTTGCGTCCAAGAGGCATACGTCGTTTTCTCGAAGATAGAAGCCTCGGCCACTTGCGTCGCGTACTGAGTTGTCTGACAACCATTGGCATCAAGGGCTTGACGGATGTCCGACTCCTCATCATCGATACCGCCCGAGATAGTCGAGCACGAGCCACCCTTGTTGCCATACGACGAACCGTGCGAGGTGCCGTACCACGAGTAGTACACGATGTTGTAGTTCTCCAACGAGGCACTGCTGCCCGTGCGCTTAATCCACAGCGCAACCGTGTCGGGACGATACGTCCAACTGATGCCACCCTTGACACCGGCCGTACTGCCATTGAGGTTAGTCAAACCCGGCACGTACGTCCATACATCACCTAACGTGACGTAACCCGGCGACGTGCCACCGTTGATGCCGGCAACCGTCATTTCTTTGTTCTCCACTTTCACGCAATAACTGCCCGTGTGACCTGTTTGGCGATCAGCGAAATTGAAACTGAACCCAAACTGACTCACATTGCTGTAGTGCCAGTATTTGGGCTGGATGTTACCATCGAACGTCGCACCACTCCAATCTTCAAAACTCGGGTCGGGCAACTGCTGTGCCAGTACCGCGTCTCTTCCCAAAAATAATGTGCATCCAATGCACAGTAAATATGTGAATATCTTCTTCATAATCGTTGTTTGACAATATATTTCGTTGTTTGACAATTTATTTCGTTGCTTGATGTTGTTTGATGTCGTTTGATGTCGTTTGATGTCGTTTGATGTTGTTTGATGTCGTTTGATGTCGTTTGATGTTGTTTGATGTTGTTTGATGTCGTTTGATGTCGTTTGACCGTATATTCGTTGTTTAACAATATATTTCGTTGCTTGACAATATATTCGTTGTTTGATGTTGTTCTTTGTTCCTTTTTACTTACTTAACTCCTCCCCTAAGGTAGGGGAGGTCCCGCTTGCGGGGGAGGGGGATGAAACTGAAGCAAGGGATACGCTCCTCA
>CALAUY010000104.1 GCA_937892015.1 uncultured Bacteroidales bacterium | reverse complement strand
GAGAAGGTAGGGAGAAGGTAGGGAGGAGGTATGGAGGAGGTATGGAGGGGGTTCGAAAAATGTGTACAAAAAATACGAGGGAGTATGGAGGAGGTATGGAGAAGGTATGGAGGGGGTATGGAGAAGGTATGGAGGGGGTTCGAAAAATGTGTACAAAAAATACGAGGGAGTATGGAGTTAGTATGGAGAAGGTATAGAGGGGGTATAGAGGGAGTATGGAGGGGGTTCGAAAAATGTATATACAAAATCGTACCCCTACACCGCAAGCGGTCCCCTCCCCCTACCCTAGGGGGAGAGTCAGATTAGAGAGGGTATAGAGAGGGTATGGAGGGGGTATAGAGGGGGTTCTTTCCTCGCAAGCTCGGACGATCTGCTCCTTTGGAGACTATACGAAAAATGTATATACAAATTGCACGAAGCGAAGCGGAGTTATAGGTTGCGGACTTTGGTGATGAAGTCGTTGACGCGGACGGCATAGATGCCTCCGGCCTGTGGCAGTTCGGTGACGAACTCGGGGTCGCGGGCGGTAGTGGAGACAACCATCTGTCCTGTGGTGGAATAGACCCGAATTTGGTCGCCCTCTATAAGTCCGCGGATGAAGAGCCGTCGTCCGAAAGCAAAGACGATATACTCGCGTCGGTTGTTATCGCCGAACGGCATTCCGCCGATGCGCAGCACGAAGCGTGAGTGGTCGCGTCCCGGGTGCAGGGCGGCGGTGTAGGTGGCTTCTCGGAGGTTCGTGACACGATTGAGGGCACGGTCAATCAGCCAGATATGGTCGTAATCAGCGAATGCTTCGGGTTGCGGCAGGCTGAAAGAGAAATCCGAGTAATCCGAGCGATTAGGCACATAGACTCCGAGCGGCAGGTCCACTTCTGTAGGCGCGGCACCCACGAGTGAGAGTCGGTTAGAGGCGGTGAGCATGTAGAGTTGGGGCACGTCGTTGAGCATCCACTTGAGTCCATCGCGCCCGTAGGAGTACGTCAGCGTCTTGGGGGCATCGTCGTCGGGTTCGACGCGAAGCAGGTCGCCCTCACCGTCCATGTTCCTCAAGAGCACCAATGGCGCTAATAAAGCCGGCATTTCAGACGAATAGGTCGGTCGCTTGAAGACGAGACTCTCCGCTTCGCTGAGCGTGGCCGTTTGCGTGAAGAATCCTTCTCCGAGCGAGAGTGTAGAACCATTATCCCACGAACGCTTAGTATAGATTTGCCCTGTTGCCCTAATATAATTGCCGTCACTATTCATGGAATAAATCAGGTGCGGTATATTCATGTTGAAATCGGTTCCCGAAGAAGGAGCCTCGGGGTCGTAAGTCGCGTAGCTGCTTACCAGATAGGGCAAACCTTTGAGGTTCCAACCCATATCTTCTTCGCGGGTGAAATGCGCTGTACCGTCGTTCGGATGCGCATCGCTTTGCGTGAGGAGGACGGTCTTGGTCGGTTCGCCCGTCTCGGTATAGACGTACGGTTTCCCGCTCGTCCCCCATCCGGTAAAGCGGATAGTGTCCACAGCGCCAAAACCACTCTCTTCGCCTATTTCCACCAACCACCCGTCGGTGCCTTGCCTTGTGGCGTTGGTGCCCAATAGTTTCCAGTGCTTGGAGTCGGATGTGGAGAAGATATTGTTGTACTCGGCTCGTTCTTCCGCATCGTACGCATAGTGCTTGATGGTGGTGGCAGGAGCCTTCACCGCCTTGGTGGCGTTGAGGTTGATGTCGAATGGCATACTCACGAGGTCGTATCGCGTGCCGGAGGTGTACGCCTTCTCTGCCGTCACGTACCGGAACTGCAGGTTGTTCCCCTGCCCATAAATAGACCCGCCGGGTTTGACAAGCACGAATCCCGGGCGAACGTTCGTTGTACCGGAGAACAGTGCCGGAGTCGGGAACACCAGATTGGCACCGGTCATCACATACACTACCGACCCCTCATGCGGATAGTGGTTGCCACCGTAGTTGGTACTCCAGTAAGCTGTTGCCGGTTTGGGTAAGTTCTGTTCCCATTCTGTTTTGGCAGCCTCCCATGCATTGTGCGCCTCTGTTTCACTTTCATCAGGCTCTGTATCAGGGAACGCGTCTTCATCGTGCACGTACTTACTCAAGCCATCCGACGCTTTGGCGTTGGTTTCGTTCGTGACGGTACAGTTTCCACTGATGAGCCACGTCTCGAAGCACCCTTTATCGACATATGTGCCCAGTTTGCGCGGGTTGCCGAGCATGTCGCGGTCTTGCCCCACAATGATGCCATTGCCGGACGGGTCGGCATCGGCATCATTGATATACGCACTTGTCTCTGCCAACTGATACCAATACGGGCGGTGCGTGAGACTTACTGTTCCCAGTGCGTCCGTGCCCTGGGCATCGCGGCGCAGATACGGCGCGAAATGGACATTTCGTCCGCTGCTCTCGTTCGCCTCGATGGTTTTCACAATATGTGCGTTACGGAAAGTCGTTTGTTCTTCTTCTGTACCCTCAGGGATGGCGATGGTTGTCTCGTCCGCATGGTCAGCCACGACTGTGCAGTTGACCACATACCCGTTGCCCCCCAGCCGGACGAGCGTGTTCGCCGTGTTTGCATACAGAAGCGAGTTGTAGAGCAAACTCCTATATGTACCGGTACTGTTGCCTCGCAAGTTCACCACCGGCGTGCCGTCATCGGTATAATTGCCGGTGATGATACAGTTGCGCAACGTGATACTGTCAACCAGAATATCCACTACAGGTTCGGTAGCCACGCTGTCGGCTCGTGCACCGTTGATTATCTCGAACCCATCGAGTACAGCGCCCTTGCCGTACTTCATCACCTCCACGGTCTTCACGCCACTGATACGTGTGGGCGTACCGTTCTCGGACGCTATACCCACTCGGTCGGCTCGGACGCGGTTGACGAACGCCTGTACCTCCGCATCGGTATATTCCCACAACTCGGACTCGGGGTTCTTAGGGATGGCTTGCCACCTATATCCGCTCGCCAGTCCTCCATACACATCCACTCCGTCGCGCAACGTGACCGACCCTTGGTCAGCCTCAGTACCTTTCACAAAGATATACGCCTTCTCCGTGCCCTCGTTGGTACTGTAGATAGAAGCGGCATCGATGGCCAGTTGCAGTTTGTCGGGTCCGTACGCGTGCTCCCAGTCCATCCCCGTTTCGTCACCCGTGGCGGCACTGTTGTTCGGATTGACGTAGATGATACGTTGTCCGGCACTTGAGCACTCGTATGCCCCGCGGTCGATGGACGTACTCTGCAGACGTCGTTTGCCGCCCAGATCGAAATCTTTGTTCGCCTTGATAGCCTGATAGGTGATGGTGGAATCTTTCGTTCCGACGCGTATCTTGGTAGAGAGCGTTTCGTACGTTGATTGATCAGTATGACTATTCATCATGAGCGATGTATAGGCAATAGTATCTGCATGGGTCGTTCCGTAGTAATTCGGCCAAACGAGGCGTGCGTACGTGCCATTATCGCCCGTGTTCATGACCGTTTTGTTGGGGTAGAGATGATAGTCGCCGTCGTCGGGGTCCACGAAGTTAGGACCGAGAATCACGTCACTATTCGTCTTGCTGATTAAGAGATTTTGCTTGGCATCGGGGTTATTGGTTGCACCGGCCGTTGGTTCAGTATCGGCCTTCGTATAGGCATTATAGGTCAGCGAGTCGGATGAACCAAGCGTCAGTTCGGTGCCCAACGCATCCGTGATACTCCACGGGTATGTGCCGTTATACGCATCCCTCCAGATGATACTGTTATGCATGGAAGAGTGGTAAACCCTCTCATTTTCTGTGGTCTCTGTCAGCGTAAGGAATCCGTTGTTGTTGGCAAACGTGCAGTTGAGCAGCGTAGTGTTGGGTGCCACGATGGGTTTGCCGGCATTGTGGTGGAAGAGGCTGTTCACGACGAACGACCGTCCTCCTCCGGCACCGATATACACGGCCGACGATGGGTTGTCCACCTCTTGTCCGTTATACTTGAAGATACAATTGCGGATAGTCAGCTTGCACGTATCGCCTCCAACGGGGTCAAGGAGCGTTTCTTCCGATTTCGTTTGCTCATGGTAGTAGATGGCCGCACCGCCCGGGTTCGTACCGTCATTGACTGCACCGGCCAGGTCGTTCTCGAACGTGATGCCCTCAAACGTAATAGGAATCACTTTGGTCGAAGGGTTGGACTTAACCTCGTACACATCACCTTTAGAAATGACGCTTGTTGTATATTGCCCTGCATCGATGATGTTCACGATATGGTTGAGTTGGTCGTCCGCTGTAGATGTACGTTTGGCCATAGAGAAGATGACGGGGTTCTTCTCGGGATTGAAGCCCGCCTCATCGGGTATTTTGGGGTCGTACCCGCCGCGGAAAGTGAGGCTCTTGACTCCGTACGCCATGGTAGCATCGGATTCTATCGGTGTCATGGCACCGTTGTTCTGCAAGCGGGTCTGGATGGTGAAACTCTGCGAGAGGTCGGCCCCGTCGCCCAACGATGCCGTCGGTTTGTATTCTCCACCGATGATGTTGATTTGTTTGGCATGCCCGTTGCGACTGCGGAGCAGCGTCTCGATGGCGGCTTGCAGGTTTGATGTAGGCGTCTCCCACGAGAAGCCATCGTTACCCTTCTCGATATCTTCTGTTTCGCTCACCCACAAGACGTCAATCTCGCTGAACTGGTTAATCTGTAGTACGCGGTGCTGATATTCATACACGCCGATATCGATATACGTTTTCTCTTCACCCGTAGAGTTGTAAATAATCGGGTTGGAGGATATACGCAACATATCTTCTGATGCCGTGTTGCCCATACTTGAACTGCTGTACTTCATATAGAACTCATTACCCATCGGCATGAAGGTGAGGTTATATTGGGCTTTGAGCATGTAGACATAGAAATTGTACGGTCCGCCGGAGACGCTATTGTCGGGCATGGTATTTTCGGGTGCCAGATCGCCCACTTTCTTAAAGGAGATGCTTCCGTCAGTCTCTTTGAGCGTCAGATACGACCAACCATTGTCGATAAGGTTATTGATACGTGACGGCATCCAGTTGGCAGAGGGGTTATAGCCGTCCTTACCGGCTTTAGAGGACGGCAATATGAAATTGGGTCCATTGATGCCCTCGTTCTCAAAAGTAATCTCGATGTTGTTGTTTCCGCCAAAGATGGAGAAATAACTTTGGTATTGAGGGTCGCTGAAATCTTCTTTGAGTGTCTCTCCCAAGAACGGCACTTCGTGAGGGTCGTATTTTTTATTGGCGGTTACATATAATCGTTCCAAAGAGGGTACATATACCGAATCCGAACTTACCACGTACTCCGGTCCGAAAGTGGGACTATAAGCACAGAAGTACATCACTTGGTGGTCTTGCAGTTGCGCCAGACGAGCAGAGTCTTTTTTTACTGAACCATCTTTCGAAGAATGACATCTACCGCTTTCGAATTCTTCCCAAGTAGTTTCGCCGCCGGAAAGTGCTCGAATGGAGTCTCTGCTATATATCAGTGCCAGCTCGTCTTGTTTCTCCACTTGTGAGCGGAACGAATACGCATCGCGGTTGATATCCCACTCTCCCGATTGAATGTTCTCAAGGTTTGCCGGTTTAAGTTCATGCCAGCCGTCTGTCCACACGTCTGTAGAGTCTTGTATGCCGGATGCTCTATTGCCCCAGAAGATAGTATTGGCGGCAAATTTATGGTCATCGATGCCGTGATTGACAAAAACAGCGGGATAACTGACCGCTTTGTTCATCACAAGGTCGCAGTTGGTGATACGCACTTCCGAGTTCTTCCCGCCCCAGATGGCGCCACCGAAAGCTTGCTGACTATATCCCGCGGCAGTAGTTGGCATACACTCACTCCACTTTCCCAACGATGCCTCGTTGTTGGCCATGATGGTGTTTGTCATACGGAGTACACCATTGACAGCCACGGCTCCACCGCCACTGTAGTGGATATGACTGCGCCCATCTTCATTACTATCTCCACCTACCGTACTGTTCTGGCCGAAATTGCAGCTGAAGAGGTTGAGCGTGCCGTTAGTGAAGATGGCCCCGCCCTGTACGGCCGTGTTGTCGTCGAACTGGGAAGCAACGATAATCATTGGTATATCGCGCAATCCTTTGGCATCAGGGTCACCGGTATAGCCGCCAATGTTCGTTACTTCTCCGTCGGTGTCATACGTTTTGCCGCTGTCAAGTTCGCCATGCTCCCAACTGCCGTCCACGAGAATGGCCCCACCACGATAGTAGTTGGTCACGTTCTTGATAGCAGCGGGTTCGTACTCACGGGCATATCCGTCGGTGATATCCACGCCATTGATGATAATCATTCGGTGTAGCTCGGAGTAAGAGCTCTCTGTGTCATCGGAGTGAATATCCAGTGGATTGGTGAACTTAATATGAGGCTGGTCATCTATTCCTGAAGAAGAATACGTGCCGTACCGTTTTGGCAATGCGCCAAGATGGGTGGAGTCGGCATAACAGGTGAAGACGTGATAGACATTGTCTTCGTTCTCCGTACCACGGGGGGTGTTGCCGGAGAAAGTGGTTGCGAACTTAAACTCCCACGGTTCGTAGATATTGTTGCCGTTGAGGTCTAACCTCGGGCGGGCATTCCAAATATCAGCAGTAACAGCGCCTGTAAGCGTGATGCCATCAAGGGAAATCACTCCACCATCACTATTATAGATAGTACTACGTTCGTTGGTTGCACTGCCCGTGCCGGAGTTCAGTATATGAGCTTCTGCCATGGGCTGGAGGAAATCGAAGTCATAGCCTGCCTGGCAATAATAGACATCGGGGTCGAGTCCACCGATGATACTTACACCCTCGGGGATGATGAACGTCGATGAGCGGGCGTGTCCCTCTTCACCACGTGCGTTGTGGGTGGGGTAATACGTACCGCCGGCGATGAAAATCTCGAAGCGCGTGTCGCGGTATATCTCCTTGAGTGCAGCATCACTTCTGAGCGCAATGACGTAATCGATGGCATCAGAGAATTTCTGGAACGGGTTGGCCATCGACGAGCCCTGTTGGCTGTAGAGGGGGTCACCGCAAGCCAGCAGTGCAGAGGCTCGCTCGTGGTTGACGTACTGCGGGTTGGCGACAAACAGTCGGGTGAAGGGTCGGCTGATAGACGGTATCATCTCGTCGTTGAGCGCACGTGCACCCATCTCAAGGAAACTGTTGTTTTTCCTCTGCGGAATGAGCGTCATGTGCTTGAGGTATCGGACGGTGGTAGAGATGTCTTCTGAATCGTAGTTCTCTACCATACGTGCCACGCCGGCCATGTCGCGCAGTTCGAGCGACGGATAGGTCTTGCGCAGTCGTTGATAATCGACGTACGGCATGCCCGAGCGCACAAGGGCCGACAGTTTGTCGAGGTAATAGTACGCGTTGGCGTTGGTCTGCTCGCTGTAGGTGGGTTGGTCGCCACGCCAACGCATGTCGTCAACGCTATTGGTGGTCCACCGCGTATCTTTCTCGTTCTCGGGCTGGAGTTCGATGTTGTTCACGCCCGGCAAACGTCGTGCCTGAACGGCCGAATAGGCAAACGGGTAGTTGTCCTCCGACATCTGTTCGCCCGTATCGAACACGCCTGCCACGTTGTTCATGTCCGACGACGTGTTCTGCCACAGTACCACACCTTTGGCGCGCAGATTGCTCCCGTACCATATGCCTCCACCGCGCACAGAGGCCGTGTTGCGCACGATGGTGGTGTTGTAGATACGGGCAAACGCTGCCTGTCTCTCGGCATCGTCGGTGGAACTACGCAATGTGGGCTCTTTGATATAGACCGCCCCGCCCATCTGTGCGGTGTTGTTGAGCATGACGCTACCGCTGACCAGTGCAGCCGAATCGAGGTACAGTCCACCGCCATAGAGTATGGCCTCGTTGTTCTGGACGATACAGTTGCGGATATGTCCGTAGTACGGCACCACGGCAGCGGCACCGCTTTGGTCCGACTCGTCCGTGCCGTTGGCGTACCCGTTCTCGATGGCGACACCATCGAGAACAGCGCGCTCGGGGATATTTTTCAGTCCATCGGTCACAAGGATTGCGTTGTCGGTAGCAAAAAGGTCGTTGGTGAACGTCACCACATGGTAAGCCATGCCCGCATCTTCCGTTCCGTAGTTAGAGACGTGGCCCGAGAGGGTGGTCTTGTGGTTGAGCGGGTCACGATAGGTCTCGTAAAAAGCATGATCGGTACTATGCACGTATCCGCCCCATACCTCCACGCCGTGGGGGATAGTGAGGGCACGTGTGGGCAACACCTCTTCGGTCTTGCCCAGTGCCATGTTGTTGTTCGTACTGCGGGTGGGATAGTAGTCACCCTCTTCCAGCTTCACGACGACATGCTTGACTGAATCGAGCGGCAAGGCATCGTCGTCGGCCACTCGGCTCTGCGTCACCGAGAAAGTAGAGCCGGCGTAACCGATGGTCTCGTATTTAGGCTGAACACGTACGTCCGAACGGAACGTCACGCCGATAGAGTACGTTGCCTCATAAGAGGCCTTGTCGGCTTCTTCGGCATTCTTATACGCATAGAGGTCGGCGGCGTAACGACCGGCGGCATCTAACACTTTCTGTAGTTTTTCGGGGCAGGCCGCGTTTTCCGGCGAGTCGGCCGTGGCCAGACCTTCTCCCTCGTCAGAGACGTAATAGACCGCACAGAGTTCTCTCTCGTCGGGCTTCTCGGGGTCAAACGCAATCAACTCGTAGTCCGGACTGATGTTGGTCGTCTCGTCGTACTCATAGGCGCCTATATCTATCTGGCAGTCCTGCACCCTATCCGCAAAAACAACATCGCTGGTGGGGAGAGAGGCGGCGGATACACTCTGGTAGATAAAATTTTTCCTTATAGTAGCATCGTCTTTCCCCTTATGAGAAAGCGCATCGTAAAGATTTGAAGCAAAGTTTTCCGTTCCCTTGTTGATACAATCAGACAGGTCGTTTCTAAGTCGGAAATCATTCTGAGTAGCTGCACGGCCTTCTTGGAAAACCCCATTCTCATCAAAGTCCGCCGCAAATGGCGAATTGTCGGCAGATGGTGATACACCATTCAGGAACACATTACCAATGCCGTAATTAGTTTTATCCGATTCGGTCCAATTGGTTACATTCTTGTTTGTGGCCTCATTGGGTTGTGCGACTGCTGATTGTATATAGCAATTAATATACGGATTTATTTTATCAACACCCGTATTACGGTCACGGATAGCGATACCATTATTACCATAGATAATGGTGTTGGCAATAAAGAGGTTCGGATTGGAGTTGACGGCAAGCGAGATAGCACCGCCTGACTTTGCATTATCTTCTGTCAAATTACAGATGTTGTAGGCAATGGTATTGTTGTAGAAACGTCCCACGCAAAAACCTACTCCGCCGGCAGAACCAAACGAGTAGTTTTTTGCAAAGAGCGAGTTGAAGCACGTTCCCTCGTACAAGAACATACCACCGGCAAAAATCTGTACTGAATTTGACGTGGTTCCACGAGTTGATGTGTTTTTAAGTACGAAACAACCTTCAATGGTAGATGTCGCCCCATCGCAGAAAATACCACCACCCTTCACACGACCACAGGATGCCATATTATTGATAACGATGCAGTTTTGCAGATGTCCTCCTTCATACATATTCACACCAGCTCCACCACCATGTACCATGCCTTCATCAGCAATAAAACCATGACGAATGGTGAATCCATCCCAAAACACATTGGTATAGCATATGTAATGTGGGTCATTAGATATTATTTTATCATTGGGTCTTGATGTTCGCTTGTCATTTACCGTATTCCCTGCCGTCCGTTCTGCATGACAAAGACTATCCCCAAACATTCCGTTTTGTTGACTATTACTTTCAAGGGGATCACCTACACTTCCCGCACCATACGTGGGCACGCATACATCGGGCATGGTTAACACACGCTTACGGAGCGTGGTGCGGTGGGTAACCTGTTCGTAAATATGAATAGTTTCTGTATATGATTCTTCGGTGGATTCTTCACTCATATCACGCTCAGTAAATGTGTTTTCACGATTATCGGCATCTTCAACATATTGAGTGCCCTCAACAACACGCACAATCTTGGGCTGAGTAAGCCAAAACTCCCGACGATTGTCAGCTTTAGTGTCTCCATCTTGCACATCACTAAGTGTGCCATTGCCTACAGTAATGGTGATGGTTAAAGTTCCATCTTGTGGCTGTTCAATATTCCGTATGAACCTTCGGGCACGATTTCTACCCCCGGTTGAAACAAGCGAATTGGTGAATACTGTTTCAACGCCGGAGGCATCTGTAACAGATAACTTGATATTTGTATCTGATGTGGCATCCCAATTATTTCTATAACCGCCACCTAAATCTATAGTCAATTGATAATTTCCGGCCGTCACATTCTTCATGGTATAACTTAACGTGGTACCTGTCAATGTACCATCGCGTATAAAGAACCGAGGCAGTACATTTATCTCTAAAGGCGTTGAAGATTTGAAGTTTGTTTCATTTTCATTGTAAACAGAAAGTTGGTCATTCCCTTTCTTCCCTTTTGCATATCCCCATGAATCTACTTTTACTCTGTTAGGTGTAGGATATGAGAGATGCCAATTGTCCTTAAATTCAGTTTCTTCACCAAAAGTAATATAACGAACCCCTGATATTGTGATGTCAGATGTTTTAAGATTTGAACCATCATCATCCGTAAATTCAGGGAAATACATATAGGCATCCGTCATATCAATTTCTGTTTCTGTATATGACTTGAAATGCCGTATTATATTATGACTTTTATATTCAAAAGAAGTGGTCACATTATCTTCCGTCATTGAGTAATCATCGTCCCAGAACTTGACAGCATCCGTATTGAAGGTGGTATTATCTGTTTTTGGATTAACATCCGACACTTGCAGAATCGTTTCGTAGTCTTCGGGGTTATAATCTTGTGCGGTTAATGCTTTCGGTATGTTCACTACGTTCGACATCAATGCCTGTCGTTCTGTCAGACCGGGCGATGCATACTTACCGGCAGGAAAACCGCCCATT
>CALAUY010000103.1 GCA_937892015.1 uncultured Bacteroidales bacterium | reverse complement strand
CCCAAATATTTGCATATTTCAAAAAAAAGCAGTATCTTTGCAGGCGAATTTGGGGGGAAAGGACGTTAAATGGTTAAATGGTTAAATGGTTAAATCGTTAAATGGTTGGAGATTGTTCGGAGAAGGTATGGAGAGGGTATAGAGCCCGTTCTTACTTCGCACGCAGTGCTCGGACGATTGCTACGCGTGAGCCGCGCTATGAAAGCCACCGGCTTTCAATCGCAAAATCGCCCCTGCTCGCTAAAGCGAAGCGGTTTTTTGTTTCTTAACTCACAAGGGGTACGATTACTTCGTGTGCACCCATACCTTAAGGGAGCGCTCCTACAGAGCTAGTCAGATTAGAACCGAAACTGAAGGACCTATGGAACAAATAAGACTAATAGGACTAATAAGACTAATAAGACTAATAAGACAAAGGGGACTAATAGGACTAATAGGAACAAAGAGTATTAAATAGGATAAAAATTTTAAAGATATATAAACATGCAAATTAGTAAGACAGAAGTGCAGGACATGATGGCGAAATTGACGCTGGTGGTGGAGCCTGCAGACTACTCGGAACAAGTAGAGAAAGAGATTCGCAGCATTCGTCAGCGGGCGAACATCCCGGGTTTTCGTCCGGGCAAAGTGCCTGCCAGTTTGGTGCGGAAAATGTACGGCAAATCGGTGTTGGCGGAAGTGCTAAACAAGGTGCTGAGTGAGAAAATGTACGAGTACATCCGTGAGGAGAAACTGAACATCCTCGGCGAGCCGTTGTCGAACGAGGAAGAGACGCCTGAATTGGATTTGGACAATCAGGACACGTTCACGTTCGTTTTCGACATAGCTCTTGCGCCGGAGTTCAACTGCAAACTGACGGGCAGTAACAAAGTGCCGCTGTACGAAGTGACGGTGACGGACGAGATGGTGGACCGCCAAGTAAAAGCTTACGCGATGCGTTATGGCAAGATGGAGAGCCGGCCGGAACCGACCGATGACGAGAAAAAGCCGGAGGAAGGTGAGGCTGCACCGGAGGAAGGTGAGAAGAAAGAGCCGACTATCATTCCTGCGCCCATTGATCAAGACCTTTTCGACAAGGTGTATGGTGAAGGTGTTGTAAAGAGCGAGCAGGAGTTCCGCGACAAGGTGCGGGAAAACATGAAACGCACTTTAGACAAAGATGCGGAGTTCAGGTTTGGTATCGATGTCAAGGCAGCCGTGATGAAGAAAATGGAGAAAGTGGCACTGCCCGAAGCGTTCTTGAAACGTTGGTTGAAGACGGCAAACAAAGAACTGACGGATGAGCAGATTGAGAAGGATTGGTCGGCAACGATTGATTCACTTCGTTGGCAACTGGCCAAAGACCAGCTTGTGGAGCAGTTTGGCATCAAGGTGGAGTCCGCTGATGTGGACAATTACGCGAAAGAGGTGGCTCGCATGCAGTTCGCGCAGTATGGCATGGACATCGAGGACCAATACCTTGAGGGTTATGCGGCCGAGATGCTCAAGGACGAAAAATATGTTCAACAGTTCTACGAGCGGTGTCGCGAGGAAAAGATTTATGCCAGCCTGAAAGAGGTGGTCAAGATTGAGAACAAGCCTATCTCGTACGACGATTTCATCAAGTTGTCATAGAGGTAGGGCGGATGCTCTCTCGCTTTCTGCTGATATTGTCTGTTGTACTGCTTCATGGTCGTCCGGCCACGTTGCTTGTGCCGCCTCATGACGAGGGCGAACGACTGCCGGCGGTACTGGTGCTGCACGACCACGGAGCGTGGTTCACTATCGGCAAGGAGAAAATGGCGTTCCCCGAGTGGCGTGACGACATGGACAGCCTCAGCAATCTTCGGATGCGCGCTGAGGCTGTATCGTGGGTCAACGGCTGTTATCATGGCATGTTCGTTGCCGATTCGCTCGCCAAAGAGGGGTTCGTGGTATTAGTGACCGATGCGCTCTATTGGGGCGAGCGGTGCGAGGCTTCACCTGACGACCTGAGGGACAGACGCACACTCAATAAAGCACTGAAAAATGCGCAACCGGATTTCTACCAACGCCACCTGAGCGCCACAGGCGAAGCGTGGTTTGAGACCATCTTGCGTGAAGACAAAGAGGCCGTCACGTACTTGTGTTCGCTGCCTTTTGTTGACAGCACGAAGATATTCACGTTTGGTTTTTCGATGGGTGCTTATCGCAGTTGGCAGTTGGCAGCAGAAGACGCGCGTGTGGCAGGTTGTGCCGCATCGAACTGGATGACGACTGTTCGTTACACGAAAGCTTTCATCACGGGTCCGTCATCGTGGTCGATGTATCGTCCGGTGCCGTCCGATGCCGACTCGATGGATTACGACTATCCGCTTATAGCCGCGCGCATCAGCCCTCGTCCGTTCTTGTTGCTCTATGGCAAGCGCGACCACGTGTTGCCGGAGAAAGGGACGAAGATGGCCGTCCGTACTATCCGCCGCCAATACCATGGTCGGCAGTTCAGGCCTGTTGCCATCGCTGCCGATCATGAGTTCACTCCCGAACATTACAGGACGCTCGTCCGTTGGCTTCAGACGCAATGCGCCCGAAAAAAATCCTAACCTGAAGATACGCTATTCGTACTTCTGGAACAAGAAGTCGTTGTACGGATAGCGCTGAATATGAAGCTCTTTGACGCGATCATAGAGCATATCGCGGAGTGTGTCGATGTTCTCTTTCTGCACAGCTGAGATGAAGATACAGTCGGCCGGTTGCCCATCTTGCGCCGTGAGCCGCGCCATCCACGTGCGTTTGAGGTCGTCGAGCGAGAGGTTAGCCCGCGTGATGGGCGTGAGGTCGTCTGACTCTTTGGGCGTGTAGGTGAACGCATCGATTTTGTTGAAGACCACCATCTCGGGTTTGGTCTCTTTGCATATCTCTTGTATGGTTTGCTCCACCACTTGGTACTGCTCCGCGAAGTTCGGGTGGCTGATATCGACGACATGCAGGAGCAAGTCGGCCTCACGAACCTCATCGAGTGTCGATTTGAAGGACTCGACCAAGTTGTGCGGCAGTTTGCGGATGAAGCCGACGGTGTCGGAGAGTAGGAACGGCAAGTTGTCGATTGTCACTTTGCGGACGGTGGTATCAAGTGTAGCGAAGAGTTTGTTTTCTGCAAAAACATCGGATTTGGCGAGCAGGTTCATGAGCGTCGATTTGCCGACGTTGGTGTATCCGACGAGTGCGACGCGGATTAACTTGCCGCGGTTCTGCCGCTGCGTGTTCATCTGTCGGTCAATCTTCCGCAGCTCTTCTCGCAGCAAAGCGAGTCGGTTTTTGATGAGTCGTCTGTCGGCCTCAATCTGCGTCTCACCGGTGCCACGATTGGCCGTTCCGCCGCCACGTTGTCGGTCTAAGTGCGACCATAAGCGCGTCAGACGCGGTAACATGTATTCGAGCCGCGCCATCTGCACTTGCGTCTTGGCGTAACTGGTCTGTGCCCGCTGGTAGAAGATTTGCAAGATGAGCATCGTGCGGTCGATGATTTGTACGCCCAACTCGCGCTCGAGATTGCGTATCTGACGCGGGGAGAGTTCGTCGTCGAAGATGACGGCATCGATGAACGGCATCGCCTCTTTCTCTTCATCGGTCATGAAATCGGCGGCAGAATGCCCCTTGCGGTGGGTGAGTGCAGCTTCCTCTTGCGACATCTCTTTGGTCGGCGTGGGCCGATAGAGTCGGTTGCGCTCTTCTATCCAGTCTTTTATCTCTTGGAGCTTGCCCTCTCCGACGAACGTGTTCGTGTTGGGCTTGTCGAGACGCTGGATAAAGCGCTTGACGGGCACAATCTTGTCGGTATCGGCAAGGAAAGCCAGCTCGTCTAAGTACTCTTTGGTGCGGTCTTCGGGCTGTGTAGGCGTGATGAGTGCCACCAATACCGCATGTGCCTGATATTCTTTTATCTCAATCATATTCTTCGTTTGCTTTGGGTGTGACCGGCATCATAACCGATACGTTTGCTCGATGTGTTCAATGTGCTCAATGTCGGCAGGCGTGAGGGTGAGTGATGCGGGCAGCGAGGCGGGTAGGGACAGGTTGGTGATGATATGTGCTTGGAGAACCGCAAGGTCGGTGATTCCGAGGTCGTAGAGGTTGGTGACGCGTTGCCTGACAGACTGCACCGCATGCTTGGCGAGCTTGGCTTCTGAAGGTGTGATGGCGGCCATGAGGTCGTCCATGTTGCTCTTCCATAGCAGCGTGCCGTGCACTATCGTTGCTTTCTCTGCCGCCAGACAGGCATTGCCGCTCACTTTGCGCTCACCGATAAGTACGTCGTTGTGTGCGGATGAGACGGCCGGTAAGCCGAGTGCGGAGAGGATGTTCACGAGCCGCTGTAGATAGTCGGCAAAGGCTTTGCGCGCATTGTGCTCGCGCGACACGTACGAAATCATCAGGTTGCCCTCATCCGAATAGACACATCCACCGCCCGACTTACGCCGAAAAATCTCCACTCCGTGGGTCTCACACCAACGCACGTTTACTTCGGCCTCCAAGTCTTGGTTCTTGCCGATAATCACCGTCGGGCGACTCTGCCAGAGGAAGAAAGCCCCCTCGGATGTGGTGGGAAGGAGCTCGTCGATGCGCGCCGCAACGTATTCCTCCATCGCGAGATAGAAGATTAGTTTGCGGGGTTCATCCGATATGTCCGGTAAAAGAATGTGCGTCATACTACCAATGTTGAACAAAAAAAGCCTTGAAACCTCAAGACTTTTCTGCGGTGCCGACGAGACTCGAACTCGCGACCTCCGGCGTGACAGGCCGATATTCTAACCAACTGAACTACAGCACCAGTTTTCTTTCACTCGCCACATTGGGCGGTGTTGAAACCCCATTTTGGGCACTTCCTTATCGAAAGCGGCTGCAAAATTACTGCTTTTTTTTGATATATGCAAATATTTTGGCAAAAAAAATGCAAAAAAAGCATTTTTTTCTACTTTTTCTGCATTTTTTTCGCCAAAAAGGCTGTTTTTAGTGTCCCTATTTGAGCTTTTTGTAGCCGTACTTGGCCACATCGCCCAACTCTTCTTCGATGCGGATGAGTTGGTTGTATTTAGCCATTCGGTCGGTGCGGCTGAGTGAACCGGTCTTGATTTGTCCGGAGTTGGTAGCGACAGCAATGTCAGCGATAGTGGTGTCCTCAGTCTCTCCGGAACGGTGCGACGTAACGGTGGTGTAGCCGTGACGATGTGCCATCTCAATCGCTTCGAGGGTCTCGGTGAGTGAACCAATCTGGTTGACCTTGATGAGGATAGAGTTGGCAGCACCCATCTTGATACCTTTCTCGAGGAAGCGGACGTTGGTAACAAACAGGTCGTCACCAACCAGTTGGCAGCGGTCACCGATGCGAGCCGTCAGCTTGACCCAGTTGTCCCAGTCGTTCTCGTCGAGACCGTCCTCGATGGAGTCGATTGGGTACTTGGTGATAAGTTCTTCGAGGTAGTCAATCTGCTGTTCAGCCGTCAGTTTCTTGCCGTTCGGGTCTTTCTTCTTGCCGTCCTTGAGTTGACGATAGTCGTAGAACCACTCGCCGTTCTCTTGTGTAGCGAACTCGCTGGCAGCGCAGTCCATGGCAATCTTCACGTCCTTGCCGGGCTCGTAACCCGCATCTTTGATTGCTTGGCAGATGCTCTCTAAAGCGTCCTCGATGCCATTGAGTGCCGGTGCAAATCCACCCTCGTCACCCACAGCTGTCGATAAGCCGCGTTTCTTGAGCAACTTGGCCAAGTTGTGGAACACTTCAGCGCCCATACGGATAGCTTCGCGCTCGGATTTAGCACCAACCGGACGAATCATGAACTCTTGGAAAGCAATCGGTGCGTCGGAGTGGGCTCCACCATTGATGATGTTCATCATCGGCACGGGCAACACATATGTGTTGGCACCACCGATATACCGATAGAGCGGCATATGCAGTGCAGCGGCAGCAGCATGAGCAACGGCCAGACTGACGCCGAGGATGGCGTTGGCTCCGAGTTTGCTCTTGGTAGCTGTGCCGTCCAATGCCAACATCTTGTAGTCGATGGCGCGCTGAGCAAACACACATTGACCCACCAATGCCGGTGCAATCACTTTGTTGACGTTGTCAACAGCTTTGAGCACGCCTTTACCCAGATAACGACCTTTGTCGCCATCGCGGAGTTCGAGCGCTTCGTTCTCGCCGGTCGATGCACCGGACGGAACGCTGGCGCGACCCATCACACCGTTTTCGAGAGTAACCTCCACTTCTACTGTGGGATTACCGCGAGAGTCTAAAATCTCTCTTGCATGTACTTTTTCAATCTTCATATCAGAATGTATTTTGTTATTACTTTTGTCTATATTAGTCGCTGAATTTCGCGCCTATAAACTCGCGGTTGAGTCGAGCTATGTGTGCGAGACTGACCGATTTGGGGCACTCGGCGGCACATGCGCCGGTGTTGGTGCAGTTGCCGAATCCGAGTTCGTCCATCTTGGCCACCATTGCTTTGGCGCGCTGTTTGGCCTCAATACGTCCTTGCGGGAGCAGTGCCAACTGGCTTACTTTGGCTGCAACGAAGAGCATTGCCGAGCCGTTCTTACAAGCCGCAGCGCACGCACCGCACCCGATGCATGAAGCGGCATCCATCGCCTCGTCGGCCTTGGGTTTAGGGATAGGTATGGCATTCGCGTCAGGCACGCCACCGGTGTTGACACTGACGAAACCACCTGCCTGCATAATCTTGTCGTACGCCCCGCGATCGACCATCAGGTCTTTGATAACAGGGAATGCGCGTGAGCGCCATGGCTCGACGGTGATGGTCTCGCCATCGTGGAACCGACGCATGTGCAACTGACAGGTCGTGATTTCCTGGTCGGGTCCATGCGGATGTCCGTTAACGTAGAGCGAACACATGCCACAGATACCCTCGCGGCAGTCGTGGTCGAACGCGATGGGGTCTTTATGCTCCGCAATCAGTTTCTCGTTGAGGATATCCATCATCTCGAGGAAAGATGCCCCTTGGAAGATGTCGTGCAACTCGTAGGTCTCGAAATGACCTTGTGCTTTGGGTCCGGCTTGTCGCCAAACACGCACTTTGATATTTATGTTTTTATCCATTGTCTTGAAGTTTTTAACTATTCATACCACACAAGGTTAAGCCTTGTAGTTACGTGTTTTGCGCTCAGTGAACTCATAGTCGAGCGGCTCTTTGATGAGTTCGGGCTCATTGTCCTCGCCCATATATTTCCAGCAACCCACATAGGAGAACTTATCGTCCTGACGAAGTGCTTCACCATCGGGTGTCTGGTACTCTTCGCGGAAATGTCCGCCGCACGACTCTTCGCGGTGCAGTGCATCCACGGCCATGAGACGACCTATCTCGATGAAATCGGCCAGACGGAGTGCTTTTTCCAGTTCGTTGTTGAGCGAATCTGCCGTTCCCGGGATATAAACGTTGGTCCAGAACTCTTTCTTAATCGCATCAATCTTCTTGATGGCTTCACGCAACCCGTCGGCAGTACGACCCATGCCAACAAAATCCCACATCACAACGCCCAACTCTTTGTGGATAGAATCCACGGAGCGCTTGCCCTGTATAGCCATCAGTTTGGCAATCTTCGCCTCAACAGCTTTTTCTGCCTCGGCGAACTCGGGCAGGTCGGTTGACATGCGCGGCACGCCAATCTGGTCGCTCAAGTAGTTCTGGATAGTGTATGGCAGTACGAAATAGCCATCGGCCAGACCTTGCATCAGCGCGGAGGCACCCAAGCGGTTTGCTCCGTGGTCGGAGAAATTGGCCTCACCGATGCAGAACAGACCTTTCACGGATGTCTGCAGCTCGTAATCGACCCAAATACCGCCCATGGTGTAGTGGATGGCGGGGAAGATCATCATCGGGTTCTCGTACGGGTTCTCGTCCACAATCTTCTCGTACATCTGGAAGAGGTTGCCGTATTTCTGTGCCACCACGTCCTTGCCGAGACGCTGAATAGCTTCAGAGAAATCGAGGAACACTGCCAGACCGGTGTTGTTGACGCCATAACCTGCATCGCAGCGCTCTTTGGCAGCGCGCGAAGCCACGTCACGGGGGACGAGGTTGCCGAAAGCGGGATAACGGCGCTCCAAGTAATAGTCGCGGTCTTCTTCAGGGATGTCACGACCCTTGATTTCACCTTTCTGCAGACGCTTGGCATCTTCCAGTTTCTTCGGCACCCAGATACGTCCATCGTTGCGGAGCGACTCGGACATGAGGGTCAGTTTGGATTGGAAATCACCGTGCTTGGGAATACAAGTCGGGTGAATCTGTGCGTAACAGGGATTTGCAAAGTATGCGCCATGGCGGTACATCTGCATTGCAGCTGAACCATTAGATGCCATCGCGTTCGTAGAGAGGAAGAACGTGTTGCCATACCCGCCGGAACCCACGACGACTGCGTGTGCAAAGAAGCGTTCGATGCGACCTGTGACGAGGTTACGGGCAATAATACCACGAGCCCGCTTTTCGCCGTTTTCATCAGCAATCATGACGATGTCGAGCATCTCGTAACGGGTGTACATCTTCACTTTGCCCTTGCCAATCTGTCGAGAGAGCGCGGAGTAAGCCCCCAGCAGCAGTTGTTGACCGGTCTGCCCCTTGGCGTAGAACGTGCGGCTCACTTGAGCACCACCGAACGAACGGTTGTCAAGCAATCCGCCGTATTCGCGCGCGAATGGAACGCCTTGCGCCACACATTGGTCGATGATATTGTTGCTCACCTCTGCCAAACGATATACGTTCGCTTCGCGAGCACGATAGTCGCCACCCTTAATGGTGTCGTAGTAGAGACGATAGACAGAGTCACCATCGTTCTGGTAGTTCTTGGCAGCATTGATACCGCCCTGTGCGGCGATAGAGTGCGCTCGGCGCGGCGAGTCCTGGATGCAGAAGTTGAGCACATTGAAGCCCATCTCGGCCAACGAGGCTGCTGCTGATGCACCGGCCAGACCCGTCCCGACCACAATCACGTCCAACTTACGCTTATTAGCGGGATTGACGAGTTTTTGATGGTCTTTATAATTCGTCCATTTCTTCTCAAGAGGTCCTTCGGGGATTTTCGCCATTTGAGGAGTAATGATTTTTGCCTCTTTCTCAGCAGGTTTAACCATTGCTTCGGCAGTAACCACTGCGGTTTGTACCGCTTGTGAAGCGACTCCGGCGACCTTCTCTTTGAGGTCACTAACCGCCTGTTTTACTTTGGGGTCTTCCGCTACTTCGGCGGCTTTCTCTTTCGCAGCAGCAACGGCTTTCTCCGCTAAATCCTGCGCTTTTTCTGCTGCACCTTGCATCGCTGCCTTTATTTCTTCTTTTTTAGCCATAATTGCTTGTGTTAAAGGGTGAAACTTACGCCAATTTTACGCCGATATACATTCCGAGGAAATACACGATAACAGCGGCGAACATGAGTACGACGATGGTGGAGATAACGTTGCCAATCACTTTGATGCGTGGCAACCATGTGTTGCTACTCAACCCCATTGTCTGCATGGCCGACCAAACGCCGTGCGTGAGGTGGAACCAGATAGCGGCAAGCCAGACGAGGTAAAGACAGCAATACAGCGGATGTGCCCAGTCGGGCATGTTGAGCATGCCATCGTTGACCACTTGTGCGGGGTCGTAGATGCCGGTGAAGAGGTACTTCACGTAGGCCGCACCATTCTGCGGGTCGAAAGCACCGGTCTTGAGTCCCGTCATCTCTTGGAACTGCATCTTGAACCAGAAATTGGCCAAGTGCAACACAAGGAATCCGAGGATGATGATACCCAGAACAAGCATGTTCTGGCTCTCCCAATCCACACCTTTCTGTCGGTCATTGATGGCGTAACGGTCGTCGCCGCGAGCGCGACGATTCTGAAAAGTGAGGATGAATGCAAACACAAAATGGAGCAGAACGAGTAGCGCCAATCCGGCAGTGCCAATCAGCGCGTACCAGTTAGCTCCAAGTACGCTGCAAATCCAGTTGTATGCATCTTCCGAGAAGATGAGCGTAAGGTTCATCGATGCGTGGAAGAGCAAAAATAGCACCAAACATGTGCCCGTAATACTCATGACGAGTTTACGTCCGATTGAGGAATTAGTTAACCACATTAGTTTTATCTTTTTATTGTTTTATTGTTATGTT
The DNA here is from genome assembly GCA_937892015.1 of uncultured Bacteroidales bacterium. Taxonomy (GTDB): domain Bacteria; phylum Bacteroidota; class Bacteroidia; order Bacteroidales; family Paludibacteraceae; genus Colicola. Next base: position 10,717 of record CALAUY010000103.1, on the reverse strand, counting down.
TTGCCAAAACGAGAGTGCAAAGTTACAAAAATTTTTCCATATACGCAAGAAAAAAGTAAACTTTTTTCAAATTGCACTTTTCATTGAACAAAATCGTCCTTGCCTCACTCGGATGCATGTTGCTCTTTCTTCACAAGGCAAAGCATCCCTACAAACGTGAATAGTGCGTTGAGAATCAGTCGTTCATGGCTGAACACATACCCGTTGAACCACTCTACGGAATGGAGGTCGAGGATTAGTGTGAACACCGGTGCCAATACACAAACGAGCGGCACCCATTTGTCGCGCACCTGTTTCTTCGTCAGAATTCCGAAGAAGAACATACCTAATAGCGGACCGTACGTGTATGATGCCACTTTATATACAGTGTTGATAACCGACTCATTATTGAGCAGAAAAACGATGTAAATCAGCACAGCCATCAGCACAGCCATCGCTACGTGCACGCGCGTGCGCGTTTTACGAACGGTCTCTTCGCCGTCTTTGTCGATTGTCTTGTTGAGGATATCGATGGTGAACGATGTTGTGAGGGCAGTGAGAGCCGAACCTGCCGCTGAATTGCCCGCAGCGATAAAGCCCACAACGAACAGAATGCCGACAATGAGCGGGAAATAGTTGCCCGTGGCGAGATACGCGAACACATCATCGCCCTTGAGAACCTCGCCGGCACTATTCAGCACCTGTCCGGCTTCATTGGTCATGCCCGTTCCCGCGGCGTACGAATACAGCATGTAGCCCAATGCTAAAAACAGGTAAATGACCACCATCTGCACCAATGCACCAACGATGATATTCTTCTGCGAGTCCTTGTAGTTCTTGCACGACAGTGTCCGTTGCATCATGTCTTGGTCTAAACCGGTGGTGGCCACTAACACGAAAATGCCCGCGAGGAACTGCTTCCAGAAATAGCGTCCGTCGTTCAAGTCATCGAAGAAGAACATGCGCGTCATCTCACTCTTGCCATAACCATCCAGCGACACGCCGCTCTTCATGATATACACGATACACAGTACCACTGACAGGATGAGGCAGGTCGTTTTCAGCAAGTCGGTCCATACGATTGATTTGACACCGCCCTTGAACGTGCACAGATAGACTACGAGGCACGTCAGTACGGCATTGAGCCAGAAAGGCAGGTTGAGTGGCCCGAAAACGAGGAGTTGTAGCACAGAGCAGACGATAAACAGCCGTACCGCTGCACCGGTGGACTTGCTCAAGAAGAAGAACCACGCGCCTGTCTTGTAACTACTCACACCAAAACGCTGATTCAGGTACTCGTAGATAGAGGTTAGGTTCATTCGGTAGTACAGCGGAATCAGTACAAACGCTATAATCAACTGACCTACAGTGAACCCGAGCACCATCTGCATATAGCTCATTCCGCTTGCTTGCACCATTCCGGGCACGCTCACGAACGTCACGGCACTGATTGGCGCGCCAATGGTTGACATCGCAATGAGCAACCAGTTGCTCGACTTATTCCCGCTGAAAAACCCCGCATTATCCGCTTTGCGACCCGCCATCCACGACACACCGAAAAGCAGGCAAAAATAGCACGCAATCGTTATTAGAATGATGATAGGACTCATAATCGTTATTTGGTTGTTTGATATTGATAGGTTGTAAGTACGTTATTATCAGGCTATTCGGCGTACAGTAAGTAAGGTTGGCGCTGCGCCTTGAATCGGTGCACGTCGTCTGCCCACATCGCACGAATCTCCTCGTTGCTCTTTCCCGCCATAATCATCTCTTGAATGTAGTCCTGACCGGTCAGTTTCACAAAGAATTTCGTGAAGAAAGCGTCACCCATATTCAGCTGATTATACGCGTCAATCACAAACTCCAGACTGAAGTGTTTGCGCATCGCGTCGTCCTCGCTCATTTGTGACAAATCGACGCCTCGGCATAGTTGGTCTTTCTGCGGCGGATTCTTTGCCGCTGCGCACTCTCGCGGCGTGAAAGCGAACTCGCCCTGCATATCCGGATGTCCGTAGCAGAGGAAGGGTTTATCCGTGCCGCGGCCCAACGAAACAGGCGTTCCCTCAAAGAGGCACACAGACGGATAGAGATAGATGGCCAGTTGGTTTCTGAGGTTCGGTGATGGTGGCACCGGCAGTTCGTAACGCGTCTGATGCGTGTAATGAGCGCAAGGGACGACTTTCAGCGGGCATTGCTTGCCGTCGCTCAGCCAACCCTCACCATTCACCATCAGTGCCAACTCGCCCAACGTCATGCCGTGCACGATCGGAATGGGCAGATATCCCACGCCTGACTTGTGTTTCATGTCGAGGAGGGGGCCATCCACGTAGTAACCGTTGGGATTAGGACGGTCGAGCACTATCACCTGTTTGCCGAAATCAGCGCATGCGTCCATCAACCGAACCATCGTGATATAGTACGTGTAGAATCGCAGTCCAACGTCTTGAATATCAATCAGCAGTACGTCGAACATCTCCATATCTTCGTCCGACGGACGAGCACTGCCGCCACTATACAGACTGAGGATAGGAATGCCCGTTTTCTCGTCCACACTGCTGTTCACGTGTTCTCCCGCAGAGGCCGTTCCGCGAAAACCATGTTCGGGAGAAAAGACTGCCACCATATTCACACCTCGTGCCAACAACATGTCTAATGTGTGGATATATCGGATACTGTCCTTGGTTACGGATGGGTCAGCAGTGCCGTTACTCGAGGACACCAAACTAGTGTGATTGCCGAGCATAGCGACACGTTTGCCCGCCAAATCGTCGAAGTACAGATGGGTTCGCTCTGCCCCCACCTGTACAGGTTGAGTTGTGCGTTTTGCGCAACCTATACTCGCAAGGCAGACGAGTGTCGCAAGCAGTATGGTGATTCGTTTCATTGTTCAGACTCTTTGGGTTCTGTTGTTTCCGTAGATTCGGGCAGTTCGGCTGATTTCTCCGTCTCTGATGGTTCTGCCGATTTCTCCGTCTCTGATGGTTCTGCTGATTGGTTGTCCGCAATTATCTCATCGCCGCGGCTTTTCCACCGCCGCGGTCCGAGAATGTGCTCCACATCATCGCTTGTGATCACCTCTTTTTCGATAAGCAGTTCCGCCATTGCATGATGTTCGGCTTCATGCTCCTTGAGGATGTTCTTTGCTCGCGCCATCTGCTCTTGAATCATGCGTTGCACCTCCTCGTCGATGACTTGCGCCGTGTGCTCAGAATACGGGTTGTTGATAGAGTATTGTTGCTGTCCGGTAGAGTCATAATAGCAGACGTTCTTCAGTCGCTCGCTCATGCCATAATAAGCCACCATGGCATAAGCTTGTTTGTTGACTTTTTCAAGGTCGTTGAGCGCGCCTGTACTGGTTTGGTCCAAGAAAAGCTCTTCCGCAGCGCGTCCACCGAGTGTTGCGCAAATCTCGTCGAGCATGAACTCTTTCTTGACCAGTTGGCGCTCTTCGGGCAAGTACCAAGCGGCCCCGAGAGCCATTCCTCGCGGCACTATTGTCACCTTCACCAGCGGGTTGGCACCCTCAAGCATCCAGCTGACAGTAGCATGTCCTGCTTCGTGCATCGCAATAGCGCGTTTCTCTGCCGCGGTCATAATCTTGTTCTTGCGCTCCAAACCACCGACAATGCGGTCCACTGCATCCATGAAGTCCTGTTTATCTACTTTCTTCTTATCATGTCGCGCTGCGATTAGTGCCGCCTCGTTACAGACGTTGGAGATGTCGGCTCCGGAGAAACCCGGCGTCTGTTTGGCAAGGAACTGTACATCGACGCTCTTGTCGAGTTTGAGAGGACGCAGATGCACGCCGAATATCTCGATACGTTCCTGCAAATCAGGCAGTTCGACGTGAATCTGTCGGTCGAAACGACCGGCGCGTAGCAGTGCTGGGTCGAGTATTTCTGCTCGGTTGGTGGCTGCGAGGATGATGACACCCGTGTTCGTGCCGAAACCGTCCATCTCTGTCAGGAGTTGGTTGAGTGTAGATTCGCGCTCGTCGTTTCCGCCGGAGATGACGTTCTTGCCCCTTGCGCGTCCAACGGCATCGATTTCATCGATGAAGATGATGCTTGGAGCCGCCTCTTTGGCTTGCCGGAACAGGTCGCGGACACGACTGGCACCCACGCCAACGAACATCTCCACAAAATCGGAGCCGGACATCGAGAAGAACGGCACATCGGCCTCACCCGCCACAGCTTTGGCAAGCAGTGTCTTACCCGTTCCCGGAGGGCCGACAAGCAGTGCGCCCTTGGGAATCTTGCCGCCAAGTTCGGTGTATTTCTTCGGGTTCTTGAGGAACGCCACTATCTCTTGAATCTCTTGTTTGGCACCCTCGAGTCCTGCTACATCCTTGAACGTGACCTTATCTTTCTTGTTCTTGTCGAATACTTGCGCTTTCGCTTTACCCACGCCAAAGATGCCACCGGCCATGTTTCCTGCGCCACGACCCATCCAGACGAAGAAGAGAATCAGCAGCACGAACGGCAACACGTTCACAAGGATGAGATACCAGTAATTGCGCTCTTTCTTGAAGCTGACATCTATCTTCTTGAGCCCTTTATCTATGCGCTCTTCGTTGACCGTCTCGAGATATGTGTTAAACTCTTGCACCCCGGGTGTCTGCACTTCGATGATGCCATCGCCCTTAATCTCTTTTGCGTTCTCACCGAACACAACCGCCAATTGGTCCTTGCGCACTTTGGCTTTGGCCTCGGCATTGTCATAAATAACCACCGATTCCACCACATCGTTCTCGATGTACGCCTGTAGGTCGGTGTAACTGATATCTTTTTTCGTTGATGCCGCTTCGGTCGAGAATGAGAAAGGTTCCGTACTCTCTCCACTATCGCCGCCTTCAAGCATGAAAAGACCGAGCAAGAGCATGATGATGCTCACGTAGAGCCATATTATGTTCGGGCGTTTGGGTTTTTGCTTGCGACTATCTCGGCGTTCTTTTTTGTTCTTCTTTTCTTCCATAAAAATATCTCTGAATAAGTGATGTTTGTATCTTTAACTCGACTTACGAGGGTTCTTATACGTCGGGAATCTCTGTCAGTTTGCCGTCCTCCCAGAGGTTCTCGATGTCGTAGAAAGCGCGAGGTTCGCGCTGGAAGATGTGCACAAAAATCTGCCCGTAATCCATGGCCACCCATTCGGCATTATCTACTCCGTCGATGGCGAAAGGCTTGATGCCCAGCTCTTTGCGTACGAAATCTTCGACCTCGTCGGTGATGGCGGCTACTTGTGTGGACGAATGTCCCTCTGCGATGACGAAATACTGGCAAGGCGCATCCACAAGTTTCTTAAGGTCCACAATAACAATACGATGACCTTTCTTGTTCTGAATGCCCTCTACGATCTTATTGACAATCTGTTTGTTGGTTGGTTCTTTCATTTTGTTGTTATCTGCTAACTGTTGATTGCTTTGTTGGATTGTGGCTGCATAGTGAGGCTGTGAGACATATATTGTTGAACCACAGCGTGATGCGTCACCCAGATGATGGTTTTGTCTTGAATCCCCTTGCTGAGGTTTTCGAGGATACGTTGTTCGGTGCGTATATCCACCGATGAACAGGCTTCATCCATGAGGATGATGGCTCCTTTCTGCAGCAGAGCTCGCGCAATGGCTATGCGCTGGGCTTGTCCTTCACTGAGTCCGCTACCCTGTTCGCTGCAAGGCGTGTCCAAACCTTCCGGACGTTCGAAGACGAAATCAGCAGCTGCGAGACGTAGTGCATCGCGCATCTCTTCTTCGGTGGCATCTGCATTGCCGAGCAAGAGGTTATCTCGCACCGTGCCGCTCATCAAACTGTTGCCTTGTGGTACGAAACGGAAATTGCAACGCAGAGCCGGACACATCTCGTATTCTTCTTTGTCGTTGTATAGGGTGACATGTCCGCTGTCGGGCTGTAACAGACTCATCATCAAGCGGATGAGTGTCGATTTGCCCGAACCGGTTTCGCCAACGATGGCAGTGCTCACGCCCGGACGAAAATCGCAAGAGAGGTGACTGATAGTCGGCCCTTCATTGCCCGGATAGGTGTACGAGAGGTCAGAGATGCGCAGTCCCAACGGGCCGGCTACTTCCTGCACCTCGCCCTTCTTTTCTTCCTGCATGTCCGCCAGTTCGCGGAGCCGATCTACTGATGTGAGGGACTGTACGAAAGCGGGGATATAATGACTCATGTCGAGAATGGGGTTCTGCACTTGGTTGACGAGTTGCAGACAGGCAGTCATCATGCCATACGTGACAGCACCTGAGACGAGGCCGAATGCGCTCCAGCAGAACGTGACAACATAGCCCGCCATAAATCCAATCTGGATAAAGACGCGGGAACGGTTGCTGTACGTCACACGCCGCATCGTACTCGCGGTAAGTGAGTCTTGCATGTCGTCGAGACGACTGACGCTGTCGTCTTCGCGTCCCATCGAAAGAATGAGGATACGCTTGAGCAGACTTTCCTGAATATGACTCTGTATCTTCGCGTCTTGCTCGCGAATCTCTGCCGTGAGGCGGCGGAGTATTCGGAAATATATCTTGCTGACTATCAGTGCAAGAGGCATGATGAAGAGTAGCACCCACAGTAGGTTTTTCTGCATAGTGAACAGCACGAGCGAGGCAGCTATCAGTTGGAAACAAGCGATGATGAACGCCGGAATCTGCTCGCAGACAGTGGCGCTCAGCGTGCGGATATCTTCTTCCAGTCGGTTGACGGTATCACCCGAATGGAGAGCTTCTCGTCCATGCCACTGTGAGCGCATGACTCGGCTGAACAGTCGCTCGCGCAGTTTGTTCGTGATGACGATGCGATTCTTCTCTCGCACGCGCACGTTCCACGCCGAAGTAATAACCATCAACAAGATGATGCCGCACATGACACCAATCCACAACCATATATGTTCACCGTGTTGCTGCGTTGCCACATCCACAATCACCTTGCTCACCCACACAAAAGCGAGGGAGATACAGATGCGCAACATACCAATCAGGCAATTGACGAGAATACGCCAACGCATCCCGGCCAATTGCTGCCAAGTCCAGCGGATATTGGTTTTATAGTCTCTTTGTTGCACGGTGTTGCGATTTATTTGGTTGTGCAGTGTAGTGATTTATTTGGTTGCACGGCGTGCTTTGTATCGTTTGATGCGGCGGCGTACAGCTCCGGGTACACTCCGTCCAATCAGCCAACAAGCGCGCAGCGGATAGAGGAGCCATTGGATGAGTCCATACAACCGCATCTTCGTGCTTCGCATGTCGAGCGTCTTACCATCGCGATCGACCTGCACGAGCACGCCGAGTATATGTCTGTCGGTGATGCCGCGCTCCAAGTACCATTGGTTGTCACCGCAGAGGATGTAGTCGTTCTTACGAACCCACATGACGCGGTGCAACACGTACTGACCATTGTCGCGCTTGAAAAGCGGCACGTCCAACCAATGCAACCGCTTCGGACCTTTTTTCTCGATAATCATGAGGTCGTGACGTTCGCGAAGAAGCGGCATCATCGATGTGCCCACGTTGGTGTAAACGAGGCGTCCGTCTTTCTCTAATATGTCTTCAAACGTGCTGGGCATCAGGAATCATGGCGTTGGAGGAAACGACGGCTGCATCGGGGTTCATGTTACACCCGAGCAGGTAGAAACGGACGTGCTTGCCGAGCGTGTCGAGCAGGGCGAACGAGTCGAGCAACAGAGAGGTCTCTTCCGGACGATACGTTTGCTGAATGAGCATCGTAACGGCTTCAGACGGTTTGATCTCGCGGATAGTGTTCTCTTTCGCTCGAGTGAGGATGCATATCGCCTGCAAGGGTGCCGACATGTTCGTGCTGAGTCGGTGCTTGCCGTCCCAAGGCGTTCCGTAGATGCGGACACCCTCGTCGGTGACGCGGAGCAACGGCTTATCGTCGTTGACCATCACCGCGCGATTGCCGAACAACTGCCGCCATAAGCGCACGTGCGTTGACTTACCCGTGCCGCTGCGGGCTGTGAACATGTACGCACGACCATCGACGGCTATTACCGACCCGTGCATCAACAACCTACCGCGAGGGACACCGGCAGCTGCAATCTTGCGATAAACGGCAAGTGTCTCCAAGTAGGGCTCGTCGAATGCATACGGCGGCAATCCCTCTTCGACGCGCGTCAACTCCGACTGCTCGCGCTCTGCGGCAATGTCGTCGGGCGTGGTCTCCACCACAAAATCCGGCACGCAATCGTCGGGTGCGCGGTAATCATCGCACATCCGCTGCACCTCATCGTACAGACTTCGGATGCCGATGCACATCTCCGCCAATATGTATTTGCCCTCGAACATATCAATCTATCAACAATCCTTCTTCGCGCAGTTTGCCGATGAGTGCCTGCACTTCAGGGCGCAGTTTTTCTTCGGTGACATCGTACTCTTTGAGCATCGCTACCACGATGTCGTCCTCGTCTTTGCCTTCTTGAATCAGACGGAAGATGTCGCGTGCCGTCTCGTTCAAACTGATGATGTTGTGATACACGCGACTACCTTCACCTACGGCCACTGCCACGTTCTCTCCGCATATCTCGCGGACTGCAAAATCGTATTTGAGTTTCATATTTCTTTGTTTATCAATTTGTTTAAGAATAGAGTCCTCCATTGATGTTTATTACTTCGCCGGTGATGTACGAGGCTTCTTTGGAGGCAAGGAAGCCAACGAGGTTCGCCACTTCTTCGGCTTCACCGAACCGCTTCATAGGTATCTGTCCCTTGAGTTCATCTTCGTCGAGTCCCTCTACCATATCCGTGCGGACGAACCCGGGAGCAACGGCATTGACGGTGATGTTCTTGCGTGCCACTTCTTGTGCCAACGCTTTGGTGGCGGCAATCAGTCCGCCCTTGGCGGCACTGTAGTTGCACTGACCGGGCAGTCCCTTGAGCCCGGAGAGTGAGGCCATGTTGATGATGCGGCCGTACTTGTGGCGTATCATCTGTTCGATGAGCGGATGGGTGACGTTGTAGAAAGAGAAGAGGTTGGTGGTGAGAACACGTTGGAACTCATCGGGTGCCATGAACACAAGGAGGTTATCCTTGCGGATACCCGCGTTATTAACGAGAACCTCGATGTACTCGCTCGGATGAGCCGCCATCCAGTCCTCGAGTGCTTTTTGGGCCACATCGGCTTGACTGACATCGAATTTCAGCAACTCGCCATCGCTACCCGCCTCGCGAATCATCGCCAACGTTTTCTCCGCCTCCACGTCGTTGGACATGTAGTTGATTAACACTTTGTAGCCCATCTTCGCCAACTTGACGGCAACGGCTCTTCCTATTCCTCGACTTCCGCCGGTTACTAATGCATACATATCGTTTTAATTTTATCTTTTCCTAATAGTTCGGCCGTGGTGAACAGTGCGGTCATGCTCGTTCCGAGTACGCCGTGCAGGTTAAGACTCTGGCCGGTAAGTAACAGATTCTCAATGGGTGTACGCGGACTGAGGACGGTGGTCATCGGTGACTGCCAATCTTTCATGATGCCGAAAGCACTGCCCTCGGGCGTGGCCGTGTAGTGCTCGTACGTGAGCGGCGTGCTTGTCCAGAGCGCGTCGATGGCGTTGGGCAGTTCGGGCAAACGTCCGCTGACAAAACGAACACATTCGGCGGCTTTGTCGCGCTTGAAAGCCTCGTACTCGGCACTCTTATGTTCGGGCACATCGCTGCGCCGCATCGGTGTGATGATGTCGAGAGCTTGCGCATAGTCGGGCAACGGGTAGAAATGCACCAAGGCACTCTCCACGCGGTTGGTACGTACGTCCCAGAGGTCGGCATCGGCAGCGTGCACATAGAGGTTCTTGTTCTGGTACGGCAACGCCTGTGGCCGGAGGCGGATATTGACGGTGAACATCCCCACGCTGTTGGCGAGAGAGTTGATACGTCGGCGATAGATACCGCGCAGTACGTGACTCTCTTTTACCAGGGCAAGGGTGATGGCCGGATGTGCATCGCTGATGATGTAGTCGCAACCTATACGCTCCTCGCCATTGACCTCCACTTCCGTTATACGCCCGTCTGTCTCAATCAGTTGCGTCACTTCAGCCCTATTCCTCACGCGACCTCCGTACTGCTCGATACGCTCTGTCAGGCGTTCGGCAATCTGTCCGCCTCCACCGGCCAGTCGCCATGCACTCTGGATGAAACTGTTGTTAATCTGCGCATAGACGTAGAGCGGCAACCGTTCGCGGTCGAGTTGCATCTTCAGCGATGTGCCGCTCAACACTTGCCGCAGGAGCGGGTCGCGGATAGTGGCAGTCAACCAGTCGTGTGCACTGCGTGCGAAGAGTGACTGACCATAGAAATCGTCCACATCGCGCGGGTTGAGACTGTCCCAAATGTGTAGTCCCACTTGCCGCAGGAGTTCCGTGTAGGTCCGGAGGTTCTCTTTTTCGTGCGGGAAAACGTCGGCAAGGGTATCAACGAAACGGTCGTGACCTTGCGCAAAAGTGAAACGTCGGTCACCGATGTTCACCTCGTCGAAACAGTCCTCGTCGAGTCGCTGCCATGGCAGGTCCAAGAGTCCGAAATAGCGAAAGAGAGGATAGAGCGATTGCCCTTCATCGAGCCCCCCCACGTAATGGATGCCCGTATCGAAGAGTTGTCCTCCACGAGTAAACGTCTGCAGACAACCGCCCGTTTGGTGCTCTTTCTCAAGCACCGTGACCTGCATGCCTTCTTTGGCGAGGATGTTGAAGCGGAAGCTCTGAAGAAGATAGTCTATGA
>CALAUY010000102.1 GCA_937892015.1 uncultured Bacteroidales bacterium | reverse complement strand
GAGGTACTGGCGGGCTTTTTGGCAGCGGGCGATGTAGCTGCCCCGCACTATCGGCAAGCTGTCGTAGCCGCCGGTTCGGGTTGTCAAGCCGCACTTGAAGCCGATCGTTTTTTGCAGTCGTTGTGACACAAAAAGGCACGTTTTTGATGCGTTTGTAGCACGTTTTGGGCATAAAATGCAAGAAAAGTGCAAAAAAAATGCACTTTTTTGCCAAAATATTTGGTCATATCAAAAAAAAGCAGTAATTTTGCAGCCGATTTGGTTGTACGCCTCTCGCTGAGCGTCTATTTCGGACAGAGCAAACAGACGGCGTTTGAAGTGATGCGTACCACTGTTAACAGCCCCGTGAGGGGCAACTAAAGCTTTAGTATAATGGATCTGATTAAGATTGCAGAACAAGCGTTTGCCGGCGAGAAGAAAGAGTTTCCGGCATTCCAAGCAGGTGACACGGTGACTGTCTCCTATCGTATCAAAGAGGGTGCCAAAGAGCGTATCCAAGATTTCCGCGGCGATGTTATTCGCATCTCCGGAGGAGAGGGACGCAAGCGCTTCACGGTACGAAAGATGTCCGGCAACGTGGGCGTGGAACGTATCTTCCCGCTCGACTCGCCCTACATCGAGAAAATCACCATCAACAAGTATGGCAAAGTACGCCGCGCCAAACTCTATTACTTGCGTAAACTCACCGGCAAGAAAGCTCGTATCCCCGAGCGTATTATCAAGCGATAGTCTTGAGACAAGAGGAGTGCCGCAAGGTGCTCCTTTTTTGATTCAGGAGTGCAGGAGTGCAGGAGTGCAGGAGTGCAGACAAATGTGCAGGAGTGCAGGAGTGCAGGAGTGCAGACAAAAGTAAAGGAGGGCAGGAGTCATCTCGTTTCCTCGTTATAACGTTATAACGTAATTACGTTATATCGAAAAAACTTTATCTCAATAAAGAAAAATTGAATCAATTCATCCTTCATAGTAGTTACGCCCCGACGGGCGACCAACCCGAGGCTATTCGTCAGCTGACGGACGGCATCCGGGCCGGGGCGCATGCGCAGACGTTGCTGGGCGTGACCGCGGTTGACGTTCACGGTGGCCAACGTTATCCGTGACGTCAACCGCCCTACCCTAATTCTCTCTCACAACAAGACTCTTGCCGCGCAACTCTATGCCGAGATGAAGGCGTTCTTCCCCGAGAACGCTGTCGAATACTACGTCTCGTACTACGATTACTACCAACCCGAGGCGTATATCCCGTCGTCGGACACCTATATCGAGAAAGACCTCTCCATCAACGAAGAGATTGATAAACTGCGTCTCTCGGCCATCTCGGCCCTACTCTCGGGTCGACGCGACGTGATAGTGGTCTCGTCGGTCAGTTGCATCTATGGTATCGGCAACCCGCAAGATTTCTCGGGCAGTGCCATCACCATCGACAAGCATACACCCCTCAACCGCGATGAGTTCCTACTGGCCCTCACCGCCTCGCAGTACGTGCGCAACGACCTCGAACTAACACGGGGTAAGTTCCGCGTCAAGGGCGACACGGTCGATATCTTCCTCTCGTACGCCGACTACTGTCTGCGGGTGGTTTTTTGGGGCAACGATGTGGAGGAGATATACACGTACGAGCCCACAGACGGTCATCTGCTCGAGGAGTTCGACTACTACAACATCTTCCCTGCCACGCTCTTCGTCACCAACAAAGAGCGCATTGAGGGCACGTTCGACCTCATCCGGCACGACATGGACGAGCAGGTGCAGTGGTTTTTAGAGCAGGAACGCCCCTTGGAAGCCAAGCGTATCGAAGAGCGTGTCCGATACGACCTCGAGATGATACATGAGATAGGGTACTGTTCGGGCATCGAGAACTACAGCCGTTATTTTGATGGGCGTGCACCCGGCAGCAGACCGTACTGTCTGCTCGACTATTTCCCCAAAGACATGCTGCTCGTGGTCGATGAGAGTCACGTCACCGTCCCGCAGATTGCGGGGATGTCGGGTGGTGACAAAGCGCGCAAAGATAACCTCGTTTTCTATGGGTTTCGTCTGCCCGCAGCACGCGACAACCGACCGATGACGTTCGACGAATGGGAGCGTTTCGTGCACCTCGACGACGAGTCGCTCTCTGCCCCCTCGGACATCAACACCATCTTCGTTTCTGCCACGCCTGCCGATTATGAGTTAGAGCGGTCGGGCGGCATCATCGTCGAACAGCTCATCCGTCCTACGGGGCTGCTCGACCCCGAGATAGACGTGCGTCCTACCAAGCACCAAGTAGATGACCTCATGGAGGAGATACGCCAGCGTGTGGAGGTGGGCGAACGAGTGCTGGTCACCACCCTCACCAAGCGCATGGCCGAAGAGCTCGATGCCTATCTACGACGCTACGGCGTACGTGCCGCGTATATCCACTCCGATGTAGATACTATCGAGCGCATACAGATTATGGACGATCTCCGCAAGGGCGTCTATGACGTGCTCGTGGGAGTCAACCTGCTCCGCGAGGGACTCGACCTCCCACAAGTGTCGCTTGTTGCCATCCTCGATGCCGACAAATCGGGCTTTTTGCGTGACCATCGTTCACTCACCCAGACGGCAGGACGTGCCGCCCGACATGAGCACGGCAAGGTCATTTTCTACGGCGACAAGGTCACCCCTGCCATGCGTCAGACCATCGAAGAGACGGCTCGTCGCCGCGCTGTGCAACAACGCTACAACGAAGAGCATCATATCACCCCGCATGCCGTGGGCGGGGCAACCAACACCGGCAACCCGTTAGCGGGACTGAGCAAAGCCGCAGCGGAGAACAAACAGTACGAGGTCAAACGACTCTACGAGGCCGTGCAAGTGCCCATCATCAACGCCATGTCAGAGAAAGAGTTACAGAAATCTATTGCCCAAACCCGCAAACAGATGCTCCGCGCCGCTAAAGACCTCAATTTCATCGAGGCAGCCCGACTCCGCGATGACCTGCTACTCATGGAATCACGACTACAGCAAATGTCGTAAGTGATAAAATTCTTTCCAGAGGACAATCGGCAGAGCCGTGCGTACCCCTTGATACGGTTTCACATTTGGCAGTTTCGTACCCCTCGTTTCGTACCCCTCCCCCGCAAGCGGTCCCAGAACTACACCGGATACGGTTTCACATTTGGCAGTTTCGTACCCCTCGTTTCGTACCCCTCCCCCGCAAGCGGTCCCAGAACTACACCGGATACGGTTTCACATTTGGCAGTTTCGTACCCCTCGTTTCGTACCCCTCCCCCGC
>CALAUY010000101.1 GCA_937892015.1 uncultured Bacteroidales bacterium | reverse complement strand
TAAGATAACCATAAGATAACCATAAGATAACCATAAGATAACCATAAGATAAAAATACCTCCTTGACAGGAAAAAAGAAATACACATGATTCAAAAAAAAACACACATGATTCGAAAAGAAATGCATAATCAGCATTAAAAAACGGTAAAAAAACAAAAAAACGCTGTAAAAATGAATTTTTTTTGCAAAATATTTGCACATATTAAAAAAAAGTAGTAACTTTGCACCCGCAAATGGCTGTGTTACTGCGTAACTGACAATGCAATGAACTAAAAAACAAACGGTTGTAAACACAATGAAATCAAAAACAATACACTATATGAAACGCATTTACATCATTGCCGTGAGTGTTCTCATGGCTTGCAGCGCGGCTTTCACGTATGCCGCAGACAAAGTTGATCACGCAACGGCCAAAGAAGCCAAACGATTGGAAAAAGAAGGTTGGACGGTTCGCCCGGGGGCTCTCCCGTTGGAGAGTCAACTTCAGAAGAGTTACGACCTGCAACGCAAAGTGGATGACGATATGTACCCGATGTACATCATAGGCGAGGCCACTTCAGTTGGCCAGAACTACGACGCTGCCAAGACCGCCGCCACATCGTTAGCGATGAACAACTTGGCGGGACAGATTCAGACCGAACTGACGGCTCTGATTGAGAACACAGTGGTGAACAAACAGCTGACCTCCGAAGAGGCAGTGTCCATCTCGGAAACGGTAATGTCCAGCAAAACGCTTATTTCTCAGTCACTTGGGCGCACGATGCCGGTTGTAGAATGTTACCGCATCAATGCGAAAAAGAACACCGAAGTGCTCATTCGCGTCGCATACAGTGTCAAGAAAGCCAAACAGCAAGCAATGAAAGTGGTGAAACAAGAGCTCGAGCGCAAAGGCGAAAAAGTGAACGACCAATTGGACGAACTACTTGGTTTGTAATATGAAACATCTGTTCTCCGTTTTTCTGATGTTGGCGCTTGCCGCCACGACTTCGGCACAGTCGCTCACGGAGCGTTATCGCTCGTTCCAGCAGGCGGCCAAGAAGACCTATGCCGATTTCCGAGCCGAAGCGAACGCACGTTACGCGAAGATGCTTGACGAGACGTGGCAACAATACACGCCCGACTCGGCCGTCCCCAAGCCCCAACGGCAACTCGACCCGCCTATACTGTACGAGGAGAACACCGACACCGTCAAAGAGCCGGAAGTGATTGAATATACTCTCTCTACGTCCGAACTGGCGGTGAAAGAGCCCGAACCGCAACCGCAACCCGTTTCGCCGGTACGTGAGAACAGTCAGCCCGTCGAATATATCACGATTGAGTACTATGGTACGCCGCTGAAGTTCCGAGCTCCCAAGTTGGCGGAGTTCAAACTGCAGCGGTTGAGCGACAAGCAGTACTCTGCCGCATGGCAGACATTGGCAGGCGAGGATTTCGACAACCTGCTCTATGACTGCCTCGCCGCGCGCGACGATTATCAGTTGTGCGACTACGCCTACATCGAGATGTTGGGACTCGTGGCCGAACAAATCTATGGCAAAGGGAATGAAGCCGTGTTCCTGCAAGCATACTTATATGCACAGTCGGGCTACTCGATGAAACTGGCCAACTCGCTCGGATCGGATCAGTTGTTCTTGCTCTTTGGCAGCAAATATACGCTGTACAATCGCAAGATGTACACGTTCAACGGGATGCATTACTACCCTACTGAAGATACGCCCGACGACCTGTGTATCAGTCGCGCCTCGTTCCCCAACGAACAACCGATGTCGCTGCAGATTAGTTACGACCTGCGGTTTACAGCCGACTCGCTTAGGTCTCTCAGCCGTTCGTCATCGATGGGCGTCACCTCATCTGTCAGCGTCAACGAACGCGTTGTGGAGTTCTACAATCGGTATCCTACGGGCAATATCGATGGCGAAGTAGGCACACTCTACGCAGTGTATGCCAATGCACCCATCGAGAAATCGGTGAAACAGACACTCTACCCTGCCCTCAAAAAAGCCATCAGCGGATATTCCGAACGCGATGCTGTCAACAAACTGCTCAACTTCGTACAGACGGCTTTCGAGTACAAACTCGATGACGAAGTGTGGGGTTACGACCGCATCTTCTTCCCCTTAGAGACACTCTACTACCCTTACAGTGACTGCGAAGACCGTAGTATCCTCTTCTCGCGACTCGTTCGCGACCTTGTGGGCAACGATGTTATACTGCTACTCTACCCGGGACACCTCGCAACAGCTGTTAAGTTCGATTCCGAAGTGAATGGCGACTATTTCATGTTGGACGACCAGAAATACGTAGTCTGCGACCCGACGTACATCCGCTCATCCGTCGGTGACGCTATGCCGCAATTGCGGGGCGTCACGGCCAAACTAATCAAACTGCAATGAAAAAGAAAGCTAAAATACTTATTCTGTTGCTGATTGGCGCTAGTGTCTCGGTATTGGCGCAAGATGTTGACGCAATCCGCAGCAACCCTGATTATGTGTGGGGTCAAGGTTTCAGCGATGACTACCAATCCGCAGACAACGAGGCCATCAAAGACCTCGTCAGTCAGATTGTAGCGAACATCAACAGCGAAACCGAGACAACCATCACCAACGAACAGTCGGGTGACGATGCCAAATCGTCGGTCAGCACCACAGGAGTACTGAAAATCAGTTCTACCGTTTCTATCCCCAACTGCAAACGCATCGTCAAGGATATGGACGGCTCGTTTTTTGTACTGCGATACGTAGAGGCTGCTGAGATTGAGCGCATGTTCGATGCCCGCAAAAGTAAGATACGTGACCTCATCGCAGCCGGTGAACGAGCCGAGAGTCACTACAAAATCGGTGATGCGCTGCGCAATTACTATTGGGCACTCAAACTCATCAACTCGATTCCCGAAGAGCACAGCAGTAATCTGACAACGGAGAACGGTACTCTCCTCTTCACGATGCTCAAAGAGCGCATCGGCGATGTGATGGACAGTTGCAAGATTGTGGCCGACAAACGCCTTCCGGCCGACGAGGATAAGCACGAAGTGGAACTGGCCTTCACGTATAAAGGTCATCCTATCGTCAGTTGCGACTACAAGTTCTACGATGGGTACGAATGGAGCACTGCTGCCGTCAAGGACGGCATCGCGTCAGTGGAAGTGCCGGCCGATGCCTCACAGATGCACCTACGGCTCGAATATATCGGCGAGAAACTGTGGAAATCCGATGCGGTGGTCAACGACCTACTCACGCAACAATCGTCCGTCATCCCGTTCCCGCAGTTCGAGAAACGCATCACGCTCACGATGCTTCAGGAAGAAAAGCCCCAACCCGTGCCCACAGCGCAGAAACTCGTGCGCGACATGCGTACAGACTCCATCGCAATCTGCGAGAAAAAAGAGTTGGCACAACAAGCCGACATCGTAGCACCGCTCATCAAAGCTGTTGAGACGCGTAAGTACGATGACGTTAAACCACTCTGCACCGAGAACGGATGGAAATGGTTCGAGAAACTGGTCAAGTACGGCAACGCAAAGATTATCAACCGCTCTGACCTTGAAGTGTCGGCATTCGCAAACGGTTATCTGGTACGCGGCGTGAAAGCGAAGTTCTCCTTCAAGCGCAACAACAAATCGTTCGTCGAAGACCTCGTCTTCTACATCAAGGACGGCAAGATTGACGGCATCAATTTCGGGCTCGAACAGAGCGCGCTCGATGACATCATGCGTCACAGTATGTGGGAACCCAAGTCACGACAAGTGCTCGTCAATTTCCTCGAGAACTACAAGACAGCCTACGCACTCGAACGTATCGACTACCTCGACGCTGTCTTCTCTGAAGATGCACTCATCATCATCGGCAACAAGATTACCGAACACACAGCCGATGACGCGGTGGCACTCAACCAAGAACGGTACGAGAAATGCAGAATGACTAAGGGTCAATACATTGACCGACTCCGGAATGTGTTCGCAAAACAAGAGTACGTCAACATACAGTTCGAAGATGCAGCTGTCAAAAAAACCAGTCACGATGCCAACTCCGAACGGTACGAAATCATTATCAAACAACATTATTACTCAACCACTTACGCCGACAAGGGGTATCTCTTCCTCTTGGCCGACATCTCTGACCCCGAAAGACCGGTCATACATGTACGCGTTTGGGACGAAGACAAAAATGCCTTAATGGACTATGCAGAATGGACTTTCTAAATATGTGCTAATCAGCGGATTATTGCTGATTGCCAACATCGCAATGGCCGAATACAAGGTCAAAGTGACGCCATTGGTACACGAAGTAAAAGACTTGTCGCAAAGCACCTCTAAAATACTCGACCAGAACGGCGAACGTTGCGCCCTCATCAAGTTCGAGACCCCTCTCGGCGACGAAATCAAGTTCAGTTTCGGTTCTTTGCAGATAGAGCGCAAAGAGCTCAAAGACGATGAAATATGGGTGTGGGTCAGTGCAGATGTGAAGAAAATCACCATCAAGTGCGCAGGATGTACGCAACTGAAAGACTACCGAGTGGCACTCAAACCCGGCAACGTCTATAGTGCCAAGATTACTACCGGTTTACCGCAAGAGACGAGTGCGTACCAGAACGTCAATTTCTACTGCGAGCACGTGCCCTACTACATCTCCATCGATGGTGGACTACCGGTTGCGTGCAGTGAGCCGCGGTTCGTTGACACCCTCACAATCGGCAAGCACGATGTGCTCGTCCAGACGCGTCTCTACAAGGCGTATTCCGCCCAATTCCGTGTTCTGCGCAGTCGTGCCTACAACGACACCGTGCAATTAGAGCCCAACTTCGGCGAGATACTCGTCAACACCTCGCAGCCCGAGTGTATCTTGCGGGTGGATGAAGAGGAGTACCCCATCAGCGGAAGTATTCGCATCGAACCCGGGTACCACAACGTCACCATCGTCAAAGACCGATACGAGCGGTTCGAACGGACAGTGGAGGTCAAGGTTGGTGAAAAGACCGAAGTGGTCGCCAATCTGGTGCCTGCATTTGCCCTCTTCGTCATTCAGCCCACAGAAGAAGAGACAGAGATATGGGTCGATAACAAGTACCGCGGACATAATATCCGTGAGGTGGAACTCAGCTGGGGTGAGCATACTATTGAAGGACGGCGCGAGGGGTACGACACGTGGGAGTATTCGCAGCACGATTTCAACGCCAAATCGCCACGCACTATCCGTATTCCTAAACTCAACAGGCAGTACGGCTCTGTGCGGTTCTCGTTCTACCCTATCGATGCCAACATCTTCGTTGACGGCGTAGAGGTGTCAACCACCAACGGCTCGTACAGCGACATGCACATGCCCACAGGGCCGCATTTCGTGCAGATTCGCAAAACCGACCACCGTGCCGTGCGCGACTCGTTCTACGTACAGGCCGGCAAGCAGTTCATCCGCGATTATCAACTCGAACATGTGCCGAAAGGAACAATCAGCCTAACCACCGAAGATACCATCGGTATCTTCATTTGGAACGAAATAAACAACGAGCAATCCTGGGTCGGACGAGGTAGTTACACAGGAAAACTGCCTGTAGGACGCAACAAAATAACCCTTGAGAACCACGATGGCAGCATCTCGTGCGATTACTACATTTTCATCAACGAGGGCACAGATAATCCTTCCGAAAAACTGGCGTTCACCCGCAAACTGATGGTACGCTCTAACCTCTTCGGTCGCCCCGAAGTACGCTTGCAGAGTGACCGTGGTTCGTTCGAGATCAAGGCCAACAAGAAAGTGAAAGTTACCCCGCAGAAATACGCCATATACGTCACGAAAAACGGTTATCAACCGTATATCGACAGCATCGACATGTCATCACCGCACGTGAAGAAACTGGTTTATCACGCCAATCTCAGGCGCGAGGGAGATTCCCTTTCCACACAACATGGGTCGAAGCCCTCTGACGGCAAACTGCTGAGCCGGTACTACGACAACGCAGGTACATGGTTCATTGGCGTTGTTGATTTCGGATACACGTTCTCGTTCGTGGATACCGCACATATCATCCATTTCGGTGTCCTGCCTTTCCGATACAAGATGTTGGGCGTGGCACCACTCGATTTCGAGGCCAAAGTGATGGGTAAAATCGATGATTTCTGCTATACGCCGAAGATTTCACTCGTACTACCTGTTGCCGAAGGGTTCGGCTTCACGCTCTACGGCGGAGTATCGGTCAACCTCTTCGATGCGTTTATTGACAAGAACAACACCTATGAGAAAACGCGCGTGCACGTGATAGGAGGTATTTCGATGCTCATCAACGGTTCGGGCAAAGCACCGGTGAACTTCTTCGGAGAATACAGATGGCCGTTGCAGGGCGAAGATCCACCGACCGAACATCGTGAACAACTCTTCCGCGTTGGAATGAATATCGCTCTCGGTGTAGATAGATAAAAGCTGAAAATGAAGAAAAAAATATATCTTTTACTTTGCGCAGCAATGGTATGCGTTGCTGTGCAAGCTTTCGACATCACAGCAGGTAAGCTTGGATATACCATCACATCCGAAGAACTCGGCGAGGTGGAGTTGGCGGGATTGACTGACTCGACCCTAACCAAAGTGGTGATTCCTGCCACCGTTCAGCTCAAACAGGGCAAGAAAAAGCCGCTGATATACCAAGTGACGAGTATCGCCCCGAACATCTTCCACGAGCGCACGCACATCACGGAGGTAGTGTTTCCCGAGCGGTTTAACGTCGTCACCGACTCGATGTTCTTCGGTTGCACCAACCTCCTCACAGTGACGTTCACCGACAGTTTAGAGTCTGTTGGCAAAGCGGCATTCACCGGCTGTACGAGTTTGCAACACGTCATCTTACCCGAAGAGGCAACCGCTGTTGCCGATGAGGCATTCAGCAACTGCACCTCGCTCACGTCACTCGACCTACCCGACGATATCACCACCATCGGCAAGCGCGCTTTTGCCGGATGTACGGGGCTCGACACACTCGATTTCTCGTACAACATCCTCTCAGTCGGACCGGAAGCGTTCCGCGGTTGCACAGGCGTCAAAGTGCTGAAGATAGGGCGCGACGTCAAAGCTCTCGGAGAGAACGTTTTCGCCGGATGTGACAGCCTCATACGTATCGAGTGGAACACGACCAAATATATCGGTTCTAATCCCTTCAAAGGGGCTAAACTGACGCATGTCACCTCGCTCGCCATCGGCGACAAAGTGACTACTCTACCCGCTTTTTTCTGCTCTGGAATGAGCCGCATCACCACGATTGCACTGCCCGACAACATCAAGAAAATCGGAGAAGGAGCATTCCGTGGTTGCACACAACTGCAGAGCATCAACCTGCCGAGTCGCCTCACACGCATTGAGAAAAACCTCTTCTACGGGGCACGCAACCTGACCGCCATCGTCATCCCCGACAACGTCAAAAGTATTGGTTCTGAAGCGTTCTATGGTTGCGCTGAACTGCGTTCGCTCACAATCGGAGAGGGCGTGACGCACATCGAGAAATATGCGTTCTCGGGCTGCAATGGTCTTACCGAACTGATTATCGGTGACAGCGTAAGCGTCATCGACGAGGGGGCATTTGCTTCGTGCAAGAACATCAACTCTGTCACGTTCGGTTTGAGTGTTGACAGTATCGCCCTCGGTGCGTTCCGCAACTGCAACAACATCACCACCATCGAGTGGAGACCACCGCATTTCCCTGCCGGCAACCCTTTCAAGGGCATCAACGTCTCTAAAGTGACATCCCTACTCATCCACGATGAGGTAGAGTCGATTCCGCCGTTCTTCTGCGCCGGAATGAACAGCCTACAGTCCGTGAAACTGCCCAACAACGTGTTAAGTATTGAAGAACAGGCCTTTTCGGGTTGCTCTAAACTGCGGAACATCTTGTTCGGGAGAGGTGTTCGCCGCATCGGCAATCATGCGTTTGCTGAATGTACGGCCCTGCAAATAGTCACTATACCCGACAATGTGACAACCATCGCTCCGTATGCGTTCTTTAACTGCACCGAACTCAGTTCACTCACAATCGGTAACAACGTGAAAATCATTGCTGAACATGCTTTCGGATACTGCCGTAGTATCACGTCTCTCGAGTTCGGACGCAGTATTACCAGCGTGGCCAAATGTGCGTTTGAGGGTTGCACGGGACTGAAGCAAATAGCCATTCCTAACAGCATTACCAGTATCGCCGAGGGAGCATTCCAAGGGTGCAGTTCCGCCGATACACTCATCATCGGCGAGGGAGTGCGAAGCATCGGGCAAAACGCGTTCCGGGGCTGTATCGCCCTGAACACCATCATCTGCTACTCCACGGCAATGGAGCCTGACCCCGAGTGTCACGGCATCTTCGAGGGAATCAACAAAGCCGCTTGCATGCTCTTCGTTCCCAACGAGACAAAGAAAACGTTCAAGACGTCGTGCGATTGGGCTGATTTCAAATCCAAAGCACTACCCAAACAGAAAAAATAACACGAAACATACATCCACTCAACAATGAGTAATTTCTTGAAAAACCGTCACATCGGTTTGTCTGATGACGACCGTCAACACATGCTGCAAACGATTGGTGCAGCGGGTATGGAACAGCTGCTGAACGAAGTGTTTCCGCAGAATATCAGGCTGCGCAAACCGCTCGACTTACCCGAGCCGCTCTCCGAGCAAGAGCATCTCGACTACATGGCCGAGTTGGGTGCTGCAAATCAGCCGCTTAAGAACTTCATTGGACGGGGTTGGTACGACACGCTCACCCCTGCCGTCATCGTGCGTAACGTGCTCGAGAGCCCCGTATGGTACACCAGTTACACGCCCTATCAGGCAGAGATTTCGCAAGGACGACTCGAAGCGCTCTTCGTTTTCCAGACGATGATTAGCGACATGACCGGACTGCCGCTGGCCAACTGCTCGTTGCTCGACGAGGCGACAGCTGCTGCCGAGGCCGTGACGATGATGCGTAACTTGCGCTCACGAGACCAAATCAAAGCCGGTGCTTGCAAGGTGTTCGTTGATGAACGTATCTTCCCCAACACCCGTTCGGTCATGCAGACGCGCGCTGCCGGACAAGGGGTACAACTCGTTTTCGGTCGTTACGCCGATTTCGTCTTCACGCCCGACTTCATCGGAGCAGTTGTGCAATGGCCCAACGCCGACGGGGCAATCGAGGACTACTCGTATTTCGTAGAAGAGGCACACCGAGCAGGAGCTAAAGTGACGGTCATTGCCGACCTGATGGCACTCGCATTGCTGAAATCACCGGGCTCTTGGGGCGCTGACATCGTCTGCGGAACAGCCCAACGTTTCGGGCTGCCGATGGGTTTTGGCGGGCCAACAGCAGGGTATATGGCCACCAGAGAGGAGTTCAAGCGTGACCTACCCGGGCGCATCATCGGGCTCTCTAAAGATACGCACGATAAGCCCGCTTTCCGGCTCGCACTACAGACGCGTGAACAGCATATCAAACGCGAAAAAGCCACATCGAACATCTGCACCGCTGAGGCACTCAGTGCGATGATGGCGGGTTTCTACGCGGTCTATCACGGTGCAGAGGGTATCCGCCACATCGCTGAGGCCATCCATGGCAAAACAGTCTATCTGAGCGAACTGCTACAAGCGTACGGTTACGTGCAAGAGAATGCGCAGTTCTTCGACACGCTCAAGATACACCTGCCGGAAGGACTGACGATGAGCGAGTTCCGACAGATGGGCGAAGAGGCAGGCGTCAATTTCTATTACGACCCCGCGGGGTGGTTCGGTCTGTCTGTGGACGAAGCGACGCGACTGGAGGACATGAACGTACTCATCGAACTCTTCGCCAACGCCGTGAACGGCATGGCACCTGAAGTGACCGATGAGCACGAGTTCGACGGTCTCTGGGGCATCGACGAGGAGCAGATGCGTGAGGTCGATTACCTCCAAGCCGATGTCTTCCGGCTCTACCACACCGAGACAGAGATGATGCGTTACCTCAAACGCCTCGAACGTAAGGATATCAGCCTCACGCACAGCATGATTCCGCTCGGTTCGTGCACGATGAAGCTCAATCCCGCCGCAGCGATGTTGCCCATCACGTTCCCGGGCTTTGGAGCCATCCATCCGCTCACGCCGGAAGACCAAGTGCAAGGCTACCTCGACATCCTCGAAGACCTCAAGCAGAAACTGGCCGTCATCACGGGTTTTGCGGCCACCACGCTACAACCCACGTCCGGTGCTGCTGGCGAGTACACCGGTCTGGTCGTCATCCGCGATTACCATCTACGCAACGATGAGCCGCAACGTAACGTGCTGCTCATTCCTGCATCGGCACATGGCACCAACCCTGCCTCGTGCGTGCAGGCCGGCTTTGAGCCGGTAGTCATCCGCTGCGATGAAGGTGGCAACACCGACCTCGACGATTGGCAACAGAAAGCCGAGACGTACCGCGACCGACTCGCCGGATGCATGATAACGTACCCCTCAACGCACGGCATCTTCGAGATGAACGTGCGCCGCATGTGCGACATCATTCACGATAACGGTGGACTCGTCTATATGGACGGGGCTAACATGAACGCCCAGATAGGGTACACTAACCCTGCTGCCATCGGAGCTGACGTGTGTCACCTCAACCTGCATAAGTCGTTCGCCTCGCCCCATGCAGGCGGTGGACCCGGCGTGGGGGCTGTGTGCGTACGGGCTGAACTGATAGGTTCGCTGCCGACCGAGGACCTCAACCGCGTCAGTTCGGCTCTCTATGGCAACGCCAACATGGCACTCATCGGATACGGCTACATCAACATGATGGGCGAAGAGGGACTGCGCGAAGCGACAGCAGCTGCCATCCTTGAGGCCAATTATCTTGCAGCCAAACTGGGTGACGCGTACGGCATCGTCTATACCGGCGAGCAAGGACGCGTTGGGCACGAGCTCATCCTCGACTGCCGACAGTTCAAAGATGTGGGCATCACGGAGACTGACATCGCCAAACGACTCATGGACTACGGGTACCACGCCCCTACCCTCTCGTTCCCCGTGCACGGCACGCTCATGATCGAACCGACCGAGTCGGAGAGCCTGCACGAACTCGACCAATTCGTGGATGCAATGCTCCATATCCGCGAAGAGATTGAGGAGATACGTCGGGGCGAGGCAGACCCTAAAGACAACGTGCTCGTCAATGCGCCACATCCTGAATATGAGGTCGTTGCAAACGAGTGGACACATCCCTACAGTCGCCGGAAAGCGGCCTATCCCACGACGTGGGTTGCCGACAACAAGTTCTGGATTCCCGTCAGCAGAGTCGATAATGGTTGGGGTGACCGCAACTTAGTTGCACGTTACAAGAAATAGTATGGACATCAACTCTGAATACAAGCGACTCCGCAGCAAGAAAGCGGTTAACGAGACGCTCGAATATATCGCCATCTTCTTCGGACTCATCCCGTATGCTTTTGCCGTCAACCAACTGCTCGTTCCGGCAGAGATAGTCGGCGGCGGACTTACGGGTTTGGCAGAGATTATCTATTTTGCCACCGACACGGCCATGCCCATCTGGCTTACGACGCTGATAGCCAACGCTTTCCTGCTCATCATAGCTATCTTCTTGGTCGGTTGGCGTTTCTGCATCCGCACTGTCTGGGGTGTACTGAGTCTCACGTTCTGGTTTCGCTTCATACCCATCGCTCACGAACCTGTACTGCACGACACCTTCATGGCTGTCGTTATCGCCGGCATGCTTTGCGGACTCGGACTCAGCATCGTTTTCCTCAATAACGGCAGTTCGGGCGGCACAGACATCATTGCCATGATTGTCAATAAATATCGTCGGATGTCCATCGGTAAAGTGCTCTTTGCGTGCGACTTGGTGATTATCACCAGCGCATATTTTCTGCCGCAAAACCACCGACTCGAACCGATTCTGATGGGTCTGTGCTTCACGTTCATGTGCACCATGACCGCCGACTCTATTATGGGTCGGGCACGGCAGTCTGTGCAGTTCTTCATCTTCTCCAAATACAAGTCCAAAGAGATTGCTGATGCCATCGTCACCACCGTCCACCGCGGTGTCACCGAACTGGACGGCACCGGATGGTACAGCAAGAAACCCGTCAAAGTGCTGTTGGTGTTAGTGCGTGTCCACGAGAGTAACGAGGTCTTTCGCATCATCAAGAGTATCGACCCCAACGCGTTTATTAGCCAGAGTGTGGCGCAGGGCGTTTTTGGCAAGGGATTCGATTCGGTTCTGAACAGCAAACGCGAGAAGGAGCGGGCAGAACAACTGGAAGCACTCTACGAGCAAGAAGAGGCGCAGCGCACTCATGCTGCCGAAGAGTTCATGGATTAAAGCACTCGAATCACCGTCATCCCGTCGCGTATCGGCAAGATGACGCACTCCAGTCGAGGGTCGTTCCGCACGTACTCGTTGAAGTGCCGCAAACCCAACGTCTGCCTGTCTTTGTCGTATGCCGAGTCCACCACATGTCCGTCCCAAAGAGTGTTGTCGGCGAGAATCCAACCGCCACGCTTAACCAGCGGCAACAGCGCCTCCAGATCCTCCGTATAAGTCCGTTTGTCGGCATCCATGAAGACGAGGTCAAACAGCGGTTCTGTGGACTCGCCGGACAGTATCGCCGCCCTAAGGTCGCACAGCACGTCCTGAACGGAACCGATACGTAGCTCTATCTTTGCGCCGAGTGGCGACCGGGACAAGTTCCCCCGAATCATCTCCTCCAGTTCGTCGTTCTTCTCTATCGTCACTAACCGACCATCCGCGTCCAGCCCCTCTGCAAGGCACAGAGCCGAATAGCCGACAAACGTGCCTAACTCAAGGATACGCCGCGGACGAACCATCCGGCTCAACATCGACAGAACGCGACCCTGTACATGCCCCGACAGCATGTGCGCCGTTGGCAACAGCACGTTAGTGCGCCGCTCTATTTGCGACAGCACCTCACCTGCCGGACTACTCATCCGCGCTACATAATCCTCTAATTCCAAAGTCTTTATCATCTCGATCATTTACTACTCTTACTTTGCTTGCTTTGCTTACTTTTCTTGCTGTGCTTACTTTTCTTGCTGTGCTTGCATTCCTTGCTGTGCTTGCATTTTCTTGCTTTGCTTACTTTTCTTGCTTTGCTATTTCAGCCTGCAAAATTACTGCTTTTTTTTCATATATGCAAGAAAAAAGTGAAAAAAGTGCATTTTCGTGCATTTTTTGTATCAATACGTCAAAGAACAAAGAATGGCGGAATTTGTAAATTGTCTTTGGTCCTATTAGTCCCATTAGTCCTATTGGTCTCATAAGTCCTATTAGTCCCATAAGTCCTATAAGTCCCATTAGTCCTATAAGTCCCATTAGTCCCATAAGTCCTATTTGTCCTATTTGTCCTATTTGTCCTATTTGTCCTATTTGTCCTATTTG
>CALAUY010000100.1 GCA_937892015.1 uncultured Bacteroidales bacterium | reverse complement strand
CGTCTGGCGGTATTTCTCGTGGACCAACCAAACGCTTGCCGTCTTCACCCTTTGGGCTGCTACTGTGTACTTGTTTAACCAAAAACACACCCGTTGGGGATACATCATCACCCTCATCCCTGCCCTCTTCATGAC
Source organism: uncultured Bacteroidales bacterium (assembly GCA_937892015.1). Taxonomy (GTDB): domain Bacteria; phylum Bacteroidota; class Bacteroidia; order Bacteroidales; family Paludibacteraceae; genus Colicola. The sequence continues at coordinate 4,151 of CALAUY010000100.1, read as the reverse complement.
GATGGTCTCGGTGAGTTATATCCTCATCGCCCCCGAGGGCTTCCATTTGGCAGAACATCTACGCTGGATTGGTTACGCTGTGGCAGGTGCAACTGCATTGCTGCTACTCGTACTTTTCTGCCTCTACACCCGCAAGCAACGATGACCATAAGATGACCCGGAGCGTCTCCCCGAAGTAACGGGGAGAGCGGCCTCCGCCGAAAGGGGCAAACCGCATGCAACGGCAACCATAAGATAACCATAAGATAACCATAAGATAACCATAAGATAACCTGAAGCGATTAAGCCGCACCGATAAAAGTCCGGTGGACTTTTGAGGAGTAAGTGCGGCGCGCGAGTTTACGAAGTAAACATAGAACTCAAAATAAGATAAAACAATGAGGAAAGTACTGTCGATATGGGCACTCTGTATGTGCGCGGTGCTGGGCACTTTCGCACAAGAAACTGCGCCAAAACCTGTTCTCAATCAAGCCTATCTGGATTATATTGAACAATATAAAAAGATAGCTGTCGAGCAGGAAAAAGCGCACAAGATTCCCGCATGCATCACCCTTGCACAAGGACTCCTCGAGTCCGGTGCGGGCAAGAGCGAACTCGCTACGAAAGCCAACAACCATTTCGGCATCAAGTGCCATTCGGATTGGACCGGCGAGACCTATACGCACGACGATGAAACTGCCTCAGAATGTTTCCGCAAGTACCGTAAAGCCAAAGATAGTTACGAGGACCACTCGCTCTTCTTACTCCGACCACGTTACGCCTCACTCTTCCAACTACCCATCACCGACTACAAGGGATGGGCTCACGGGCTACGCCAATGCGGGTACGCCACCGACCCTACTTATGCCGCTAAACTCATCAAACTGATTGAGGACTACCAACTTGCGGAGACTACCACCAATGCTGCCGACAGCAACCATCCTGCACAGTCCACACAACCCACACAACCCACGCAACCCAAAACCAACAACAACGCCCCCGATGGAGACGTTATTGCCAAGGCATTCAGCAGCGACAAGAAAGTGTCGGCCACAATGGGTGAACTCTCGCTCTTCACCGAACACCCCGTCCACTCCGAGAAAATGGTACGATGGGTCGAGGCCGAACTGGGAGACACGTACGAATCCATTGCATACGAGTTCAATATCGAGGTTGCCAGATTACGCAAGTACAACAACGCACAGAAAGGCCAACAACCCGAAATAGGAGACCGGGTTTACCTCACCCGACATAAATAATGAAACGCAGCAACATACAGTCTATTAGTACACTTATCGCCGAAGTGCTCCGTGAGAGTGGTCTCGAACGCCCTCTTATGGAGCGCCACATCATCGATGCATGGCCCAAAGTACTAGGACCAACTATTGCGCGCTACACGGGTAAAATAAGCATCAACCGTGGCGTTCTCTATGTTCAAATCACGTCTGCACCACTCCGACAAGAACTCTTCAACTGCCGATTCCAACTCGTCGATAAACTGCAGAAAGCCGTCGGCTGCGAGGGCATCATTAAAGACATTCGTTTATTAGGATGAAGAACTACCCGCGCGAAATAGAACAAAAAATCGATTTCGTTATCGTTCGCGAACAGATTCGAGGACTCTGTGCTTTTGCACCGAGCAGAGAGAAAGTCGATGAGATGACGTTCATCACCGACTTCAATGAGGTGCAACACCTCCAACAAAAGGTACGAGAGATGCAGTCCATCCTCGAAGATCAGAGTCTCGCTTTCCCTCGACCCGAACTGCACGATCTACGTGACAGCATCAGTCGTATTCGCATCGAGGGGCTCTTCCTCGATGAAGACGAACTGCACCAACTGCGCAAGTCCCTCGAAGCAGTCGTGCTCTACATGGACTTCTTCGACCAACTGCCGGCAGAGCGTTTCACCGTTCTCCGACACTTGCAGCCACAGAGTACCGAACCCCACCCTACCCCGTTCCGCGACATCTGCCGAGAGATAGAGCGCATCCTCGATAAATACGGCAAACTGAAGGACAATGCCTCGCCCGAACTGGCACGTATAAGGCGCGAGCTGCAGCAGTCACAAGGTTCCGTCTCACGTGCACTGAGCAGCATACTCCGACAAGCACAAGCCGACGGGCTAATCGACAAAGATGTGACGCCTACACTGCGAGAGGGACGACTCGTCATACCCGTTCCGCCGGCATACAAGCGCAAGATAGGTGGTATCGTACACGATGAGTCGGCCACCGGTAAGACCGTCTATGTCGAGCCCCAACAAGTGGTTGAAGCCAACAATCGCATACGCGAGTTAGAGGGTGACGAAAGGCGCGAACGCACACGTATATTGCAAGAGTTCGCGGCATATCTGCGGCCTTTCATGGAGGATATCCGGCACTCGCAGAACTACCTCGGCGACATCGATTTTCTGTACGCCAAAGCGGCATTTGCGCGCTCCATCAACGCCATCTCGCCCGAGTTCAAAGACCAACCTTTCATCGACTTGCGCGAAGCGCGCCACCCCGTCCTCATGCTCAACTTTCGGCCACAAGGCAAAGAGGTTGTGCCCCTCACTCTCCGTCTCGACCACAAAGCACGCATCCTCGTCATCAGCGGCCCCAACGCCGGCGGCAAGTCCGTTTGTCTCAAGACAGTTGCGCTCCTACAGTATATGCTCCAGTGCGGACTTCCCGTGCCCGTACGCGAAGATACCACGATGGGCTTCTTCCGGCAAATCTTCATCGACATTGGCGATGAACAGTCCATCGAGGACGACCTCTCCACCTACTCGTCGCACTTGCGCAACATGAAGTATTTTCTTCGCAACGCCAACGACCAAACGCTCGTCCTCATCGATGAGTTCGGCGGTGGAACGGAACCGTTGCTCGGTGGAGCAATCGCCGAGGCCGTGCTCACACAACTCAATAACGACCGAGTCTTTGGTATCATCACCACGCACTACACCAACCTCAAACATTTTGCTGAAGAGCACGAGGGCATCATCAATGGCGCCATGCTCTACGACCGTGAGGCGATGCGCCCCCTCTTCACCCTCAGCATAGGGCAACCCGGCTCGTCTTTCGCCATCGAGATAGCACGACAAATCGGACTGCCCGAACCTATCATCGCTCAAGCCAAGGAGCTTGTCGGCGAAGATAATATCAACTACGACCGACATCTGCAAGACATCGCACGCGACAAACGTTACTGGGCGGAGAAACGCAAACAGGTGCACGAGAAAGAGAAACAGCTCAACGAACTGACGGCCAAATACGAGGCAGAGATGGCCGACATTCGCGGCAAACGCAAGGAGGTTCTCCTTAAGGCCAAAGAGGAGGCTGCCGACCTTCTCGACAAGTCGAACCGAACGATTGAGAACACCATCCGCGCCATCAAAGAGTCGCAAGCCGACAAAGAGACCACCCGCACTGCACGGCAGAAAATAGCCCATCTGCGAGAGAATATCGCCCCGCAGCACGAGCGCCCCGCACAATCCGAACGCGAACGTCGGATGAAGAAGAACGCCGAACCGCTGCAGGTCAGTCAAGAGGATACCGCACTCCGCGTCGGGGCTAAAGTGCGCATCCGTGGACAACAAGCCGTCGGCGAGATTATCGAGATGACAGCCAAAACGGCAGTTGTCGCTTTCGGCAATCTCAAGTCCAACATCGCCCTCAAGAAACTGGAGTTCGTCTCTAACCGACAAGCCAAAAAAGCCGAGACGCACGCCATTCTCAACGCCGGCAACTACTATAGCGGGCTCTCCGAATCCGTACGCAACCGCAAACTGCAGTTCCGACCCGAAATCGACTTGCGCGGCTATAGGGCCGACGATGCACTCAGCGAGGTGATGAACCTGCTCGACGATGCCGTCATGGTCGGAGCTACCGAACTCACAATCCTCCACGGCACCGGTACGGGCGTGCTCAAACAGGTCATCCGCGACTACCTCAAGACACAACAACGCGTCAAAGCGTTCCACGACGGCGACATCGACAAGGGCGGTGCCGGCATCACCATCGTCGAACTCTAACCACCCCTCCCTTGTTGTCTCATTATCCCGCCATCTCATAATCTCGTAATCTCTAATCTCGTAATCTCATGTCATTCATCCCATAAGTCCCATAAGTCTGTACTAATCAGACTAGCTCCACAGGAGCGCTCCCCTAAGGTAGGGGAGGTCCCGCT
>CALAUY010000099.1 GCA_937892015.1 uncultured Bacteroidales bacterium | reverse complement strand
TCGGTCACCTCGTCCGCTGCTTCTTCCAGTTTGGCGGTGAACCAGTCGGTTGCCAGTCGTGCATACGGGGGTTGCGAGGCATCGTCCACCTCCCATCCCTTGACGAGTCGGAAACAGTTCCATATCTTGTTGCAGAAATTGCGTCCCTGCTCGCAGAGAGCATCGTCGTAGAGGATATCGTTTCCGGCAGGTGCAGAGAGCAGGATACCCATACGCACTCCGTCGGCACCAAAACGGTTGATGAGCTCCAAGGGGTCGGGTGAGTTGCCGAGCGATTTGGACATTTTTCGTCCTAACTTATCCCGCACTATTCCTGTAAAATAAACATGTTTGAACGGCATTTGTCCTTGATACTCGTAACCTGCCATAATCATGCGAGCGACCCAGAAAAAGATGATGTCGGGTCCTGTCACGAGGTCGGCCGTGGGGTAGTAATAACGTATTTGTTCGTTGTTGGGGTGCTCGATTCCGTCGAAGAGACTGATGGGCCAGAGCCATGAGGAGAACCATGTGTCGAGAGCTCCTTCATCTTGCACGAGGTCGTTGGCGGTGAGGTTTTCGAATCCGTCTATCTGACGTGCCTGAGCGAGTGCCTCGCCGATGGTTGGTGCCACCATAATCTTGTTTTCGGGATAGTTCTCTGCACCGGTTTCTTCGAGCAGTGACTTGATGTAATACGCGGGAATACGATGCCCCCACCAGAGTTGGCGTGAGATGCACCAATCTTTGATGTTCTCGAGCCAATTGCGGTAGGTGTTCTTGTATTTGGTGGGATAGAAGACTATGTCGTCGTTCATGACGGGCGGCAGAGCGATGTCAGCGAAATGTTGCATTCGGATGAACCACTGGAGGGACAGACGCGGTTCGATGGGCACGTTCGTGCGTTCGGAATAGCCGACTTTGTTGTCGTAGTCCTCCACTTTCTCTACGAGTCCTTCTTGTTGCAAGTCCCTGACAATCTGTTCTCTGCAAGCAAAGCGATCCATGCCGACATATAGTCCGGCTGCTTCGCTCAGATGGGCATCGGGGGTGAAGATGTCGATTGCTTCGAGGTGGTATTTCTGTCCGAGTGCATAGTCGTTGACATCGTGCGCGGGTGTCACTTTGAGACATCCCGTACCGAAATCTATCTCGACGTATCTGTCCTCGATGACGGGAATGACTCGTCCCACTTTGGGCACAATGACGTGCTTGCCGCGCAACCAGTGGTTCTTGGGGTCTTTAGGGTTGATGCACATCGCCACATCGCCCATTATCGTTTCGGGACGCGTAGTTGCCACGATGGCGTAATAGCCCTTGTCGTCCTTGTTTATGACCTCGCCCTCATCGCCTGTGGGGCGTACCTCGTCTTGTTCTTGCACGTAGTATTTGAGGTAGAAGAGGTGTGAGTGCTCGTCGTGGTAGATGACCTCTTCGTCGGAGAGTGCCGTCTGCCTTTCCGGGTCCCAGTTGACCATGCGTAACCCCCTGTAAATGAGTCCTTTCTTATAGAGGTCACAGAACACATCGATGACGGCTTTGGAGCGCATCTCGTCCATTGTGAAGGCCGTTCTATCCCAATCGCACGAGCAACCGAGTGTACGTAGTTGCTTGAGTATGATGCCGCCATGTTCATCTGTCCATGCCCACGCATGCTTGAGGAACTCTTGTCGGGTGAGGTCGCTCTTGCGAATGCCCTGTTCGGCCAGCCGTTTGATTACTTTCGCTTCGGTGGCAATTGATGCATGGTCAGTGCCGGGCACCCAACATGCGTTCTTGCCCTCTTGCCGTGCACGCCGAACGAGGATGTCTTGAATGGTCTCGTTGAGCACGTGCCCCATGTGGAGCACTCCGGTGACGTTCGGTGGTGGGATGACGATGGTGAACGGCTCGCGGCCGTCGGGTTCGAAATGAAACAGTTTGTTGTCGAGCCAATACTGATACCATTTGGCCTCGATCTCAGATGGATTGTACCTTGTCTCCATTATCTTAACTCTTATATTTATTCACATGAACGTGTGCACTATACGTCCTCGTCGGAGTAATAGTGGTAGTTGTTGCTTTCTTTTCGGTGCTTGAACGGGTAGAGGTATCGTCCGTATCCATAGGCTTTTCTGCCTCGTCCGTACGCATGTCCGTATCCGTATCCATACCCATATCCGTAACCGCCGTATCCATATCCGTAACCGCCTGAATAATAGCCGTATCGGAGTCCTTCAATAGGCACGTCGGAAAGGATGAGATGAATCTTGTCTTTGTGGTCGATAGATAGTTGCTCGAGTGCTGATTTACAGAACTTTTTGTTCGTCTGCATGCATCGGATGACGAAGAGCGTGAGGTCAGTCTGTTCGATGATGGCGTACGCATCAGGAACAAGTCCGATGGGCGATGTGTCGATGATTACGAAATCGTACTGCTGTTTGAGCTTTTCGATGACCTCTGTCAGTTTGTCGGAGTGCATCAGTTCGCCCGGGTTGGGGGGGATAGTGCCGGCAAGCATGACGTCGAATCCGAGTGTCTCGTTGCTAATGATGGTATCCTCGAGTGCACATTCGCCAATCATGTAGTTGGTCAGTCCCTTACCGGTGCCCAGTCCGAGTTTCTCGTGTACGTTCGGTTTGCGGATGTCGAGGTCAACGAGGATGACGCGTTTGCCGGAAAGGCTGTACAGGCACGCCAGGTTGGTGCAGAGGAACGTTTTGCCATCTCCGGACTCGGTGGAGGTGACGGTGATGGATATGTTCGTTTTGCGTTGTGCAATGAACTCGATGCGTGTACGAATGCTGCGCAACATCTCCGAATACGACGAGCGTGGGCGGTCCTTGACGAGCGTGGGCGACTGGTTGCGAGCGTGGCGGATTGAGCCGATGAGGTGGAATACTGATAGTTTCTCGGCCTCTTTGGGTGTACGCACTTTCTGGTTGAGCAGTTCGCTCAGGATGATGAAAACGAGCGGTGCCAACAGTCCTATCAAGAAATAGTTGGTATATTTGCGTGACTTGGCGTTGGAGTTGACCATCGAGGTCGTTCGAGCGCGGTCAAGTATCTCATTATCAGGCACGTTGCTTGCTTTCTGAATCTCGGCCTCGGCACGTTTTTGGAGGAAGAAGGTGTAGTAGTTGTCGTCGATGCGGTAATTGCGTTCGATGGCAACCATCTGCAGCTCTTTTTCCGGCAGATTGCGGATGGCGTTCTCCACATATCGACTGCGGTCAGCGAGGTCGTTTTTCTCTATGAGGATAGATGCACGCATGGAGCTAATGACCTCACGTATGGCCGTTTTGATGTTGTTGATGTCGTTCGTATATTTCTGATAATAGACGTTTTTGTCGGACAGTTCATCGCGTTGCATCACCAGTTCGTTGAGTTGCGCCACGAGTGCCATCAGGTTAGGTTCGTTCACGCCGTGCGATGACGGCATAAGAACCGTCCCCTTCTCCATGCCCGTGTTGAGGTAGTTCTCCAGATAATCGATATACATCTCACGCAACCGTATGTTCATTGCTTCGGAGTCGTACTGGTCCATGCGTGACATGAGCGTGCCGGCATAGGAGGACACATCGATGAACTTGTTCTCTTGCCTGAAGTCAGTCATTGCGCCTTCAGAGACCTGCAATGACAAGCGCAGCAAGGCCAACTGTTCGTTGATGAACCGTATGGAGTTGTCGGCCACACTGTTTTTTCGCTCAAGATTCTGCTGAAGGAAGATCTCGCACAGTTTGTTAATGAAATCGCAGTCGCGGTCGGGTGTTTCGGACACAAGAGAGACGCGTAACACGGTGCTGCCCTCGTCCACAAACGCTTTCTGAAGCCGTCCGAGGAACTCGTTGATGAGTCCTTCTCGGTCGCGAAAACGGAAATATATTCTGCCGGGCCGTATGTCGCCCGAGGGGTTGACGGCAATAGTGAAGATGTCGGTCTCGATGGTCTGTCCGAAAGCTGCGTTGAGTTCCCAATCCTCGCGGTATTTCTCAGTAGCGGAAGAGATGGTCAGTTCGCCGTTGTCGCCTACATCGAGTGCGAAGAGCTTTCCGTATGCCTCCTGTGACACCTGAATCGGTTCAATCAGTACGGGTGTCAAGCGATAGATGTTACGTGTCTTGAAATGTCCTTTCGTCATGTACTCGACGCGGATGAACGGTAGCGAATCGACCACCCGACCGATGAGGTCGTACGACGAGAGCATAATCACTTGGTTGTTGACGTTCTTGTAGCCTGCATCGACCCCGAATCCGCTCATGAGAGCCGAACTGCCACCATAAGAGTTGGTGTTCTCCTTGATAATCATCGTACCCGACGAGAAATACTGCGCAATCCACTTCCTGTTCTGCAGGTAAGCCGACCCGATGGCAATGGCAACACTGATAACAAACAAATACCAATAATGCAGAATCTTGAAGACCCATTCACGCGCATCGAACCCCGAGGATTCTTCCTCCAAGAGCGCTTGTTGTTGCGATTTAGATGTGTCGTTATTTGTCATATTGTTGCTCAGAATAAAGTGGTATAATTGAGTACGGCCACAAGGAGCGAAAGGGACGAAGTGATGAGTCCTAAGAAGCCGCTGTAACTACTAACTTTGTAGAAACTACCGGGGGCACGACTAACGTAAATAACGTCGTTGGGATAGACATAATAGTACTTGCTGTTGATGATGGTGTTGGTGCGGATATCGAACTCGAGCACTTCGGGTTCACCATCCCCGTGAGGTCGGATGATGCGCACGTGTTGTCGGTCACCCGAATTGGCCAAGTCGCCCGACATAGCGAGTGCTTGGAAGATGGTCAGTTTATCTTTGTACACGCTGAACGTGCCGGAGTTGATGTCACCGATGATGGTGAAAGTTTTGTTGTAGAGTGACACCTTTACCTCGGCATCGGGGATAATCTCGCGTAGATGCGTGCGCAGGGTATCTTCGGCCTCGTCGAGCGTCAGTCCCTCTAAACGGATGGGCGGCAAGAAAGGCAGATCGACCGTTCCGTCAGCATAGACGCGGTAACTTACGGCATCGTTGACCGTCATCTGCGTGCCCATGGCTTTAGAGATGGTCTCATCCATCGTGATGAGTCGGAAGATGACCTCGTCGTTGACAGCTATACGGTAGGGCTCGTACTCGGCTTTCTCGTACTGCGGCAAGCGTTTATCTTCTTGCAGCAACCCGACCACGCGATGGGAGTAACACGACGTGAGCATGAGAGCCGCCAACGCCGACAAGAGAACAGTATGTACTACTCCACCCTTTCTCATTGTTTGTTCTTGTTTTTCGTGGCAGGTTGCACCACGTATCGGTCGATAAAACTATAGATAAACACGCCGAAAGAGAGTGTCGTTGCGACCACGGAGACAGTAGCCGCGGCACTGTTGATGCCGAACGAGTTGCCGGCTATTTTGCGGATGTAGATGACGTCGTTGGGTTCGATATAATAGAACTCGCTGTTCACAATATCTTTCGACCGCACATCGAACGTCTTGACGATGGTGGAGTCGCCCTGTTCGCGTACTAACTTGATGGTGGAGCGATCTCCAAAATCAGCGATGTCGCCTGCCATGGCGAGAGCTTCGAAGATTGTGATTTTCTCTTTAGGGATGGCGAATCGTCCGGAGCTGTTTGCACCGATGATGCTGAAATAACGTTGGATGACCTGCACATCGACTGAGAAGACGTTCATGCCCTCCAGTGACTTGATTTGTCCACTCAGCGCCTCTTCGAGTTCGTGCTTGACATCACGGGTTGACTTACCGAGCACCTGTAGGGTGCCAACCATCGGGAAAGAGATGTTCCCCTCATCGTCCACCACGTAGGAGTAGAGGTCGGTTGTGCCGGCACTTGACCCGCTTCGCACATACGAACGGATGTTGGCGTTGCCCGAATTGAAGAGCTTGGTGATACGTTCGTCAATCGAATAGACGTAAATATACAGACGATCCCCTTTCCTGAGCACGTAGTCCTCATAAGAAAGGGTGTCTGCATAAGATGGTATGCGTCTGTCCGGCTCTTGCCAATAGTTCACTTTCTTCGAAGTGACGCAAGAAGTCAGACAGACAAAACCAACAGCAGCAGAAAGCAGATGTGTGATCAGCCTCTGCATCGACCATTAGTAACCGAGTTCGTTGACGATAGCGTCGTATTTATCCTGCATCCCGGGTTCGTCGATGAAGCGATAATAGAGTGCCTTGAGCGTACGCATGTAGTCGGTGTTATCGGGCTCGAGGGCGTGCGCCTGCTCGAAGAACGGCAACGATTGTTTGAACATCGCTTTCATCTCTGCCAGCGCTTTATTGTACTGCTTTTTGTCGTTGATATACGCCGCATCTTCGTTCATCTTCACCGCTTGGTTGTAATACACACGTCCCAGCGAGTCTATACGGTGCCGCATGGAGTCGATGCCGCTGGTCAGCATGGGCAGGTTCTTGGTCTTCCAGGAGACCTGCAGGATGCCGTCCTCACGGTACAGATCGGCAAAATCCTTGAACCACTTGGAGTACTCCTCAAGCTCGGGCAGCTTGACATAATCAGCCATAGGTTTTCCCATTTGTTTGTTCCTCCTAAAAAATAATAAGATCGCTTTTTAAAATAAACCTCGGATCTGAGGTTCACTCACTGAGTCATGGTCTCCAGGTTTTCCGAGACCGTTCGGAAGATCTTCTCCGCTACGACGAGCTCCTCTTTCGTAAGACCGGCAAAAATACGCGCGGGCTCACCCTCCGTATCCC
>CALAUY010000098.1 GCA_937892015.1 uncultured Bacteroidales bacterium | reverse complement strand
GCAATATGTCAGGTCTTCCAAGACCTTTCTCTTTATTGGATTCTACTTCATATCCCCGGCCTACAAATACGCCTGCAAGAAATGCGTGATAATAGTCCTCGTGATAATCATTGTAGCTGATCGTATTCCACAGCAAGCCAGACAGTATCTCGCCGGATCTTATTTCATCCTTATCCCACATAGATTCCATCAGATCTGTGATTGTATCAGAGCTTACGGTATCCGTAAAAAATCTTACAACGCAATCTGTAAAGATAGAGGCAATCTCTTTATTGGGTATCTTCAGAGAAACCGTATCTCCATCTTCATCAGGATCACCCTTTGTAATATAACCGGTCATCAAAAGGACACTCCAGAGATTGTCCTCCGTGGAGTGAAGAGTGTCATAAGTCAATTCATCAGATATCGTCTGTACAATGGTTTCATCATTCAGCAGTTTTTCAAATTTACCGGCAACATCAAAATCAGTGCGCTTTACAAATGTCAGCAGAATTCCGTTATGACTGGTGTTTTTCCAATAGTTCTTAGGTCTTGCTGTTCTCTTATATCTTAATGCTGAAATATGATTGATCACATCCCATGGACAGTATACATAGGAGTTTCCAAACACATATCCGTCATACCACTCTCTGATCTCTGTCGCTGCTTCCTTTCTGTCAGCAACTTCCAGCATCGTTTCAACCTCATCCTCCGAGAATCCGAAATAACTGCTGAATCTCTCGTCCAGCACGGAGTATGAGGCAAAATTATTAGTGCCTGTAAAGATACTTTCCTTTGCGATGCGAAGGCATCCTGTAATCACAGCAAATTGAAGGAACGCATTGTCTTTAAGGGCAGTACTCATAATCCCCTTGATGACATCAAGCATCTTGGAATAGTACCCATTCTCTGATGTATCTTTTTCGCTCGCCTTTGCAAGAGGAACATCGTACTCGTCAATCAAGAGAATGACTTTTTTTCCATAAACGGCGTTCATCATGCGCATAATTGTCTTTAATGAATTCTGAACATCACTCTCTGTTCCTTTTTGCGCCTTTAGCCTTGCAAACACTTCCAGATCATCTTTGTCTATCGTATTATTGTTTATCTCAGAATTTGCTTTACATACATCCGCTATGATTGTCATCAATTTGGCGTATGCCACATCATAGGTTTCCGATTCCGCATCCTTGAACGAAATAAATAATACCGGATACTGATTCATCCATTCCTTACAGAAATCTTTATGTTCTGTTATGGCAAGCCCTTCAAATATGCGTGCGCTATCCTTCCGTATGCTGAAGAAGTTCTCTATCATACTCATCATGAGCGTTTTCCCAAACCTACGTGGTCTGGTAAAGAGAGTAACCTTGTTATCCGTATCATTAACAAGTTCATAAATTAACTCTGTCTTATCAACATAGTAATTTCCTGATTCTCTAAGTTCTTCAAAATCTGATTTCCCAACTCCTACCTTAAAATCCATTTGCAAGCCTCCTTTCCACAGAATAAATGGCAACTGTTTGAATGGCCCGCAATTCCGAATCCGAAAGCCCTGTCAGTAAATCAAACGTATAATCTAACGGAGATAAATCTAACCTCTTCTCTTCTGCTACTGATAAGGCCATAATAATTTCGTCCTTTCAAAAAGGCAGCTAAACTCAAATTGTCTGCTTGGCTATCATATTACGCCATTTATGGGGATTTTTCAATCATCAGGAATTGCAAGCCGTCATCGAAACTGACGGAGCTCCCTTATGTTTTGCCATCCATTGAATGATTTCCTTATGCCCCAAATTCCACCGCGTCATATACCGACCAATGCCCCGGAGATGATACAGCCAGATACTATGAACTTTTGAAAAAGGATCTTGTAAAAAAAGGGCCAGGGATCACAGAAGCGGAATGGGCGGAACATGAGAATCTTGAAACAAGACATCGTTCGGCAGGATGCATTCAAGCTCGCGTGATTGCCGCCAGGTCGGCTGGTAACTATGATCTGAGTAGGAAACATTACATTTCCGGACATTACAACGGAAATGGGATTTTTCTCATCCTGAGATGCCTGTAAGCCGGAAAGGACCGGCCGCAGCCGATCCTTTCCTTGAAACCTGATTAAGGGAGGCGTTAGGCTCCCCCGCCGAATCTTATTTGTTGGTCCATTCGCCGTCCACGAAGGTCTTGCCTGCCGTGTTCCAGCTGCCCTTCTTCTGTGCGATCTTGAAGGTTGCGACCTTGGTTCCGCCATAGGTTCCGATTCCCTGGAGGGTGACCTTGGCGGTTCCCTTCTTCACGTTCTTGGAATAGGACGCTACCTTGTAGTCGGTTCCGTAGGTTTTGTCAAGAAGTCCGGTAAGTTCGGCGTCAGTGAGCGTCACGACGTCGCCCGTGTAGTCCTTGGTGATCTTCTTGAGTATCCTGGCCTTGCTGAGGTTCTTGTCGGCCGTGATGACCCTGTAGGTCGCGTCAAACGAACCTTCATAGTTGCCCTGACCTTCAATCGTTACGGTCACGACTCCATCCTCGGGAAGTGCCGTGTCCTTAACCGTCAGCTTGTAGTCCTTGGAACCAAGCTTCTTTCCGTCGTAGGTAATGACTGCCTTGGCCTTGTTCCAGTTCTTCGCGTTGGTAAGGTCGGTCATTGCCTCATGGGTTTCCTTGTCGATGACGGTAACGGCTCCCTTTGCTCCCGCGGGAGTGTAAACCGCATCCTCGACGGAAACGACCTCAGCTTCGGTCCTACCCTTGTTGATGGTAAAGGTTGCGGTCTTTGTGCCCACGTATCCGTTTTCGGTCGGGTCATTTGCCGTGATGATCACGGTTGCCTTGCCGACGTTTACGTTGTTCAGGTACGAAACGGTGTAAAGTGAAGGGTCTGCGCGGGTGTCTTCGTTGCATAGTTGCCCTTGAACTTGACGGTGATCTGAGCCGTGCTGCCCGCGTTGGTGTTGTTCTTGTATGATACGGAATAATCCGAGCTTCCAAGCTCCCTGATTCCGTCGTATACGTGGATCGCCGGCTTGATGGCAGATCCGGTGTACGTGTATGAGGACTCAAGTCCGCCTACCCATATCCGGGTCTCGGTCACGGTATCGCCCGTTTCGGTCGTCGTGGTCTTGACCACGTCCTTAATGACCTCGCCGAGCTTCTCGCCCATCTGGGTGTCCTCGATGAGATGCGTGAGGTCAAGCTCCGCCTGGTCAGCATCCTCGATGATCACTTCGTCGTCCGTGCCGGTTCCCGTGGATGAGCTTGCAGGAGTGACGGTCACGATGACTGCCCTGGTGAACTCGCCCGCCGTGGTGATGTGGTCATCCGGCAACGAGGTCTGGAATCAGACGTTCGCTAAAGGTTATCAGATGGTGGAGATGCTGCAATCCATCTTCCATCGACTCGACCCTACCCGACCCGTCACGTGCGGAATGGACCAAGCAAAGACCGTCATCTACAACGGTTTTGCTGCTGCGGTTGAACTACCCGGGTTCAACTACCGCACAGGGCGATACATCGAGGCGTACAACCACTTGCCGCAGAAGATGATATTAGGCTCGGAAACCGCTTCCACCGTCTCGTCGCGCGGCATATACAAACGACCGGCCATCATACAGCCCGATGCCATCTACCCCGACGGGCAATGCTCGGGATACGACCTCGAATACTGTGCTTGGTCGGGTCTGCCAGAACAGGATTTTGAGTTGCAGGACGACTACCCATGGACACTCGGTCAGTTCGTCTGGACTGGATTCGATTATTTGGGCGAACCATCGCCGTACGACACCGACGCGTGGCCCAGTCACTCGTCGTATTTCGGCATCATCGACTTGGCCTCACTGCCCAAAGACCGTTATTGGCTCTACCGTTCGCAGTGGAACACCGTTGAGCCCACACTTCATCTGTTGCCACATTGGAACTGGCAGGATGGTGACCATGTGCCCGTTTTTTGCTACACTTCATACCCCGAGGCCGAACTGTTCGTCAACGGCAAGAGTCAGGGCAGACTGCGTTTTGCGACGCGCGACGAAACGGACCGGTTACGTCGTGGCGAGTACATAGAGGGTGTCTCGACCATGCCCGATGTAGGCTCGTTTGCCATCCCCGATTGGGGCACGGCACCACGGCCTGAACTGTTGCCGCGCTACCGTTTGATGTGGCACGACGTACCTTTTGAAGCGGGCGAACTCAAGGTGGTGGCCTACGCTGCCGACGGGTCGGTTGCGGCAGAAGAGTCGGTGCATACGGCCGACGCGCCGCATCATCTGCAGGCCGATTGGGCGAACGAACACGAGGGAGCTGACGAACTGGCCTATCTGACCGTCAGCGTACGCGACAAGGACGGAAATCTCTGCTGCGACGCTGCCCCGCTCATCGCCATACAGACTGACGGTTGCACGTTCGTCGCTGCTGCCAACGGCGACTCTCGCTCGCTCGACTCGTTCGTGCAACCACAGATGCACGCGTTTGCCGGACAATGTACGTTCATCGTCAAAGGGCACGGCACAGCTACGCTCTCGGCTGACGAAATACTACCGACCACTATCAGGCTGTAGCGTCTGTCGGCGAAACCGCACGAGATTATTTCTTCAGGATGATGTAGATAACTATTGGTGCGCCGAACAGTGCCGACACGGTGGAGATAGGCAACGGGTACGTGAAAGCACCGGAGATAACATCGCAGATAAGCAGCAGATTAGCACCGGCCAACGCCGTTGCAGGAACGGTTTGCATATGATTGCTCGTTCGGAAGAGACCACGCGCTATATGTGGCACGGCAACGCCCACGAAAGCGATGGGTCCGCAGAACGCCGTGATACCTCCGGCCAACAGACCTGTGGCAACCACCATCACGAAACGCACCCTGCGAATGTTAATGCCCAGTCCCTGCGCATACTCTTCGCCGAGAATGAGCCCGTTGAGCGGTTTGATGAGCATCACCACAAGAAGCATGCCCGCCAACACAATCGGTACGAGCCAACGCATCTCCTCCCAGCCTACAGACGAGAGCGAACCCAGCGTCCAGACGATGAAGAGTTTGAGTGAGTCGGGATTGGCATAGTTCTGCATCACGTTCACAAGCGCCCCGGCCACAGAACCAATCATCATGCCGACAATCAGCAGCGTCACATTAGAACGAACGCGGTACGAGAAAAGCATCACGAGTAGCAGTACGAGCACTGAACCGATGATGGCGCAAACCACCGTCATCGCAGAAGTGGCGGCAAAACCGAACACTGTACCCAAAAGAATGAGTGTGGCCACGCCGAGCGTTGCGCCGCTGCTCACCCCTAAGATATACGGACCTGCCAACGGATTACGGAAAAGCGTCTGCATCATCAAGCCCGACAATGCCAACGCACTACCCGCTAAAACGGCCGTCAACGCTTTGGGCAAACGCAGCGACAACATAATCTGATGCTCTATGCCGCTACCCCAAAGCGCTGACAAAGGAACATGCATCGCACCCGACGACAGGTCTAAAACGAACAAACCCGCTAACAGGATGCTCAGCACGAGAAATAATGAAACGGACCTCTTCAAGACCGTTACAGCGAAATAGCGCCACTCGGGCACACGCTCTCGCATGTACCGCACTCTGTGCACATATCCGGGTCGATGCTGTAATGTTCGCCCTCCGAAATGGCACCCATCGGGCACTCATCAATACACGTACCGCATGCAATGCAGTCTTCTGAAATTTTGTAAGCCATAAATGTTTTAAGTTTTACTGTATTTTGGATGTTTTTTTTGCTTTGAGCGTGCAAAGTTAATACTTTTTTTTGAAACTTCCAAATCTTTTGCAAAAAAAATCGCATTTTATTTGCATATTTGAAAAAAAAATTGTAACTTTGCACCCGATTTAGAAACAACAAGGGGAAAAACAACCCAAAAAGAACTAAAAATAGAAGCAATATGGAATACGCAATCAAATGTGTGGGCGTGCTGACGTCAGGCGGAGATTCGCCGGCAATGAATGCAGCTATTCGTGCGGTCGTTCGTGCCGGTATTGCCAACGGCATCCGAGTGAAAGGTATCTATCGCGGTTACAGCGGGCTCATCGACGGAGAGATTCGTGAACTCAACTCGCAAGACGTGAGCGGCATTATTCAACGTGGCGGCACTTTCCTCAAGTCGAGCCGTTGCCCCGCTTTTCAGACGCCTGAAGGCCGCAAAAAGGCGTACGAGCAATTGGTGGCTGCCGGTATTGATGCCCTCATCGTCATCGGCGGAGATGGCACGTTTACCGGTGCACGCATCTTT